>NZ_CAMLOV010000082.1 GCF_946481715.1 uncultured Mucilaginibacter sp. | reverse complement strand
GGCCTATTTTAAACACGCTGCTGTCAAAAAACATCACCAATGTACTGATAGTAGTGGTGCGTTATTTCGGCGGCACTTTATTGGGTGTGCCCGGATTGATAAACGCCTATAAACTGGCAACAGAGGCGGCGCTGGAAAGCGCTGAGATCATTGAAAAAACGGTTAACGATATCTACACCATTACGTTTGAGTACCCGCAAATGAACGAGGTGATGCGCATCATTAAAGACGAGCAACTACAGGTATTGGAGCAGGCCTCGGAACTTAATTGCAGCATTAAATTTTCTGTCCGTAAAACACAGGTAGAGCAGGTGATGAGCAAACTCGATAAACAAACAGGGCTAAAGGTGGTTTATAATTATAGCGGTTAACGCGTCAACCTAACACAAAAACGTTTCTAAATTGCGTTTTTAAGCCCCCAGTTCCCGCCAATTTTGCCTAATTTGCCTCCATATGCAATCTTTTGAAATAGATAAATCGGACCTGCTGCGCATTAAAACTGCGCTTGATGGGGATGATGCTGGTTTAGAGGCAGTTCTGCAAGAGTACCACGCCTCTGAAATAGCTATCCTGTTCGAAAAATTGCCACAGGAGGCCAAGGAGCGTATCATCAATATGCTGCCCGCGGATATTGCTTCGGAAGTGCTTTCGGAAATGACCGAGGAATCGCATCCCGAAGACTTGCTGCTAAACATGCATCCTGAGAAGCGGTCAGACATTGTTGAGGAGCTGGATTATGACGACGCTACGGATATCATTTCACAGCTGGAAGAGCATGAGCAGCACGAGATCCTCCGGGACATCGACCAGGAGGATGCACACAACATCCGCGCACTTTTAAAGTACGATGAGGATACGGCGGGCGGGCTGATGAACTCCGAAGTTATCAAGGTAAATATCAATCTTGATAAAAAAGATGCATTGGACGAGATCATCCGCCAATCTGAAGAGATGGAGGAGTTTTATACCATTTACGTGGTAGACGACGGCGATATCCTGCAAGGCATACTCTCTATCAAATCCATCATCAAAGCCCGTTCAGACGCTCGCGTAAGCGATTTGGTGGATAAGAACTTCATCTACGTAAAAGCCGAACTCGATCAGGAAGATGTTGCCGGGTTGATATCTCAATACAACCTCACTACTATCCCGGTTGTGGACGATCATATGAAACTGCTGGGCCGTGTTACAGTTGATGACATCATCGACGTAATGGAGCAGGAGAGTACCGAGGATATACTGAAGATCTCCGGTGTATCCGAAGATGAGGAACTAAGCGGTAACTGGAAAGAAGCGGTTAAAAGCCGCCTGCCATGGCTGGTAATTAACCTGGGTACCGCTTATTTGGCAGCATCCATCATCAGGCATTTTGATAGCACCGTATCGCAATTGCCGCAAATAGCAGCTTATATGACCATTATTGCGGGTATGGGCGGCAATGCGGCAACGCAGTCGCTGGCAGTTACCGTTCGCCGGATCTCATTGAGCGACCTGAGCGACGCACAAGCTTACAATACCGTGCTCAAAGAGTTTTTGGTTGGGCTGTTAAATGGTGCAGCCAACGGGCTTATTGTTTTTGCTATCGCGATGTTTTACGATGCCGACCCATTGCTTGGGTTGGTGCTGTTTTTAGCAATGACGGGTAACCTGGTTATAGCCGGGCTAACCGGCGCATCCATCCCGCTGGTGCTAAAAAGGGTAGGGATAGACCCTGCGGTGGCATCGTCCATCATCATTACAACGTTTACCGATTGCGCAGGATTTTTGCTGCCACTGTGGCTTGCAAGTAAGTTTTTGCTGCATAGCTAACAGCGAATAGAGTTTTGTTATAAATTTGAACCATCAAAATACCGATATAGATGACCGAAGTAAGATACAACTGGACACACGAGGAAATAGCCGAAATATACAACTCACCACTGCTTGACCTGGTTTACCGGGCGGCAAGCATACACCGCGAGAATAAAGATTATGCTGAAGTACAAATAAGCTCCCTTATTTCTATTAAAACCGGTGGTTGCCCCGAGGATTGCGCATATTGCCCGCAGGCTGCCCGCTATAATACCGGGGTGGATGTACATGCCATTATGCCCAAAGAAGAAGTTTTGGCTGCGGCGCAAAAAGCCAAAAACGGTGGTGCAAGCCGCCTTTGTATGGGCGCCGCCTGGCGCGAAGTGCGCGATAACCGCGACTTTGACAAAGTGATTGATATGGTGAAAGCCGTAAACTCGCTGGATATGGAAGTTTGCTGCACACTGGGCATGCTTACCGAATCGCAGGCGCAACGGTTGGCCGATGCGGGATTGTACGCCTACAACCACAATTTAGATACCTCTGAGGACGACTATAAACGCATCATTACCACCCGCACTTATGATGACCGCCTGCAAACTTTAGAACATGTGCGCAAAGCAAAAATATCGGTATGCAGCGGCGGTATCATCGGCCTTGGCGAAACGGTTGCCGATAGGATATCTATGCTGAAAACATTATCCAATATGCCAAAGCATCCCGAGTCGGTGCCTATTAATGCCCTGGTACCGGTTAAAGGCACGCCACTGGCAGATCAGCCGCGTGTTTCGGTTTGGGATATGGTAAGGATGATAGCCACTGCACGCATTGTAATGCCAAAAACCGTGGTAAGGCTTTCTGCCGGCCGTACCGAGATGAGCACTTTAGAGCAGGCTTTCTGCTTTATGGCAGGCGCCAACTCCATCTTTGCCGGCGAAAAATTGCTTACAACGCCAAACCCATCATTTGATGAGGATATGGCCATGTTTGAGTTGTTGGGTTTAACGCCGCGCAAGGCATTTAAAAACGGCAGGCCTAATGTTTCTAAAGAGATAAGGGAAATGAGCATTAACGAGGTGATTTAAGCCGAATTTATATGAAACGATCAGGCGTTACGCTGGTGCTTGCGCTTTTGTCCATTGTTTTAAAAGCGCAGGTAAACCTGCCTCTAAAGCACGAGCTTGACAGTATTTATGCCCTGGACCAAAAGTACCGGGCTTTTATATCTGTTAAACTGGATAGCGCCAGGATAGATTCCCTGGCAAAAGTTTATAATGTGCCCAAAACCGGGCTTACAGATTACTTATGGAAGCTGCAAACCGCCGCCGATTCATCAAGTACAAAACGGATAGAGGCTATTATTAAACAGTATGGTTACCCGGGTAAAACTTTGGTAGGCGAACCTACTAACGAAGCCGTATTTTATGTACTGCAACATTCCACAAAGATAGACCAGTATTTAGACGTAGTTAAACAAGCCGCTGACAAAAAAGAGCTGCCTTTCAGGCTTTATGCGATGATGAAAGACCGCTCGCTGATGTATAACAATAAAGAACAAATTTGGGGTACACAAGCAAAAGGCATGGGTATAACCGACCCCGAAACCAAAAAATCTGCGTGGAAATTTTTTATTTGGCCTATAGCGGATCAGCAGGGTGTTAATAAACGCCGTAAAGAAGCAGGTTTTGAACAAACTGTTGAGGAGAATGCAAAACGCTTAGGCCTAACTTATAAGGTTTATACCTTAACCGATGTAAAAAACGGTAAAATAGATTAAGCTGCTAAACCTCCCTATCCTGCGAAAACAAATTGCCATCATATCTCTTTTATACTCAAAAAAAGAAATATTATGGCATTTGACCAATACCACGAGCCGGCTAATGAGCTGAGCGACAAAACCCGCACTTTCGCCCGCATGATCGTCTCTCTTGGCGAAGAAGCTGAGGCGATAAACTGGTACGAGCAACGCATCTCGGTAGAAAAAGACCCGCAAGCAAAAGCGATCATGCAAAACGCGCAGCACGAAGAGTTTAAGCACTTTGGTATGGATTTGGAATTCTTGCTTCGCCAGAAACCCGTTTGGCGCAAAACTTTGCTGGCCATTTTGTATAAAGAAGGCGATATTGTAGAGCTTGGCGAAAAGGGCGAAGAAGCTTCGGAATAAAAACACCCACGTCACGTTGAACTTGTTTCAACACCCCATCATAAAGGTAACCACTTTGTTGAATCGCTCAGCAGGCTCACTACTTTGCGTGTGGGGTGCCGAAAAAATTTCGGCATGATGTAAGGTTAATGTTGCTGCCTCTAAACATCCTCCATTTTAATTGATTTATGTAAATTGCTGCATTGTAATTTATCACGATGAGCATGTACAAACACCTCGCCTTTTTCTTATTATTGTTTTGTTTAAATAATGTACAAGCACAAAACAACATTATCGTCCTCCAAACCGATTTTGGGTTAAAGGATGGCGCTGTGTCTGCCATGAAAGGCGTGGCTATGGGTGTATCGCCAGGCTTAAAGCTTTTCGACCTTACGCACGAGATCCCAAATTACAACATCTGGGAGGCATCGTACCGCCTGTTTCAAACCATCAACTATTGGCCAAAGGGTACGGTGTTTGTTTCGGTGGTCGATCCGGGAGTAGGTACCTCGCGCAAATCTGTTGTGGTAAAAACAAAAACCGGGCAGTTCATCGTAACGCCCGATAACGGCACGCTTACCCACGTTGCCGAAGCTTTTGGCATAGCCGAAGTGCGGGAAATAGATGAAGCCGTTAACCGCCGCAAAGAGTCGGGCAAATCGTACACCTTCCACGGGCGCGATGTTTACGTTTATACTGCGGCACGGTTGGCGGCCGGCGTGATAACCTATCAGCAGGTGGGCAAAGTATTGCCCAAACAAGTGGTAATGATCCCTTACCAGCGTTCTACTTTTGAAAACGGCGTGCTGAAGGGGACTATAGATGTACACGATATACAATACGGCAACATCTGGACTGATATTAATGACGATCTGGTAGCCAAACTCAACCCCAAATTCGGCGACGTTCTGCACGTTAAAATATTCAACAAAGGCAAGCAGGTTTACGAAGGCGATGCTCCATACAGCCATACCTTTGGCGATGTACCCGAAGGTAAGCCATTGGCTTACTTAAACAGCCTGCTGCAATTATCTTTCGCCCTCAATATGGGCAGTTTCGCCGATACTTACAAAATAGGCAGTGGCAGCGATTGGAGCGTGGAGGTAGTGAGGCGTTGAAAGGTTGGAAGGTTTGAAAGTTGAAATGTTAAGAGCCCAACCTTTCAACCTTAAAACTTTTTAACTTTACAACTCAAAACAAATGAAACGGATTAAAATCAACACCACCTTTGAAGAAGACGAAGAAGAACGCAGGCAATTCTTTGTCGAGTTATCGTATTCGGAGAGGTTGCGGTATCATTTCAAGTTGCGGAAGATGTTCAATTTCCACAAATCTGAACAATCTACAGGGCGCATTTTTATTATACATAAATACATCAAATTGGAAGATGGCACCTGGCGTTGGGACGATGATATCCAGTTTGATGAACTAAGGAAAAGGAAATTGTAAATTCTACCCTAATACCTCCATTTCCACAACCTCTTCTTTTTTAACCGGCTCGCGGCGCAGGTACATATAAGCAAGCGCAATAACGGTTACGGCGGCGGTAGCGTAAATAATATAAGGCACCTGGGCAATCACATCCTGGTAGTACCAGCCTGCTATCAGCGCACCCAATCCAATACCTGCTTCTAAGGATATATACATGGTAGCAACCGCCTTGCCACGGTGGCTTGGCTGGCTCATATCAATGGTCCAGGCGTTTAGGGCAGGGGAAAGGATGCCCTGCGATACCCCATATACTACACCGCCCAGCAGTAAGCCGGTAATGGTATGAGCATAGGCCACAATAATAAGCGCAAATACCAGTAATGCCAGCCCAACCTTTATCACCAGCAAGCGGCCGTATTTATCAGACGCTTTACCGGCAATCAACCGGATAAAGAGCGATGCTAAGGTAAACACTACAAAAAACCATCCCTTATTGGCAATCCCGAGGTGATGGCTCCAGTCGGGGATAAGCGTAAGGATCGCTCCGTACGATAGATAAGATAGTAGCGTAACAATGGCTGCGGGCAAAACCTCAACGGCTATAATATCCTTTCGCGAGATCTTGAACATTCCCAGGTTAAAGCGTTCGCGCTCTTTCAATGTTTCGCGCATGTTCATCAATATCACTATAGACATTAAGGCGAAAAAAGAAGACGTATAAAAAAGCGTATTGAGCGAATGCGTCATGCGGATATAGCTGCCAATTGCCGGGCCAACCGCCATACCGGTACTAAACAATAGGCCGTGCATGCCCAGTGCTTCGCCCCAGCGTTCGCGGGGTACTATATCTGCAACATACGCGGCAGTAGCCGTAGGTTTAAAACCGGTAGAAAAGCCATGCAAAAGCCTCAAAAACAAAAAGCCCGACACCGAACTAAGCACAGGGTATAAAAAGCCGCAAATAAAACATACGATAGAGCCGACCGCCATTACCGGCACGCGGCCAAGCTTATCGGTAAACCTGCCGCTAAAAGGGCGCGAAATGCCGGCAGTGAGCGTAAACAAGGCAATAATCAAGCCCTTATGTTCGCCGCCGCCCATGCTGCTGAGGTAGGCAGGCAACTCGGGTATTAGCATATTATAACTTGCTGAAAACAAAAGAGAACTGACGCAAACCAACCAAAACTGGACAGTATATATAGAAGTTGCGGTTTTAGCCATAAAAAAAGTGTACGTGTAAGGGCTGCAATTTAAACTTTATGTTTTATTTATAAGGCTGAGGAGAGTAATTGTGGAAATGTTGCTGCTACGTTCATAAATTCTTTTCGATATATTTATGCACCAATTGTATTAATGCCAGCCTGAAGGCATTGCCAAATAAAATCGCATAAGATGAAAAACGCGTTAAAAACTCTAAGCATTCTATTGTTCAGTTTGATTTTTGCCGGCACTACCCAGGCGCAGCAAACCTTTACCGTTAGTGGCACTGTTAGGGATGATAAAGGCGCTTTGCCCGGTGCTACTGTTTTTTTAACCGGTACAAAATTTATGACGGCCACCAATGTTGCCGGCGTTTTTAAGTTTACCAGGGTGCCCCCCGGCAATTATTCGCTGATAGTAAAAATGCTGGGTTATAATGCATTCTTAAAACAATTGATGGTAGGCGAGGGCGATGTAAGCTTAAACATTATGCTCACTGCCAGCACCGCGCAACTAAGCGAGGTTACAATTAAGCCTAACAACAAAGAGTGGTACAAAAACCTGGAGCTGTTTAACGCCCAGTTTTTAGGCGAGAACGCTAATGCCAAACAATGCAAAATAATGAATGCCGAGGTTTTGAACTTAAATTATGATAAAGAGCATCACTTGCTTAAGGCAGGCAGCGAGGAACTTTTGAAGATAGAAAATAAGGCGCTCGGTTACAGAATAACTTATTTGCTGGTAAATTTTGAATATGATACCCGCAAAAATACGGTAGTATATCAAGGTTACCCTTCATTTGAAAACCTAACAGGCACCCCCGAAGAAGAGGCTGTATGGAAGGAGAACAGGGCAGCTGCCTACCAGGGGTCGATACAGCATTTTATAAGTTCGTTATACAACAACGATACAAAAGAGCAAGGGTTTATAGTATATGAATTAGCCAAATGGACACCCGGCGGAGATGGTTACATAGCGCATAGTGATTCGTTGGTACGCAAGAGGAGGGTTGAAGTGGATACGATGATCACCGCAATTAACACAAATTATAAAAAACTGGGCTTTACACGCGCGTTGTTTGTAGTGTATCTGAAAAAACAAGAAGAAACGCAATACCAGGCAAATGGCTACAGCTTAAGCAAACTGTACAACGATACGCGATTGGATGACGGGCAATCGTCCATCATTAACCTGGAGGCGCCATCGGTTATTATAGATGCCAAAGGCGCTTTTTACAAGCCGCAGGATTTATTTTTTGAGGGTTATATGGGTTGGCAAAAAGTGGCCAATTTAACGCCCTTCGGGTTCAATGGAGGAAGTTAATGTAGATGCAAGAGTTTAAGAATCAAGAGCCAAGGCTTAAGATTTTTCTTCTTATCTTGTTTCTTGACTCTTAATTCTTAATTCTCGACCTCTTACCTAGGCGCGCTATTCGCTCTTATAAAGTACCCCAGCTTTTTCGGCAGAGGTTTTTATCCCTTTTATCATAGCGGAGCTAAAACCGTTATGTTCCATTTCGTTAAGCCCGGCTATTGTACAGCCTTTTGGCGAAGTTACTTTATCAATTTCCTGTTCCGGGTGCGAGGCAAGCTGCAAAAGCAGGTCTGCAGCGCCTTTGGCGGTTTGCGCCGCCATCTTTAATGCATCGTGCGCATGGAAACCGATCTCGGTACCACCCTGCGATGCCGCGCGTATAGAGCGCAGGAAGAAAGCGATGCCGCAGGCACAAAGTGCGGTGGCGCTGGTCATCAGTTCTTCGTTTATCTGTATGGTAACGCCAACGGTATCAAATAATGATTTTACGAGGCTAATATTGGCGTCTGAAGCGGTATCAGTAGCAATACAGGTCATGCTGTGGCCAATGGCTATGGCTGTGTTGGGCATAGCGCGGATCACCTGCACATCTAAGCTCAGCTGCTTGCGTATATCCGCACAGCTAACACCTGATACTACGGATATCAGCAAATGTTTGCCTTCTGTGGTGGCTGGTTTTATCTCATCCAGTAGTTTATTTAATTGCTGCGGCAGGATGGCTAAAACTACAATATCTGCTTTGCTTACTGCATCGGCATTATTGGCGGTAACATTGTACCCCTCTGCAGCCAAAGGGGCAAGGGCGGCAGTATTGCGGCGCGTCAGGGTAATTTGCTGCGGGGTAAAAATGCCGGCTTTTACCAGGCCTTTTGCCAATGCTAAGCCAATGTTGCCGCTGCCTAATATGGCAATATGTTGTTGTGTGCTCATGTTATTTACTTAAACGGGTACCAAAACCCTGCTTGTTTTTTAGTTGCCCCAAGTCGTCCGAATGCCCAATGATGACCGCTTTAACCCCGCAGGATATTGCGGTAAAGGCATTATCCAATTTGGGCAGCATACCACTGTGGATGATCTTGTCTATCTTTAATTGCTCGTAACGTTCCGGGTCTATATCCCTTATCAGCGAATCCTCGTCATTAATATCCTGCAAAACGCCTTTCTTCTCAAAACAATACACCAGCGTTGTTTCGTATTTAGCAGAGAGCGCAACCGCTAATGCAGATGCAATGGTATCTGCGTTAGTATTCAGCATTTGCCCTTCGCCATCATGTGTCAAAGCGCAAAAAACAGGGCTAAAACCACTGTCCAACAACTTGCTGATATTATCCGGGTTGATGGAACCGTCGAACAGGTCGCCCACAAAGCCATAATCTATCGTCTTAACCGGGCGTTTTTTTGCGCGGATAAAATCACCGTCGGCACCTGTAAGCCCGATGGCGTTGGTGCCATAGCGTTGTAATTGCGCTACGATGTTCTTATTAATAAGCCCGGCATAAACCATCGTTACAATGCGTAGGGTGTCGATATCCGTAATACGGCGGCCATCTACCAGTTGCGCCTCAATTCCCATACTTTCTGATACCTGCGTGGCTACCTTGCCGCCGCCATGCACCAGTATTTTGGCACCCTCCAGCGCGGTAAAATCCTTCAGGAACCGGTGAAGGTTCTCCGAGTTATCAATAACGTTGCCGCCAATTTTGATGATGTGCAGGGCTTGCATGGTATTATATATAAGTTCGATGGCAATTATAGGGAATTTTTTGGGGAGGGAAAGAATCCGTTTAGTTAGTTAACCACCGGCCTGCCGTAAAAATGCAAGGATTTACCCGGCTCAATTAAATACCGTATCGGAACACATCTCAAAAAACAACTAATGGCTTTAAGTTAATGAACCCTATTTTAGAATTAAACGCAACGGATAGCTGCGTGTCGGCGGAACAACCAAATGCGCGAGGCTATTTTCTTAAAACTTAAAACTTTCATTTTATTGTAAAATTAAATTCCTGCTTTCATAAACAGGAATGGCTTATGTTTGTTACACCAATTACACACTTAGCATTGTACGATGAAACAACTGGCTTGCATAGCATTTATCCTTACTGTTTTTGTTACCCTACACGCTTGTAACGAGAACCGAAAGGCCCGGAATTTTAATAACACTGTAGATGCAGAGGCCCAGAATTTTATTACAAGAGGCATAGAAGGGGGCAATGCCGAAATACAGTTGTCGCACTTGGCCTTAACGGCATCAAAAAGCAAAGCCATAACCGATTTTGCCAATATGATGATAGCCGAGCATACCGAGGCGGGAAACGAATTAAAAAAGATAGCAGCTGAACAATCTGCCGGCATACCCGATACTTTAACAAAAGTGCATACACAGGTAATTGAAGCGCTCAGCAAAAAAACGGGTAACGATTTTGATAAGGACTATATACAGGCCATGGTGCAAGACCACGAGCAAACCATCGCCTTGTTTAAAACTGTAACCGGCAACCCTAATAAAAAGCTTACCGGCTTTGCGGATAAAATGCTGCCTAAATTAAAAAGCCACCTAAATAGGGCCAACGAAATTTGCGCTGGCTTAAAATAAGCTAAGCTGTTGTTCTACGGGCGGTTTTGCTTTCCCCATAACCGTGCGGCCGCCATACTTCCAGCTTTCGCGGCGTTCTTTCTCTATCACCTTTTCAAAATCGGCGTTGGGGGTAAAATTATTTTCGGCTGCCTGCGCAATGTTGGTTAAGCGCCGTATAGCTTCATTCTTTTCGTTATTGCCCATTTTTGCCTTGTAGATGGCCGTTTGCAGGGTACTGATGGTTTCATCGTAAACTTTAGTGGGCACAGGGAAGGGATGCCCATCCTTGCCGCCATGTGCAAAGCTAAACCGCGCCGGGTCCTTAAACCTCGATGGGGTACCATGTATCACCTCGCTCACCAAAACTAAGGACTGCAGCGTACGCGGCCCGAGCCCCTGCAAAGAAAGTAATCCTTCAAAATCTTTAGGTTGCTGCTCGTGTGCCAACCACAAAACCGCGCCAAGGCGTTTAAGGCCTACATCTTTCGCCCGCACATCATGGTGGTTAGGCATTACCAGCTTGCTTATCTCCTTCAGCATTTTTTCGGGATGTTCGGCTGTTATCTGCATTACACCGTCGCGGCTGGGGGCAGCTTCCTTATCGGCCATGTTTAAAATATAACCGTTGTTTTTACCGTAGATGCTGGTATGCGGGTCATCCACAAAGCTGGTAAGGTATTCCGAATGCCAGTGATAGCGACGGGCAGTGCTGCTGGCATCACTCATCCCTTGCTGTACAACGGCCCACTTGCCTGTATCGCTCAAAATGAAGTTATGAGTGTATAACTGGAAGCCATCCTGTATGGCGGTGTTATCAACCTTGGCGCTTAGCTTGCTGCACTTCACCAGGTAATTGCCATCAAGACCGGTGCGGTTGCCAATGTTCATCAGTTCTTCCGGTGTGTTTTTACTGTGCCTGCCTTTGCCGCCGCAAATGTAAATACCAAGGTCGCGGCTATGCGGGTTAATGGCTTTCTTTAAAGCGCCCATAACCGACGTGGTGATGCCCGAGGAGTGCCAGTCCATCCCCATCACCGCCCCAAGGCTTTGAAACCAGAACGGGTCGCTCAGGCGGCGCAGTACTTCGTCTTTGCCATAATCCAGCACGATGTTCTCCACCACGGCAAGCCCCAGCTTCGCCATCCGTTCGGCAAGCCAAATGGGCACGTGCCCATAGTGCAAAGGCATATCAGCATAACCCGATTTTTTCATACTAACAAAATTAGCATAATATTAAACAAAAAGCTATTTGTTTTTTTAGGCAGAAAAGCTCAGATTTTTCAAAGATTTTTGAAGAATTTTAAAGGTTTTTTCGGGTAAATTACGGTAAACGGCCACGCTTAAACCTCGAAGGCATATTTAGCGGTACTCCAAAATTCATCCAGTGCAATCATCCGGGGCTTAAAAAAAGAGATCAATTTTGGCCAGTCCTCTTGTTTAAAAATACTCACCGGCTGCAACTCGGTATAAATACGACTAACGATTTTTCCATATTGGTCGGGTACGTGAAGCTGCCATTCCCATTCTTCACCCAGTGTGCTGTGTAATAAGGTTTTATAGGTACTAAATTGCTCTAAAAACAGTTCCTGTAATTCGGTATCGGGGTGGGTAATATCGATAGAGATACTGGCTAACTTATTGTCAGCCTGCATTTTAAAATAGATATGCTTAACGCCGGTTTTGTAATTTATCCAGTTAATGCGCAATCCATCGGCAGATAACACCGGCCGCACGTACTGCCCAAATGCAGTCCAAAATGCTTGTTTAAGTTCAGTTGCCTGGTCTTTAGAGTACATATACAGTTAATAGCAGGGATAGATGGAATAATGGGGCAAAAATAGCTTAAAATTTCACCTCCTAAAACCGCGCCGATTTATTTACATTAGCAAACCCATACATCATTTGTTATGAAATACTTACTCTTTTTACTGTTGTTGCCTATACTAACCCTTGCCCAGAAAGCGCCAAAACCTTATGGGCCGCTGCCCACCAAAGGTCAGTTGCAATGGCAGGAAACAGGTATGTACTGTATAATACACTTTGGACCAACTACTTATATGAATAAAGAGTGGGGCTACGGAGACGAGGGCGCTGCAATTGTAAACCCTACCGAATTTAGCGCTATGCAGATAGTGGGCGCAGCAAAAGCCGGTGGTTTTAAGGGGATTATAGTGGTTGCCAAACACCATGATGGCTTTTGCCTTTGGCCAACGAAAACAACAACTTATAATATATCTAAAAGCCCATATAAGGGCGGTAAAGGCGATATAGTAGGCGAATACCGTGCAGTCTGTAACAAATTGGGCATGAAAATGGGTGTATATTGCTCTCCATGGGATAGGAATAGCGCGCTTTATGGCACACCAGAATATGTAACAAATGTTTACCGTAAGCAACTTACAGAATTATATACTAAGTATGGGCAGCTTTTTATGTCCTGGCACGACGGTGCAAATGGCGGGGATGGTTATTATGGCGGCGCTAAAGAAGTGCGTAAGATAGACCGTTCTACCTATTACGACTGGGAGCAAACCTGGGGCATAACACGTAAATTACAGCCCGATGCCGCTATTTTTGGCGATGTTGGGCCCGACGTGCGCTGGGTAGGCAATGAACGCGGACAAGCCGGCGAAACAAGTTGGGCCACTTATACGCCCCATGCGCCGGAGGAAGGCAAAAAACCCGGGAATGGCTTTGTAAAAGACTACGAAGGCACCGAAGGTCATCGCGATGGCAAGTACTGGATGCCAGCGGAATGTGACGTTTCGCTACGTCCCGGTTGGTTTTACCATAAAACGCAGGATGATTCGGTGAAAACGCCGTCGGCTTTACTAAACCTTTATTATCAAAGCGTGGGCAGGGGCGCATCGCTTGATTTGGGGTTATCGCCTGACAAAACCGGGCGGTTAAATCAACATGATGTGCAGTCTTTGAAAGGATTTGGTTATATTTTGAAGCAAACTTTTGCCATCAACTTGGCTAAAGGCGCTAGCCTTACCGCCAGCAACACTCGCGGAAGCAACAAAGTGAAATTTGGTGCCACCAACCTGCTTGATGCCGACCGCTATAGCTATTGGGCAACAGATAATAAAATAAAAACGCCCGAATTGGTGATAAACATGCATAAACCTAAAACTTTTAATGTGATACGGCTACGCGAAAATATTAAGCTTGGCCAGCGCATAGAAGAAGTGCAATTTGACGCCTGGCAGGATGGCCAATGGAAGCAAATAGCAACCGCCACCAGCATTGGCGGCAACAGGTTGATACGTTTGCCTGAAGCCGTTACCGCGAGCAAAGTGCGGCTGCGGGTAACAAAATCGCCGGTTTGTATTGCATTGAGTGACTTAGGGTTGTTTAAGGAGGCATTATTAAATGAAAAGTAATATGAAAAACATAAGTGCTATATTTTTAATTACTTGTTGTGTTTTTGGTGAGGTACAAGCGCAGGAAAATACTTTGTATGCTGCTACCGAAAAGCCTAAACTAATATCAAAAATATTCGCCTTTACCGAAGGCCCGGCTGTAGATAAAAAAGGGAATATATTTTTTACAGATCAGCCCAATAACAAAATTTGGGAGTACACCACTGATGGGAAGCTGTTTATGTACATGGAAAATGCTGGCCGCCCAAATGGTACTTACGTAGATAAAAAGGGCAACTTGGTAGTCTGTGCCGACGAACACGACGAGCTTTGGGTAGTAAAGCACGGCAAGAAAAAGGGTGTGCTATTGAGCGACTATAAAGGTAAACTGCTAAACGGGCCAAACGATTTATGGATACACCCCAACGGGGATATTTACTTTACCGACCCCTACTACCAGCGCCCCTGGTGGACGCGCACCAAACCCGACCAGGACGGCCAAAAGGTTTATTATCTCCCTAAAGGCAAATCAGAGGCGATTATGCTGGAGGATAGCCTGAAACAGCCGAATGGCATTGTAGGTTCTCCGGATGGCAAGTACTTATATGTGGCCGATATAGCTGGTAATAAAATTTATAAATATGATATAAAGGAAGATGGCATGTTAAGTGGGAGGAAGGTATTTGCCAATAAAGGTGCAGATGGTATTACGCTTGATGAACAAGGCAACCTTTACCTTGCCGGCAATGGTGTTTCCATTTTCAATCAGCACGGTGTGCAGATAGCTCACATAGATATCCCCGAGCCGTGGACCGCCAACCTCTGCTTCGGTGGCAGGAATAGGGACGTGCTATTTATCACGGCTTCCAAGGCTATTTACACCATGCAAATGAAGGTAAAAGGAGTGGAGTGAGTTTTAATTCGGGGATGATGGTTCGCGGTTGATAGCCAATATTTAAGTATTAGCCACTTGCAAATCAAATCCATTAATCGTAAAAATCGGCTTAATCCTGGTTCAGACCTTTCGCTGCACCTTTTCCCACATAGCACTTTGCTTTTTAGTGAAATAGCGGATGATGCCGGCTAAAACGGCATAGTTCATCACGCAAAAATAATAAGGTACAAACAAAGCCTTCACACGTATATGCCTTTTTTCCATGATAAAGCCAAGGAAAGCCAGCAGGTAAAAGAAAATCTGCCCGGCAAATAACACCTCGTACACAATCCCTTTTACCATGAAAACCAAAGCAAAATTGGTGAAGAATGCCAGTATCAAAAAGAAAGGGGTAACCGTCCACCTTAAAACCCGGTGGCTAACGTATTGAAACGACAACAGGGGGTACTTAAACGAAAACAACAAAGGTACCAGGCGCAGGATGGATTGTATTCCCCCCGCAGCTATGCGTATTTTGCGTTTGAGTTCTTCGGTAACGTTTTCAGATGCGGTTTCCAGCGCATAAGCCTCGGGCTCGTATACAATACGGTACCCTTTCGCAGCTATCAGCATCGATATCATAAAATCATCCAGCACGGTATCCGGCTCTACATTTTGGTACAGGTCGCGGCGTACGCTAAAAAGCTCGCCGGCGGCGCCCACCACCGAATATAGTTCCGAATCCCATTTCTTCAAAGCAGATTCATATTTCCAATAAAATCCTTCGCCTGCGGCGCTGGCATCAGCATTTGTATCTATTTGCACGCGTTTTTCACCAGCAACACAACCAACGGTTGCATCGGCATAGTGGCGGCAAATGCGTTTTATGGCGTCGGTGTTTAAAAAGGTATTGGCATCGGTAAACACTACAGCGTCGGTGGTAACATACTCCATAGCGCGATGAACCGCTGCTATTTTACCGGCGCGTTCGGGGTGGTGCAACAGTTGTATTTGGGGGTACTGTCTGATGATATCCATCGTCCCGTCGGACGAGCCATCGGTTACAAAAACAAATCTTAATTTGCCGGCAGGGTAACTGAGCGCCAAGCTATTGGTTATCTTTTCGCTAATAAAGTGCTCTTCGTTATACGCGGCTACTACGAGGGTGCATTCGGGTAACCGGTCGTCTGTAACGTCGGCAACCACTTTACGGCCCTTAATCGCTCGTTTTAGCTTTACAATGATAAATAATAATATACCATAACCCATATAGGTGTAGAAAGCTATAAAAAGGCTAAGCCAGAATGCAATTTTCATGAAACCTTATTTATGGTGTAGCCCAATTCGGTACTGGTCTTTTTATGAATGATATTCCACCAAACAGCGCGGAAAAGTATGCCGATAAAGTTATATCGTTTGTCCTTAATATAATTTACAATATTGCGCGGCACAACCATCAGCGCAAAGTATATATAAAACACAAATGCCTTAAAGGCGGGCGCGTTATGGCGGATAAAGAGGATTCGGTTTCGGTTCATGAAATACTCCTTAAACGGGCTGTTTTTACCCACCGTCATCGATTCTTTATGGTATATAACCGCATCGCCGCGTACCCAGGCCTGGTAACCCGATTTGTTGATGCGCTCGCCCCAATCCACTTCCTCGTAATAAATAAAGAAGTTATCAGCCATTAAGCCCGCTTTTTCACAGGTTTCGCGTTTCACCATCATGGCGCCGCCATGGCAGTAGCCCGTTTGCCCTAAAAAGTTATCGTATTGCCCCTCATCGCGTTGGTTTTTGCCAACCGCCTGGTTACGGCAAGTATAATAATCAACTAGGGTAAAGCCCATGTACTGTATCAGCGTTTTGTCAAAATGGTAGTTTAACTTAGGGGATATAATGCCAACCTCAGGATGGGTGTCCAAAATATCTACCAGTTTTTGTACCAGCCCCTCGGTAAACTCTGTATCGTTGTTCACCAAAAAGTAATAGTCGCCGGTTGCAGGTTTAATACCTAAATTGTTGCCGCCGGAGAAACCCAAATTCACTTCAGACCGTATAAACTTCACAGTAGGGTATTTAGGCGCCCATTTGGGCACGGGGTTAACGGTGCTGCCATTATCAACCACAATTACCTCCAGGTTTTCGTAGGTATTTGTTTCGGCGATAGAATCTAAAAGTTCTTCGGTTATCTTATCCTGGTTGAAGTTGATGGTGACTACGGAAACCCTTTTCATGCAAATTAAGTATTGTATGTTTTACGCTATAATATTAATAAAAGTTAACCATTTTATAAGTAATTAATCCATTGGAGAGCAAACAAGTTATAGATGACGCCGCCATGCTTGAATTTAAAGCAGAGGAGCTAATTGTTTTACTCCAAAAGGGCGTGATAGATGCAAGCCGTGCAAAAGCCATACAACAAAAGGTGCTGCATGCATTTGATGAAGCCTCACTACCGCAAAAGATAGAAGCTTTTAAGGAGTTAGACACAGGAAAAGACAGGTTGGAATTACTGAATAACTTTGAGTATTTGCTATCGCAACACCAGTTGGATAGCGTGGTGGCTAAAAAATTTATTACGCACGAGCGCATAAAAAAAGGCGTTGTGGTGATAATAGGCGTTATTATGATAACGCTGGGAATGGCCATGATCATTATGCCTGCACCCCCTTATTTCGAGATGTTTACGGTGTTTTATTTTAATGACAACGATGGCGTAACCTTAATGGATATCATATCGCTGCTTATTGTTTTTACAGGCGTATATTTGTTTTTGAGCGCTGTGTTAAAACGCAGGCCCATTAAATGATACGCATGCCGGTTTCTAAAAAGATTTTATTAGTTGATGATAACCCCCTGGTGCTGGAAATGATGGGCAGGGCACTTGCAAAGGAAGGATTCGGATGCATGAAAGCCAACTCTGCAGTACATGCCATGGAGCTGCTAAAACAGGAGCGGCCTGATGTTATCCTATCAGATTACCATATGCCCGACGTTAACGGCTTCGAGTTTCGGCAGGGGCTAATGGAGACCGATTTTAAAGATATTCCTTTTATGTTCCTTACCAGTGAGGTGGATAACGATGTAATGCTTGAAGGTATTAACCTGGAAGCAGTAGACTACATCCTGAAAGACACACCTGTACCGGTCGTCGTTAGCAAAATAAATAACTTTTTGAACACTGTGCGCGAGCAGCACGAACGTACACTAAAGGAATTGAGTAAAGCCGCTATGGCACTCAACCTACACTCGGTACCAAAAAAAATACCCAAGGTAAAGGGTTTTGAAGTTGATTTTTGGCACAAGCCTTTCCAGAATTACCCGGGGGGCGATTTTATAGATTTTATTAAAATAGATGAGCGCTACACCTTTATTGTTTTGGGCGATGTAATGGGGAAAAAATGGGCCGCCTGGTACTTTTCGTTCGGGTTTTTGAGCTATATACGTGCTGCGGTGCGTATTTGCATTGCCGAGGGTAACTTCTCAACAAAAAGCATACTACAGAAGATTAATTCGGTGCTGTACCACGATCCGGTTGTGAGTGACGTATTGTCGAGCCTTTCGCTGGTGCTGATTGATACAGAATTAGCCACGATAAAATACTCCGGTGCCGGGGATCTGCCTTTGTTATATTACGATATTTTGAATAAGGGCCTGCGGCAGGTTCGTTCCTCAGGCATGTTGCTTGGACTGATGCCGGATGGGGATTTTGATGAGATAGAGATCAAATTAAACGCTGGCGATCAACTTTTTATGCTGACTGATGGCTTGATTGATGCGGAAACTGTGGAAGGGAAGAAGACGGATTATAACTCGTTTGTTGACGCTATAACCCCATATTTGGGCAGCCCGTTTGCCGATTTTAAAAAGGGTGCCTTTCTCTCAGCGAAAACTACGGAGCATATTGATGATTGCAGCCTAATATATTTACAAAAAACAAGCTAATGATTTTACAAAACCAAACTCACCCCGCAGCGCTGGTGTCAACTATAAAAGTTAGCGAGGCTAACTTAACGGTATCTGAGGATTTTAAAAACGAGCTGTTTGCACTGATAGATAGCGGTAACAAATATATTGTAGTGAATTTTGCGGATGTACTATATGTGGATAGTTCTTTTTTAGGTGCCCTTGTATCATCGCTTAAACACGCTATTTCCTGCGGGGCCGAGATAGTAGTAGCAGGTTTAAACAAGGACATTTTGGGGCTTTTTCAGCTAATACGACTGGATAAGGCGTTTAAGATATTTGATAGCCCGGATAACGCCCTGGCACGCAAAAGTTAAATGATATGGCTGATGCGCTTTCAAAAAGCTTTGTATTTGATAACACAGCGGGCGAACTTTATCCGCTCACGATGGATGTTATTGATTTTTTACGGCAGGATGCGCGAGTAAATGAGGCATTGGTAGGTAAATTAAAACTAATTTTGATGGAACTGCTTACCAACTCCTTAAAACATAGCGGAGGGGAGCAAAACAACATTCAGGTTGCGGTATCTGCTGATAAGATCACTATCATAAAATCAGACAAAGGAAATACGCTTAAAATTTACAGCGGAGGTATAAAATACGAATGGCCACTCCCGGGAAATCACCAAAGTGGCCGTACGATATGCATTTATAGCGATGGTACCGCTAACCTAAACGGCGTTATAAAAAGCAATTGCTGTGTACAATTCCTTGTTGAGGAGGCTGATGACAGGGGGCTGGCAATCGAATCTCTTCCCGAGCATTTTGGGTTGATGATCATTGCACGCGCCTGCAATACGTTCAGCTACGAATTTGATATTGATACCTGTGCAAATAAATTTATTGCCACAATTACGCTTACCAACGGTGCTTAAGTGTTCCACTTTTAATGTGGAACACCCTGAAAATGTATTATTCTGACTGTCAAATATTTGTGTTTTTTAGTGGAACACTTTGGAACATCCCTGTGCTTTATATAATCTATGTAATTAGTTTATAAACAGTTAATTATATAAAATTAACCAAACCGAAAAACAGCAGGTGAAACACCAAAGTGAAACACCCGAATTCCGGCGTTTTTCGGAGTAAAATCGGTGTTTTTCTTCAAAAATCTGTGGTTAATTTGCACCTGTGTTTTCTGTGTTTTGCTTTAACCCGGCATTTTCATACTTTTAAAAAACAATCAGCATTTTTAACCACATGACGGCGAATTACCTGGCGAAGTATAGGTCTGTAATAATTTACGGCGTGTCGCTGGCTGCTTTATTGTTGCTGATGAAGTGGCTGGAGTGGCGGTTTATCATCCTTGCCCACGGGTTTGAAATATACGCCGGTTTTATGGCGCTTATTTTTACGGGGCTTGGCATTTGGCTGGCATTAAAGCTGGGCAAGCCCAAAACCATCACCATAGAAAAACAAGTTTTCGTAAATTCCACCGAATTTGTACTCGATAAGGCTCAGCTAAATAAACTCGGCATAAGCAACCGCGAACTGGAAGTATTGCAACTAATGGCCCAGGGCTTAAGTAACCAGCAAATTGCCGGGCAACTGTTTGTATCGCTCAATACCATCAAAACGCATTCCTCCAAAGTGTTTGAAAAGCTGGAGGTACAGCGCCGTACACAGGCCATTGAGAAGGCGAAGCGCCTTAGCCTCATCCCGTAAAAATGATCACACTTTTGTGTGAAAAAGAGCAATATTTGCAAAATCACCCTAAAGTATGACGGGAAATATCCCGGTAAAAATCACTTTTGAGCCATAAATTCTAAAACAACAAATATGAAAAGAAATGTATGGGTATTTGGTATAATAAGCGGGCTGCTCGTGTCGGCATTTACCGTTTGCAGTATTGGCTGGTGTTATAGCACCGGTAAGTTTGAGGGCAACATGTGGCTGGGCTACGCAGGTATGCTCATGTCGTTTTCGTTGGTGTATGTAGGGGTAAAAAACTACCGCGATAAATTCAACGGCGGCTTCATCTCGTTTGGCCAGGCATTAAAAATAGCCTTCCTGATGTCGCTTGTTGCATCTACCTGTTACGTGGTGGTATGGGTGATAGATTATTACCTGTTCATCCCCGACTTTATGGAGAAATTTTCGGCCGCTGCCTTAGAAAAAGCGCAGCATAGCGGATTAAGCCCTGCCGACCTTGCAAAAAAGCGAGCGGAAATAGCACAGGCAAAAGAAATTTACCGCACCCCGGCGGGGGTTATATTAGTCACCTATATGGAAATATCACCCATCGCAATCCTGGTACCGCTCATTACAGCGCTGGTACTGCAAAAGAAATATAAGGAAGGGCAGTTGGCAACCGTATAATTATCAGGTAACAAAATTCCAACAACGGTATAAAAAATCAGAACTATATGAAAAAAGTAATTTCATTTATGCACATATCGCTCGATGGTTTTGTAGCAACACTTAACGGAGAATTGAACTGGGTTAAGGTGGATGAAGAAATTTTTAGCTATGTGGGTAAGCGCATCAGTGAAGGCGATACTGCATTGTATGGCCGGGTAACTTATGATATGATGGAAAGTTATTGGCCTACTGCGGGAAACAAGCCGGGGGCGAGCCGGCACGATATTGAACACGCTAAGTGGTATGCCAACGTACACAAAGTTGTTTTATCAGATACAATGAAAGATGCGGATATTGCTAACACAACAATTATTAGCGGCAATATTGCTGATAGGATAAATGAGATAAAGCAATCGGCTAAAGGGGGGAGTGAAGAGATCTTGATTTTTGGCAGCCCAACAGCAACCCATGCATTGATGCAGCTTGGTTTAATTGACGGCTACTGGCTGTTTGTAAACCCCATTATTCTTGGGCAAGGCATCCCATTGTTTGCGGGCCTTAGCGACAGGATAAACCTGAAATTATTGCCCACCACCCGGCAATTTACTTCCGGGGTTACTGAATTGAATTATATAGTGGATAAACAATAGCGGCACGCTCGTCTGCTTTTAACACGGCTTGATACGTATCCTTCAAATGCTATCTAAATACGTCGTTTCTTTACCACGAAGACCACTAAGCATCGGCATATTTACAAACACAAAGGCCACAAAGAAAAATCTCTGTGGCCTTTATAATTAATCTTAATGCCCCTTTTGTAGGGCTTTAATTTTATTTATGCTTCATTATATTCTTCACTATATCGTTGCCAAAGGCAAAAACCATTAGCGAAATAAGCAATACAAAACCAACTATCTGTGCACGTTCCAAAAACTTGTCGCTAAGCGGTTTGCCTTTAATCATTTCGATAAGCAGGAACATAGTGTGCCCGCCATCCAGGCCCGGGATAGGCAGTAGGTTGGTTAATGCCAACACCATTGATAAGAAGCCCACCAGGCTCCAAAAACGGATCCATTCAACCGTGCCGCCAAACATTTGGGCTATGGCAATAGGGCTGGCCACTGCGTTGGTTGCTTTAACCTGCCCCGTAAATATCTTCTTGATGCCTTTCGCATTGCTTTTAAACATATCCCATGCCCGTTCTGCGCCAACGGGAAACGAAGCAAAAAAGCCATACTTTACGGTAGTCATTTCGGGTATAACTTCTTTTTTCGGCCTGGCAAAACCAATTTTCCCGGTTGTATCAACCTTAACGGTTAAAGCCAGTACGGTGTCTTTGCGCTTTACAGATAGCGTTACCGGCTTGTTTTTATTTGCCTGCAATACGCCCTGCAATTCGTCAAAGAAGGCCACCGGTTTATCGTTTACCGCTATAATACTGTCGCCTTTAACAAGCCCCGCTTTTTTAGATTCTCCGTAAACCGAATCAACACTAAATTTTGTCCTCGGCACACGGCTAATAAATTTTTCAATACCATCCTGGTCGGCTATATCATTAAGGATGGTAGGCGGTACTATTAGCTCAAGGTGCTGCGTACCGCGTTCTACGCTTAGTACGCTATTGTCCAACAGTATTTTAGAGCTGCTTAATTCGTCGAAACGCTTAATTGGCTTGCCATTTATTGCGGTGATTTTATCCCCGGCCTGTAGCCCCATTTTTTTGCCCACAACACCCGGTACAATACCGTATTTTGCACTGGCATTAGGGATATAGGTTTCCCCGTATTTAATGGTAAGCACCCAAAAAATAAGGATGCCCACAATAATGTTTACGATGATACCGCCAAGCATTACAATAAGGCGCTGCCAGGCCGGTTTAGAGCGGAACTCATAGGGCTGAGGCGGGCCGGCCAATTGGTCGGTATCCATCGATTCATCTATCATCCCCGCAATTTTTACGTAGCCGCCAAGTGGCAGCCAGCCTATGCCGTATTCAACGCCTTTGTAGTTAAATTTAAACAGGCTGAAATTCCAGGCATCAAAAAACAGGTAAAACTTCTCTACTTTTATTCCGAAAGCGCGGGCCGCTATAAAATGCCCAAACTCGTGCAGTATCACTAAAATTGAAAGGCCAAGTATCAATTGGCCAACCATGATCAATATATCCATTCGTTGTTATTTCTCTTTAAATATCGTATGCCTTTAAAGGCATCTGTTTTATTAAATTTTGCGCAAATATGCGTGTTTCTTTATCAGTATTCA
>NZ_CAMLOV010000081.1 GCF_946481715.1 uncultured Mucilaginibacter sp. | reverse complement strand
GGGGTCATGTATTTTATCATGCAACCTACCGGGCAAAAGCAGCCTGTCAACATACGATTCGAGCGAACCTTGCATAGTTAACACGCCGGCTCCGTATCCGGGCACGGGGATAAGCAACATGGCCGCCCAATAGCCAATCAAGATCCCTGCAAACCAAAGCATTTGCACGCGTAAGTTAAAATTGAGATAGATGAGGCCGGCAAAAAACCAGGCCAACCCTATACGGCCCAATACGCTGGCAAAACGCGTGTTTTCATACCCATTAAATTTAAGTGCACAATTTACCACCATTCCCAGCAGTATAAGTATTAACGTGCGCCGCACCATGGAAAGATACATATCCCGCTTGGTTTTTGCCGGCAGTTGACTGGCCGATTGAACACCCGCCTTAGCAATTTTATTACCTGTAGAATAAGGCATTGATACACCAGCGATGAACAGAAATAATGGAAATATCATATCATAAAAAGTGATGCCGTTCCATTCCGTATGGTGCAGCTGCCCCGAAAACCACAAAAGCAGGGGCCACCGGGTAACCTTCGCCAACGTATGAATGATCTGTTCGCCGCTCATGATCCAAAACATATCAAACCCACGAAGCGCATCAAGAGAGACCAGTCGTTTGGTTGGTTTTATAATCGATAAGGACGTCATTTTTAGCTATTCATTATTTATAAGCCGCAGCTATCCGTTTACGATATTTATTGTAAATAGCATTGGCCTGGCTTACGCTGCTGCCGCTTGCCTGCAAAGGGTAATTTTTATGGCTGTTTACCCACTGCCATTCCCATTGACTGATTGATTTATCAAAGCCCGTTACATCAGCCTCCTTGCCCTGTTGTAACGCATCATTTAGCAAAGCGAAAAACTTTTCCCAACGGACTTTATAGAAATCATTGAACAAACCACTCCATTGCCTGCATGAGTACTCATGCAACGGACTTTTGGCATCGCCCCAAAGAGTGATCAGGTCGCGGGCATTGCGTTCATATAGGTCCTTTTCGGCTATTGTATTGCCTTGTTTACGGGCATCAGCCAACCATGGCCCCAATAAAAAATCCTTACGGGTTGCTAACAATGCATCCATATCACTAATGAATTGGAGGTATTCCCCGCTGTACCTTTTAAACCCGGCTATGTCTTTTTGACGATAAGCATCTACCCATTTTTTTTGCAACGGCAACGCGTAGTTGGCCAGTGCCTGCCGGGTAATATCTACCAGGTCATAACGGAAGCCATCACTATTACTACAGGTTGGGATTGCCTTCATCATGGCATCCCATGCAGGTAAAAAATCTTTGGGTTTGTAGTTAAGGGTAGTATGTGTCCATACCGTATTTGAATCAAGCGTTGGCCGGCCGGTAATAATAGATTCCGATCCATCCCTTATAACTTTCCCACCACTGTAAACGGTATTGCGCAATACTTTCCAGGCCTGTTCGGTATATTTATTAATATGACCGTAACGATTTAACTGGTATTTATTTACCCATTCATCAAGATTGATGGGTTTGTCCTGCCAGGTGTTAGCGGTCATGAGCTCGTAAAGCACCGGGTTTTGTTCGATGGCTTCCATAGTAAGGCCTATCCCCTTCAGTTGCTTTGATTTTGGATCGTTCAGCGCTGCAGCCGGGCCATTGGCCACTTCATTCATGCGGCCAAAAAGTACAATGTTCCCCCCAAAATTGTGCAGCATATTCCATATCCAGGGTTTCCCGTAAAAAGCATCGGTACGTTTCCAAACCGGTTGAATTTCGGCGGCAAGGTCAAGAATGATCATGTGTTCATTGGGCACTGCATCCAGCAGGGCTTTGATCTGGGGGGCATTCCAAAATTTCCTGTCGCTGTAAAAAAGCCAGCCTTGCATTACCCAGATTGCTTTTGGGTCGGCATTGCTCATGCCCTGGTACACCCGTGAACTTAAGGCTGAAAGATAAGTAGTATCATTGGTTGGCGGTTCGTTCTCATTAAAGGTATCAGCAGAGTATAAATGATCCGTTCCATAAAGCTTGGTTTGTGTTTCAATAAACTTACGGCCTATTTCGGCAAAAAGCGGGTCTTCAGTATCCAGTATGTAGGTATCGGCAAAGCCGTTTTTCCAATTTGTTTGTTTAAGTTTTGACGCCGGAAAATGCTTTTGGAATGACGGCGGCACATGCCCGGTGAAGGATTGTAAAATGGGTTTCATGCCCAGGTCGCGTTCGCGATGCACTATTTTTTGCTGCAAATCGCGGTGGCTTTGTATCCAGCTTAGTGGCAAAGGGCCACCCCAGCCATCAAGGTTGCCCATCCAAAACCACGAGAAATAAGCCGGACCGCAGAAGAACTCATTCAGATCAGCGTCAGAAAAGCCCATGCCTTTGTAAACTTCATACCAGGTATATTCCTGACCGGTTAATGCCAGCGGCATATTGATGCCATGCAAGGCCATCCAATCAATCTCCTTTTGCCATCTTTCCCAATCCCACCAGCTCATGCTGTAATTAAAGGTGCAATAATTAAGGTAATAGCGATATTGGTAGGGTGTATTTTTATGTACACGGGTTTTAATAACCGGTAGTTTTACAGGCAACTTCAAGTTAACCCCATTCCAGGTTAGCTGGCAATGCGCATAGTTGGTAAGATATTCATATAAGGCCGATGCAACTGAAACACCATTGGTTCCTCTCAGTATGATCTTACCATTATGGCTTTCTATTTCAAAAGCGTCTTTACCCGTAACAGGCAATTGCTCAACCACAAACGCGGAAGCGCGTTGCGGAATTACCCTTTTTATAAGAGCATAAGATGCGGGAATATTAACCTGTGCAGATGCAGTATTATTACTTACAGCAACGGCAAGTAAAAAAAAGACGATGAATTTTAAGCAATAGCGCAAGTTGTTTTTCTTCATAAGCAGTAGATAGGCCGATCAGTATAGCCAGATACTAAGTTAGTAAATGCCATAAAAAAACAGACAGAATATGGGCCGAAACCCACATTCTGTCTGTGAATTAAACCCCGGTTTTATTGATACCCCGGGTTTTGAACCAGTTTTGTATTAGTCATCATTGCACTGGTTGGTATAGGGAATATCCGGCGATATGTATCTGTATTTGTTTTACCCAAGCCATAAGCGTTTTCGTACTGCCCAAACCGGATCATATCATTTCTATGCCAGGTTTCCCACGCAAACTCCTTACAACGCTCATTGTAAATGTCAGTAAGTGAAACGCTGGACAAAGCTGCAGAAGTGGTACGAACCGCTTTAACCTGGTTTATCAATAATAAAGCCGAAGCGCCCAGCGTTGGTGAGCCACCACGCAAAATAGCTTCAGCCTTCATCAGGACGATGTCTGAATAGCGAAACAACGGAACATCGTTATTTTGGTTCCTGCTGATGGTGTTGGTATAATCGGGTAAAAATTTAATATTGCGTATTCCTGTATTCCATCCAATTTCATCGTTACCCAGATCAAATGATGAATTAGTACCAGCCCGAACCGAACTGGCCGAAAGTGGAGCGAGGACCAAAGGATATGTATAGGTGGCAGAACCGTCTGCTCCGGTATAAAACTGGTTGTATCCAAGTTTGGTGGTTTTTACCATAATAGCTGTGCCATCCTGCCAGTATTGTGCACCGGTTAACCACTGTTTGTTGCGCACATCATTAGGGTCGTCAAAATGAGCATAGAATTCGGCAGTTGTCATACGTGGTCCGCTTGGCTGGCTGTTTAACAGCCCATTGCCGGTACTTAAATTCATAACCGGGTCTGTATATCCGCCGGGGGTAGAACCGGAATATAAATAGCGTATACCCAGGTTGCGGTTAAGGTCATAACGGGCATAGTACATGTTGCCGCTTGTGGTTGTTGCGTCATACGGGATAGCAAAAACGAATTCCTTTTTTGACGGTCCGTTAATTGGATAAAATTGTTGCAAATAGGAGCTCATGGGTTCCAAAGCATAGTAACCCGAACTGATGATCTGGTCGCAGGCTGCTATACAATCGTTGTAACGGGATGTGCCGGTGTAAACCTCTGCGTTTAAATACATTTTAGCTAAAATAGAGTACGCAAGATCTTTGGTAACCAACCCATAAGTTGCCGTACTCTGCGATTTAAGGTAAGGAATAGATGCTTTTAATTCGCTTTCCACATAATTAAAAACCTCTACCCTTGGTGAGTTGGCCTTCAAAGTGGTAGCGCCGTATAAGGTATCGAGCGGTACGTTACCATACGAATCCATCATCATAAAATAGGCCAGAGCGCGCACTGTTCTTAATTCGGCTATACTGGTATTTTTTGCATCGCCTACAGGAGCTGATTTGTTAAAAATCGATATGATTTGATTAGACGTGCCAATAATCCCGGTTAAATAGGTCCACAATGAATTCACCCAGGCATTATCTTTCGTCCATGTATGGCGATGCAGTTCCATATATTTATTACCATCAAGCCAGTTTGAACCAAATGTCGCCAAAACGGCCTCATCGGTTGAACAACTTTGCGTAAACCAATATGACCCTGAAAAATCGTTGCGGATAGCGATATATGCCGGCCCTTCTGCCGAAATAAACTGGGCAGGCGTAAGCGGATAAACGGCGGGCGTAATTTCTGACGTAACGGGTACGTTAATTTTTTGACATGACGAGATCATTGCAGCTGCCGACAGCAAGCCTAAAATCCCTAAAATTATCTTTTTCATATATTTTGTATAATTCCTAAAATGAAACATTGAAACCTAGTAACAGCGTGCGCGTTTTTGGGTAAAAATTATTGTAATCAATACCCGGTGATATGCCTCCCTGGTTAATTTCAGGATCAATACCCTTATAGCCTGTAATGGTAAATACATTGTTAGCGGTAAAATATAATCTCATACTACGAACATTTTTAAAAGGATTAGGCAGGGTATAACCCAGTGTAGTATTGTCTAATCGCACGTATGATCCATTCTCCACATACCGGCTTGAATAGTAAGAGTTTTTTGCGTCAGTTACTTTATCATCTGCTGCACTATTTAATAAGTTATTATTGGCAGCGCCGGCAACGTATGACAAGTCGGCTCGGGTAGCATTAAATATCTTGTTGCCAAAAGTGCCCCTGAAGAAAAACCCTAAATCAAAGTTTTTGTACTTGAATGTATTGCTCCAACCAGCTAACACCGATGGTTGGGGGCTTCCCAGGTAATAATAGTCGGTTTTTATTGTTGGTGCATCGGTAGTTGTGCCATCTGCCTTATAGAAAAGTGATTTGCCAGCAGCGTCTTTTCCAGCATATTTAAATGCGTAGAATTGGCCAAGTGGTTGCCCAACTTTTAAAATTTGCAAAGTGGCACCTGATTGGCCCGGACCTTCCGGAGCAGAGTAAAGGGTTTCATCGCTATTACCATAAGGGCCCGATAAACTGGTTATCTTATTTTTATTATACGCAACATTAAGAGATGATGCCCACGAGAAATTGTCATTAACTATAGGCCTGGCATTTAGCGAAAACTCAATACCTTTGTTATTGATACTGCCGCCGTTAGCCCATATTTTACCGCCTGGCACCAGCGATGGCGATACCGAGTAGTTAAATAACATACCGGTGGTGTTTTTATTGTATACTTCAATTGTACCTGTAATCCTACCTTTCAGTACACCAAAATCAAGCCCTAAATTGGTAGTCGCAGTTTTTTCCCACTGTAAATCGGGGTTTGAACCTTGTATCGGCCCGTAAGCAGCGGCTTGTACGCCATTGTTGTAATAGGTGCCGGAAATGCCATAAACCAGTTTAGCAGTATATGCTCCAATACCAGCCGAATTACCGGTAACACCATAACTGGCGCGTAATTTAAGGTCGGAGAAAAGCGTTTGATCCTTCATGAAGTCCTCCTGGCTGATTCTCCAGGCAACTCCCGCCGAAGGAAAACTACCCCAGTGATGATTATCTCCAAATACCGAGCTGCCGTCACGACGTATGGAGCCCTGGAATAAGTATTTGTCCTTATAGTTGTAATTCACCCTTAAGAAGTCCGAAATCAGCAAATTTTCGCCAAAAGTAAGGTCATTACCAAGATTAATGCGATAGGCCGATATAGCATACGGGTTACCCAGGGTTAAGTTCTGAAAACCAATATTATCAGTAGGGAAATTAGTGCTTGATGCTTGGAAGCCATCTCCGTAAATATTATCCTGGTAGGAATAACCTAATACAGCATTGAAGGTGTGATCGCCGATCTGTTTATCCCAGCTTAAAAAAGTTTCCAGTGTTTTGGCGGAGGTTGAATAATCGGTTCGTAAAGCCGAACCATTGGTGCCAAATAGAGAACCGATTAAAGTGTGTCCAGCGCCCAGGCCGGGATCCGGGTTATTATAAAAACTAGATGAAGGATATTTATTGAAATAACTGCTATAGAACTCACCATGTAATGTGGATGTTTTTTGGTAAGAAAGGTTTACATTGTAAGTTAAGTTAAAAGGTAACTTTACTGAAGTATTAAAAGCGGCTAATAACACATTGTACTTGGTTTGATCCTGCGCATTATTAACCATTGCCACCGGGTTATAATATCCGGTAGTAGTGAGGTTTTCAAAATAAGTGCCGTCGGCATTCAATACGGGCGAAATTGGCAAGTGTTTCGCCGCTTGCAGTAACACAATATTTTGCAGCGGCTGGTTATTTGAAGTACTTACCGAATTTGATACATTAAGGCTGAATTTGATCTTATCATTCCAGGTATAATGGTCAATATTGGCGCGGCCATTTATACGCTCCAGTGAGCTGGCCGTTAATATACCCATCTTTTTCAGGTAATTAATGCTGGCGCTGTAAGTAGTATGCTCTGATCCACCGCTAAATGACAGGTTATGATTTTGCGTAAAGGCAGAAGATCGCTCAATGGCCTTCATCCAATCGGTATTAATTTTACCGGGGTTAACATTATCGTTCGGCAAAAATGTTATTTTGTTTGCAGTTGCATAGGCCTGCAATTGATCAGCATTCATTAAATCAAGGGTGTTTGCCACTTTTTCCTGGGCCACGTAACCGCTATAGGTTACCTGGTCCTGCCCTTTTTTACCCCGTTTGGTAGTAACCATAATAACACCGCTCGCGGCCCTGTTACCATAAATAGCGGTAGCAGCAGCATCCTTCAATACATCAATCGACGCGATATCAGCTGGCGCTATTGAAGTAATATCGGCTCCCGGTATTCCATCTATAACATAAAATGGAGCACCCGGGCCGTTTACTGTTGACGCCCCCCTTAAAATAACAGCTGCCGGTTTGTTAGGGTCTCCGTTGGCAGTTATGTTTAATCCGGGCACCTTACCTTGTAACAATTGCCCAATATCGGCAATGGCGCCTTTGTTCAAGTCTTCTGGCTTAACTGTAGTTATCGCGCTCGACAGATTTTTCTTACTGCTTGTCCCATAACCTACTACAACTACTTCATTAAGGATTTTTTGATTTGTAGTAAGTGTTACATTAACTGTGTTTTCATCGTTTACAGTTACTTCTACCGACTCATAGCCAATCAAGCGAAACTCCAATACGCTCCCCTTTGGAGCATTAATGGAGAATTTTCCCTCAGCCGAAGTGGAGGTAGATTTGTTAGTCCCCTTCACTTGCACTGTTACGCCCGGCAACGGGCTTCCTTTGCTGTCCTTTACGGTTCCTTTAATATCGCCGGTTTGTGCCGAGGCATTGCTAAAGCAGAAGAAGAATAACATGAGCAAGATACCGAACAGATATCTTGTCATAAATAGTTTGAGTCGAATTGTGATCATATTGGTTTGTTTAATTGGTGGCTTTGCAGGTTAATTATTTCTGATAAAAGCAACATCAGTAACTGTTCTATAAACACTTAATAACTGTTTTAGGATTAATTAATCCCTGGCAAAATGGTTTATAAATGGGTTTTGATGGTGAAAAAAATATCATTTAAAACTCGCTTTTTTACGAAATTTGAATGGTTGAATTCTCTAAAAGTGGAAAAATTAAAATTTGATTTTATCAAATCCGAAGTATTTATTTACGTAAACGTTTACGCAATAACCGTATATTACACACTAATAAACTGTTTTAAAAGATGGGGGAAATCAATATAAAAAAGCTTGCCTGTGAACTGAATTTATCAGCGGCAACTATTTCAAGAGCTCTCCGCGATAGTCATGAGATAAGCAGTGAAACCAAGGCCAGGGTACTTGAAATGGCCAAAAAACTTAACTATGAACCTAATCCATTCGCCAGCAACCTGCGCGGGCAAAAAAGTAAAACAATTGCAGTTATAGTACCTGAAATTGCCAATAACTTTTTTTCACTTGCCATTAACGGCATTGAAGACGTGGCACGTGAGCGGGGCTATCATGTATTGATTTACCAAACACACGAGAGCAGCGAAATTGAAACTTCATTTCTAATGCGCCTTTTAAGCGGACGCGTTGATGGCATTTTAATATCTCTTGCCTGCGAAACTGTTGATAAAGAACACCTAAGAAAGGTGAGCGATCAACTACCTGTGGTTTTTTTTGATAGGGTATATGATGATATTGAGGGAGTAAAAATCACCACCGACGATTATGAAAGTGCTTATAATTCGGTACAACACCTTGTTGAAAACGGGTGCAAAAAAATAGGGTATTTACAAGCCCTTAACACTTTATCAACCGGTAAAAAGCGGTTACAGGGTTACCTTGATGCCTTAAAATACCATCATTTTCCGGACGATAAGAAATTAATTATGGAAAGTGGTTCAAATAGTGATGAAAACTACGCGCTTATTAAAAATCTTATCGCTGAACAAAAACCGGATGGTATATTATCATCTATTGAGGATCTTGCCATGCCCTGTTACTATGCCTGCAGGGAACTGAAATTGAATATACCCGGTGATTTAAAGCTCATCAGTTTCTCAAACCTTGCTCACGCCGAACTGCTTAATCCATCGCTCACTACAATAAACCAGCCCGCCTTTGAAATGGGCGTGGAAGCTGCAGGCATTTTATTTAAAATATTTAATAAACGATGGTACGAGCCGAATGAAACTATTGTATTGAAATCTAACCTGATAAAAAGGGAATCCACAATGGCCATCTTTTAAAAGAGAGCCCAATAATTTTTTATTTTGTGCGATATATGGACACAAATTTATTTAGCGCAGGCAAATCCGTCTAACTGGAACACATCTGCACAAAAACTAAACGGGACGGGCGATTATGCACGGTCTGTGAACGAATACCTCAAAACCTTGGGACACCAGGTGTATGAAGTGCACCGGCATATGATTGAAAAGAAACTGCTATTGACAGCTGCCAATTTGTTCGGTTTTATCTTCCACTCCTTTTAACCTTGCATTACTCAAAATAATACCGTGACCAATTAGAGCACTGAAAAAAATGCTAACGTTTAAACCATTTTAATTCAGCAAGTAGCAAATCCGGTTCAGATCCCCCCGCTCCAGTTGTTCAATGTCAAAACGCATCTAACACCTGCAATTAAATGATTGCGGGTGTTTCTTTAATGTTACCATTTACCTATCTTTTGGTATTTGCACGGTGAATATTTCGATGAGTTGACTATTTAAAAGCCCTACCCACAAAACGAGCTATTATTCTTGTTCTCATTTTATTTGCGGTGCAATAGGCGCGGAGAGCGCCTTAAATCAATGGTAAAATTGTATTAATTATTGGTAAATTTATACCATCCGTTTTTTACCCAAGGCGGCTTGCTTTAATGGCTAATGTCATACATTATACTTGTTGTAAGCCGTTTTTATTGTAATTTAGTCCGCCTTGCCAATAAGCCATGTTTTGTTTTGGCTGGTTATAAACTTACAAAAGGTACTTAAGTTTTAACGCTTAATGTGTACTGATCAAAATGAAGATTTTTTTATCGGGATTAGCCGCGGTTATTTTATTAAATATCCTGTGTGTATTGTCGTCCAATGCGCAATCGTACGGGCTTGCATTTAATAGCCACGAAGTAGTCCAGGATAAACGCACTACGCTTGACCTTAGCCTCGACAACGTTTCACAAAAAGATAACCTCGAAGTATCGTTCGACCTTTCTTTTATCCCCAACCGCGCTATATATTTTGGCTACATCGTACGTGTTATTGGCGACGATAAACAAAATATCGACCTGGTGTACGATAACCAGGCCAACACCCGCCACTTTAAGATTATCGTAGGCGAGCGCCTTTCCAAAATATCTTTCAATATTGATGATAGACAGCTTTTTGGGGCCTGGAATAAGCTGCGGTTGCTGATAGATTATAAAAACGATAAAATAACCGTTACATCGGGCAAAGAAGTTTATACCGAAAGCGGCGTACACCTGCAAAAGGCCAAAAATTACAAATTGCTGTTTGGGGCAAACGCCTACCGCCAGTTTCAAACTACCGATCTTCCGCCTATAAAACTGCGCGATGTTAATGTAAAGCAGGAAAATAAGCTAATTGCCAACTGGCCGCTAAACGAGTGGCAGGGCAACGTAGCAAACGAAACCCTTAACCAGTATAACGGTACCGTAACCAACCCCTTATGGGTAAAGGCCCGCCACCGCAACTGGGCGCTACAGCGCGAAATAAGTATGCCCGGCGATGCAACCGTAACCTTCGACCCGCAGAGCGAAGTAGTGTACATCATCACGCCCGACTCGTTAGTTACTTATTCGGTAAACAAAATGCCGCAGGTAAAAACTATAGCTTATGCAAGCGGCAAGCAATTGCTGGTACCCGGCGCACAGGCCATATTTGTAAACGGCAAAATATATTACCTGTATGTAGACCAAATGGCACTGGGTACTTACAACCCGGCAACCCAGCGCTGGGATAAGGGCTTTACCAATATTGCCACCAACAACGGGCACCTCAATAAATTTTACAACAAAGCCGATAACAGCATTTATACCATTGGCGGCTACGGGCAGCTGGTGTATAAAGACAGCGTAAAACGTTACGATTTTGCGGGCAATAGCTGGCAAAAGGTAAAAACCAGGGGCGATACTTTTATTCCGCGCTACCTGGCCGGTTTGGGTACCAATGCAACCGGCGATACCGCCTACGTAATTGGCGGGTACGGCAGTGCATCCGGGCAGCAAATAGTAAACCCCCGCAATATTTACGATATGATGCGGTATTCGGTGAAGGATCAGTCGTTTAAAAAACTGTTCACCATCGATGTAAAAAAAGAAGATTTTGCTTTCGCCAATTCGCTGGTAATAAACGCAAAGGATAAATCGTATTACGGGCTGATATTCCCTCAGCATAAATTCAATTCCAGCCTGCAGCTAATACGCGGTTCGCTGGATAAGCCAACCTACACGCTGGTGGGCGATACCATCCCTTACCAGTTTCATGATATCCACTCTTATGCAGATATCAGTTATTTCCCGAACAGCAACCAATTTTTGGCAGTAACGCTTTTTAAAGATAACGACCACACCCGTATCAAAATATACTCGCTTTTGAGCCCTCCCGAGCCATTGCAGGCTGGCCTTGCCGAAATAAAACACACGGGGTATTGGGTTTGGGGGGCTGCGGCAGCCGCGCTTATTATTTTGGGCGGCATTGTTTATCTCCGTAAAAAGCGCGCCGTGTTACCGCTTGATGTGTTAAAACCGGTAGAGGAAACCGTGCTTGTGCCCGCAGCCCAAGCCGGGCCGCTTACTGCCGAACCGGAAGGCGACCACTCCCGCAACGCAAATAACAAAAACGCCATATTTTTATTTGGCGGCCTGCAATTGTTCACTCCGGATGGCAACGAGATAACTAAGTATTTTACGCCGTTATTAAAAGAGTTGTTTTTAGTGATCGTGTTGTACTCCATAAAACTGGATAGGGGTGTTAGCTCCGAAAAGCTGAACGAGATTTTGTGGTTTGATAAATCGGAAAAAAGCGCGCGCAACAACCGCTCGGTAAACATCGCCAAGCTAAAATCGCTGCTGGAGCAAATGGGGAACTGCCACCTATCAAAAGATTCCGGCTATTGGAAGATAGAGATAGATTACAACGCTATCTCGGTTGATTACCATAACTACCTCAACATCGTATCAAACAAAAACAAGCTGAATAAGCAAAAGATACTACAGCTAACGCACATTACGCAGCGGGGCAACTTTCTATCAAATATAGAGTACGAATGGCTGGATGCTTTTAAATCGGAGGTGAGTAACGAGATCATCGATTCGTACATCCAATACGCCAACGGCATCCAAATTGCCGATGACCCCGAATTTTTAATAAAGCTGGCCAACGATATCTTCTACTTCGACCCGGTGAACGAGGAGGCTATGATATTTAAGTGCAAAGCGCTGGTGCATCTGGGCAAACACTCACTGGCTAAAAACGCTTTCGAGAATTTTAACAAAGAGTACAAAGCCATCTACGGAGAAGATTTTGAACGCGGCTTTCAGTCAATTCTCGAATAGAGCTGCCACACCACCACAGTTTTCTGCCGATAGCATGTTACAATGCACAGCTTTAAATCCGCTGAAGCAAAGGGGCGTTAATAAAAAAGGCTTCCTGCCTAATGGCAGGAAGCCCCCTTGTTTAGGCTAAAGTATTAGCAGCTTTTTTTGGCACATTCGGCCGAGCCTTTAACGCATTTATCTTTTTTAAGAGACTTATGTGTTGCGGCCTTTGTAGTTGCCTTTTTAGCGGGTACCCTGTCGGCAGCTATAACGGCCGAAACAGCGATCATCATCGCCAATACGCTTAATGTTATCTTTTTCATGTGTTTTTAATTGAATGTTAAATAATAAACGATACTATAATTTAGGTTGTTCGGGTATTATCTAACAAGCTTTAGGTGGTTTCCAGTCCGCCTTATGGTAAGCAGATAGCTTACCTATCTTATACAGGGCAACTGTCTTCGGGCTAAACGGCAAATAGCCGGGCTGCAAGGTTAATGGCTGTTCTGTAAAAAAACCACAGATGCTGCAACTAAGCATTGCTGCGCAGCCGGGTTTGGTACAACCGTTGTCTTTTTTTGCTTTCTTATTGTGGCAACCCATTTTGCCGGGCATACGCTTGCAACAGGTTTTATTGGCCTTTAATTGTGCGGGCTTATCTATCCCCGAAAACGCGGAAAGGAAAACGATACAGCACAATAATAAAACGGCTAAAAACTTCATTGCATTCAAATATAAGTACTTTACCGGCATATATTTTATAATGCAGGCGCCAGGCCGCGGAAATTTTAAATAGAAAAATTAACGGGTGAATTGGCTGGCAAACAGAGCATATGAAAAGCCGGACCAAATCCCTAAAGCCGGAAAGCCCACCATTGCAATAAAGCAAAAGTACCCTGATAAAGTATTGGAAAATGTAATTGCCCGATACTGATTTAGGCGTTTTTTGGGGGAAGCCAAACCGTTTCCCGGCCTTAGTTAAATATGCCTCATTGCCGGGTGTGGGCAACAAATAGTGTAGTTAAACAGTGTAATTATGCCACATTATAAGATGAGGAGGCAATTTCTGCCGCAATTAATCAAATATTAATAATTCATTAAGCCTTTCCGGCAAATTTGATGTTATAAACCAAATTATAACAAATATCAAATGCTTATCAATTTTTCCCGGTTATTAAGGGCGGTATCATTATGTGCCATATTTAGTATTTCTACGGCGGGGCTTGCCGTTGCGCAAACAAGCGATGACGCTACGTTAAACTACATCGATCCGCGTATTGGCAGCGTTGGGCAGCTTTTAGAGCCTACCCGGCCTACCATGCACCAGCCCAACCAAATGATACGCATGTATCCCAAACGGGCAGATTATATTGACGATCAGATCAGCAGTTTCCCCCTTAATATGGTATCGCACCGCCTGGGCGAAGTGTTTGCCATAAAACCTTATAACGGGCCGCTAACTACCGCTGCCTGGGACCAAAAAATGCCATTCGACCATGACCTTGAGGTAATACACCCCTGGTACTACTCCACCTATTTAATAGATAAAAACATTACCGTTGAATTTACGCCGGGCAAAAAAGTGGGGATATTTAAGTTTTCGTTCCCGGCAAAAAGCAATGATAAAAGCGTGTTGTTTGATGTGTATAACGATGGCGGCTCGGCATGGGTATTTATCGGTGATAATGAGGTTAGCGGCATGGAAACCTACCATGGCGATATAAAGGTGTACATGTATGGCCAATTCAACGCAAAAGGCACCGCAGGCAACGTGCAGAACCGGGCCTTATCAAAAAAAACGTCGGCACAGGGCAAGGGGCTAAAATCGTTTATCACTTTTTCTTCGGCTTCGCCGGATGTAATTGAGTTTAAATATGCCATATCATACGTAAGCCCGCAGCAGGCCAGGCAAAACTTTAAGGACGAGTTTACTAATGTTGATTTTAATGCCTTAATGCAAAGCGGCAAGGCAGCCTGGGCAAAAGTAGTGGGCCAGATACAGGTAGAAGGGGGCACCGAAGCGCAGCGCCGGTCGTTTTACACCGCGCTTTACCGCAGCAACGAGCGCATGGTAGATATTAATGAAGGCGGGCATTATTACAGCGGTTACGACAAGAAAGTACACGACAGCAACCGCCCGTTTTTTGTAGACGATTGGGTTTGGGATACCTACCTGGCACTGCACCCCCTGCGCACGATACTGAACCCGGCGATGGAATCGGACATGCTGAATTCCTATGTTGACATGTACAGGCAAAGCGGCTGGGTCCCAACCTTCCCGGTGTTGTTTGGCGATAACCCTTGTATGAATGGCTTCCACTCCACCATTATGTTTTTAGATGCTTACCGCAAAGGCATACGTGGTTTTGATGCGGAGAAGGCCTACGAAGGCGTGTTGAAGAACGCCAACGAAGCTACGATGCTGCCCTGGGAGAACGGACCCAAAAGCATTTTGGACGATGTTTATTTAACCAAAGGCTATTTCCCTGCGCTAAAAAAAGGGGAGAAGGAAACAGTGGCGCTGGTACACTCTTTTGAGAAAAGGCAGGCGGTTGCCGTAACGCTGGGCGGCGCCTATGATGATTGGGCGGTTGGGCAATTTGCAGCGGATCTGAATAAATCAACTGACGCGGCGGTTTTTGCCAAACGCGCCAATAACTATAAAAACCTGTGGAACGATGATAAAAAGATGTTTACCCCCAAAGATGGCGACGGCAACTTTATCAATATCGACCCCAAGTTTGACGGCGGCATGGGCGGGCGTGAGTTTTATGATGAAAACAACGGCTGGACCTACATGTGGCAGGTACAGCACGATATAGACGGGCTGGCAGGCTTGATGGGCGGCAAGGACAAGCTACAGGCCCGGCTGGATCAAACCTTCCGCGAGGGGCTCGACAGGAGCAAATACGAGTTCTGGTCAAAGTTTCCGGATGCTACAGGGTTAGTTGGCCAATACTCGATGGGTAACGAGCCAAGTTTCCACATACCGTACTTATACAACTACGTTGGTGCACCCTGGAAAACCCAAAAACGCATCCGCTTTTTGCTGGATGTTTGGTATAAGGATAACATCTTCGGTATCCCCGGCGATGAAGATGGCGGGGGCATGTCGGCCTTTGTGGTGTTCTCCTCCATGGGTTTTTACCCCGTTACGCCCGGCAAGCCGGTTTATACCATTGGCAGCCCGGTGTTTAGCAAAGTCACCATCAACCTGCAAAACGGCAAGCAGTTTAACCTGAAGGCCCACAATTGCTCGGTAGTGAACAAATATATCCAAAGCGCAAAATTCAACGGCGAGGTGCTGAACAAGCCCTGGTTTACCCACGAGCAGCTAATGGCCGGCGGCACGCTGGAACTGGAGATGGGGCCAAAACCGAATAAGGATTGGGGGATATAAGCCCCACCCAACCCTCCCCGGAAGGGAGGGCTTTCAAAAAATCAATTAAAAAGTCTCCCCTACCGGGGGAGATTTAGAGGGGGCTTATTGCTATGATGAAAAAGAATTTAGTCATTATTTTATTGGTACTGGCGGGTACCGTTGCCTTCGCGCAATCCAAACACGGCAAAACATCGGCGTTTAAAAGTTATAAGGGCTTGGTGATGGCAGGCTACCAGGGCTGGTTTAATGCACAGGGCGATGGTGCAGGAAGGGGTTGGAACCACTACCTATCGCATGGGAAATTTGAGCCGGGCAGTACCAATATTGATGTTTGGCCGGACGTGAGCGAATATAAAAAGACGTATAAGTCGTCGTTTAAACTGGCGGATGGGAGCGATGCTTACCTGTATAGTTCCTACGATGCTTCGTCTACCGAACTGCATTTTAAATGGATGCAACAATACGGGGTTGATGGCGTATTTGTGCAGCGTTTTATAAGTGATGTACAAAAACCGGCCAGCCGCAACCATAACAATGTAGTGCTGGGCAATGCGCTGAAGTATTCCACTAAGTATCACCGGGCCATATCCGTAATGTACGACCTCTCCGGCATGCGTGCCGGTGGCGATTCGCTGGTTATTAAAGACTGGAAACATTTGGTGGATAGCTTAAAGCTTACCAATCGCGGCAGCAAACAAACCTGGCTGTACCATAATGGTAAACCGCTGGTGGCCTTTTGGGGTATCGGCTTTAATGATAAACGGAAATACGGCATTGCCGAAGGCGAGCGTATCGTCGATTTCTTGAAGAACGACCCGGTTTACGGCGGCTGCGCGGTATTGCTGGGCGTACCCACCTTTTGGCGCGATTACGGCAGCGATACCGAGAAGGACCAGCGCCTGCACAACCTTCTGCGCAAAGTTGATATTGTACACCCCTGGTTTGTGGGCCGGTTTAACGAGGGTACTTACCCAAAATTCCGGGCGAGGATAGCAGATGATATCGACTGGTGCAGGGTGAACAAGGTTGATTATGTACCCACTATTTTCCCCGGCTTTAGCTGGCATAACATGAACCCGCGCGCGCCGCAAAACCAGATACCCCGCAACCGCGGCAAGTTTTACTGGCAGCAGGTAAACGGTGCTATAAAGGCCGGCGCCGGCATGCTTTATGTGGCCATGTTTGATGAAGTGGATGAAGGCACAGCGATCCTAAAGTCCTCTAAAAACCCACCGGTAGGGTTAAGCCGCTTTGTTACCGTGGAAGACGATATACCAAACGATTATTATTTGTACTTAACCGGCTATGCGGCTAAAGTTTTAAGAAAAGAATTGCCGATGTCCGACAGTGTGCCGCCACCGGTAGTAAAATAACCTCTATTGGAGGTAAAGATATCCGGCAAGAAATTTACCGGGATTTAGTTGATAACAGGATGTGCCTGGGATGAGATCCGGGTACATTTTTTTATGCACTGGCCACCTCAGCCAGACGACATCAGAGGCGAAATTTACTGCTCGCCGGAATGCTCCCTAAAAGACCCGAAATCGCTCCGATTTTTGAAGATTTTCACAGATTTTCCCCGGTTTTCTAAATTGGCAAAACACCTGTACGAAACTGTACGAGATTGTACGAAACTGTGCGAAACTGTACGAATAACCCGAAAATTTGTACGAACTGTACGAAGTTGTACGAACTGTACGATTCGTACAAAAACCCGAATGTTGGGCGGCTTAAATGGCAAAACAAATAAGGGGCAAGCCTCCCGGCCGGCCCCTCGCTCTCAAGTTTAACCAATCAACTATATAAAAGAGTACTTTATTCCACTGGTTTGGTTGGGCGGGTGGTGGTTAGTGGCATTACTTTCTTAAACATTTTGGCACCGTCTCCCGTTAGGCGCAGGTAATAGTCTGACGAGCAGGGGGTACCGTCTTCATCAAGCGCTAAAAAGCCGGAGCCCGTCGGTATAAATGCCTGGCTTTCGGCGGTTTTGGCTATCTGGTTGCCCTCGTTGTATTCGTCAAACATCGATATGTATATCCCCTGTGCGCCAAGTCGGGTCATGTTATAAAACTGGCGCCACATAAAATCGCCATGCGCACGCTGGCGTGCCGATATGTCGCCGGGGAGTACGCAGGGCTGGTAATCGATACCGTTTGAGTTGCAGTAAGCCTGGTCGGCCCGGTTGATATTTGCGTAGAAACCATCAGATTGGTTGGCATTGCCAATGCGCCCCACCATCCATGGCGAAAGCATATCAAATTGCTTGTATGCGCTCAGGAACAACGGGCGCGAGTCGCTCTCCTGCTTTAGCCAGTTGGTTGGCACACCGCCTATCACATAGCAACCTTTACTTTGGAACCATTTGATCACATCGATGCACTGCGCAGCCGAAAAGGCATGGTTGCTATCGTTAAAACCAAATCCCCATATACATACCACGGGTTTGCCATTCTGTTTGGCGTACATCGGCGAAGCCGTTAAGCCCGACATTTTACTGGTCCAGTCGGTCTTCATTTCGGTTTGCATGTTGGTCCAGCCGCTTACATCGTACATAATGTAAAATTTTACGCCGTTTGCTTCGGCGGCAATTTTGGTTTTGGCGGCCATGGCATCGCGCACGGGGCCTTCCAAGCCGCTGGGGTTAAAACGCTGAAGTGCAGCACCGTCTATACCGTAATCCTTCATCCATTTAAACTGGGTGTTGATGGTCTGATCGGAAAACGACGAGAACAGCGTAGCAGGCTGCCCGTTACCTAAATTGCCAAACTTGGTAGGGTAAGTACTGGTATAGTCGCGCACATCGGGCCAGGCAGAAATGGCCTTATTAGTTGTTGACGGTTGCTCCTCCCAGGTTTGGCTCCAATGCCAGTAGCGGTTTATTGGCGACCCATCACCTATGGCGGCAAACCAGCCCTGATAGCCAACAACCACCTTACCTACCACATCTCCCGGGGGCGAGGGGGTGATATCTATTTTTACGGTGTCCTTAGGCGGGGTTGGCGTAGGATCGGGCTTACTGCCTTTAGAGCAGGCGCTTGCAGCGGCTATGATGCCGGCCAGTATCATGGTATTTAAGATGCTTCTTTTCATATTCGTTTTTGCTGGTTGATGTTATTTTTTTACGCCCGATAAGTTGGTTTGTATTACCTTTCGGATGGTGCCATCGGCGTTGTAATACAGCTTGTTTACGCAGATAGCGCGCAGCCAATCGTTACCGGAGAGCGAGCTGTTGTGGTAAAAGGCGTACCATTGCCCTTTAAACTCTTCTATGGAGCCATGATTGGTAAAGCTGTCGGTTGGGTCGATGTAAACGCCTTTTGACGTCCAGGGGCCAAGCGGGTTGCTGCTGGTAGCATAGCGCATGCGGTTGTGCTTTCCTGCCTCATTAAAATTATCCGCATAAGACAGGTAATAAACGCCATCCTTTTTATGCACCCAGGTGGCTTCGTGGAAATCGGTGAGACCCTGCATGGTTTTCATTTCGCCGTCTATCTCCATCATGTTATCCTTTAGCTTACCACCTTTGCAAATATTGCCGCCACCGTAATAGAAGTACGCCTGGCCGTCGTCATCCACAAAAACAGCAGGATCGATCAACGATTCCAGCCCATGGATATACCCCTGCGATTTAAAATCTTTTGCCGGGCTTTTGCTGGTGGCTACGCCAATTTTCCAGGTGGTGTTCCATTCGGTGCCGCTGGGGTGAGGGTAGTAAAAATAGTACGTGCCGTTTTTATAAGCAGCATCGGGTGCCCACATAAAACCGCCTTCGGGGCGGCCCCATTCTGCGTCGGTAGCGCGGAATATCTCGCCTTCATCCCGCCAGCTTATCATATCAGCGGTAGAGTACACATGGTACTGATCCATCAGGTCGCAGCCGCGTGGTGGCGCAATATCGTGTGATGGGTATACATATAAACGCCCATCTCCCCAAACGTGCGCACTTGGGTCTGCCGTGTAAATGCTGGTAACAAAAGGGTTTTTAAACCCATCGCCTTTGCTATCTTCCACAACTACCGGCGTTATGGGCTTATTATCAACAGCGCCTTTTTTAGAGCAGCTGCTTACGGCAAGGACCGCAAAAAACAGGGTGCTGATGAGTTTTCTGTTCATGGTTCTCAGGTTAGTTGGCTTTAGCATCAGCTATTATTTTTTTGTAAGCACTTGGTACTACTTTTTTTATAGTACCATCGGCATTGTAATACAGTTTATCAACACATATCGAACGCAGCCAATCCTCGCCCGAGATAGTGCTGTTATGGTAAAACGAGTACCATTGCCCTTTAAATTTTACTATCGAGCCATGGTTGGTATAACTATCGGTTGGGTCCATATAAATGCCTTTATACGTCCAGGGGCCAAGGGGGCTTTTGCTGGTGGCATAGCGCATTTGGTTGTGCTTGCCGTTTACGTCGTGGTTATCCGAGTAGGATAGGTAATAAACCCCATCCTTTTTATGCACCCAGGTAGCCTCGTGGAAATCTTCCAAGCCTTCCATTTTTTGCATTTCGCCGTCAATTGCTGTCATGTTGGCTTTTAGCTTGCCGCCCTTGCTGGTGCCGCCGCCGCCGTAATAAAAGTAAGCCTGGCCATCATCGTCGATAAACACGCATGGGTCTATCATAGACTCTAAACCTTTAATATAGCCCTGGGATTTAAAAGGGCCGATGGGGCTTTTACTGATGGCCACGCCAATTTTCCAGGTAGCGTTCCATTCGGTGCCGCTTGGGTGGGGGAAGTAGAAGTAGTAAGTGCCGTTTTTGTAAGCCGCGTCGGGTGCCCACATAAAGCCTCCTTCTTTGCGGCCCCAGTCAACATTGGCAGCACGGAGTATCTCGCCGTGGTCGGTCCAGTGTATCATATCATCGGTGGAATACACGTGGTACTGGTCCATCAAATCGCAGCCGCGTGCAGGAAAGATGTCATGCGATGGGTATACGTACAGGCGTCCGTCTTTCCAAACATGGGCAGATGGGTCGGCAGTATACATATTGGTAATAAATGGGTTGCCGACGTGGCTGGTATCGGCGGGTTTATTTTGTGCCGAGGCCATTTGGGCAGATAGTGCGCAGAGGGTTATTGCCAGCGCAGTTGCCCTGAACCATTTTGTTTTTTGCACCGGCGTGGTTAGCAAGAAAGATATAGTCATGATAACTTAGTTCGTTAAAAAGCAGGGGGAGTGTCGCTCTCCCCTGCTTTTATGGTTAGGAAATTAGTACTACGGTTTGGGTAAGGCTATCTTTTTTCTTCAAAACGAAGATCGTCTACACCGGTTAGCAGGTCGGAGTGGTCTTTAGTTTTTGTAAAGAAGAATATCCGGAAGTGGTCGATAGCCGTATAATCTGCACCGCCATCACCCGTTTTGTTTGCCTTGTCAAAGTCGAGCGAGATCTCGTTCCAGCCGTTTTTTAGGGTGGGTATTAACGGCGCAACATCCCATGCGGATTCGTGGTCGTCTGATTTCCCCGAACTTGTGATCTCGATAGAGCCGTCTTCCTTCAGTACAGATACATCTGAGATATACCACCAGAATTTAAACCTGCCCGATGATTCGGTAAAACTTGTATTTACCGGGATTGGCTGCTGTTTAATAAACTGCATAAAATCGTCGCCGCTTTTAATTGTGTTCTTCAGGTATCCTGTACCCTCCTTTTTGCCTGTTGTTTCAATAGCTGGCGTGCCTACGGTTTCCCATCCTTCCGGTGCGTCGGCATGGTCAAAAGAAACAGCCGGTGCCGGCGGGGCTACTCTAAATCTTAGGTTATCTATCCCCGAAATAAGTTCGTCATGAGCTTTTCCATCTGTAAAAAAGAATATGCGGAACTGTTTAAGGTTGGCAGGGTTAAAGTCGCCGCCAGATTTGTTGGCCTTATTAAAATTAAGCATGATTTCGTTCCAGCCCGATTTGAGGGTTGGCTTCAAATCAGAGATATTCCACCCATACTCTTGCTGGTCAAAATCGCCAACGCTGTTAATTTCTATCTGGCCATCCGCCTTTACCAGGGATGGGTCTGACAAATACCACCAGAAAATAAACTGGCCGTTGGTTGCCGTTAATTTGGTATCGAAAGCTGCGGATGGCTTGTAAATAAACTGCATAAAATCGTCGCCGTTTTTTATGGAGTTCTTCAGGTACCCCGTGCCTTCTTTTGGGGCCGTTGTTTCAATAACCGGGTCGCCTACGGTCTGCCATCCATCCTTGGAATCTACAGCGGTGTACTGTATTAAAGTAGGGTCTACCGGCTCAACTACCGGCGGTATTACGGGTGGCGGTACCACTCCCGAGGTATCTCTCGAAGTAAACTTCTCTTTTTGGCAACTTGTTACTCCAAGCCCCATCACGAAGATGGAGCATGCCATCATAGTTTTTATTAATCTCATTTCCTTTAGGTTTTAAAGTTTAAAATTTGGTTAAGTTGTGCGCTTGGTATTAAGCAGGCACAACCTGTTGTTTTTATTAAGCGTATTCTACCTTACCGGCTTTGCCCCGGTATATGTGCCTTCGCCATGAAACCACTTTGCGCCCTGCCCGGTAAGCCACAGGTAGTAATCGGAAGTAAGCTCATTCTCGATGCCGACAAACTTTAGCCCAGCCGTACCGTTCAGCGGAACATCCGCCGCCCTGGCCGATTTAAAAATGGCGGTGCCTTCATCTATCTCATCAAACATGGCCACGTATAGCGATTTAGCACCGGTGTTTTTGGCCCCTGCTATCTGCTGCCATAAAAAATCGCCCTTTAAGCGCGGGATAGCATAATAGATGGAAGGGTCCTTGTGCATGTTGCCCCAGGTAAAGCCGGGAAACACCAGCGGAACGTAGTCTACCTTGTTGGCTTTGCACCATTGCACATCGTCGAAAACGTTTTGCGCCTTGTACCCGCCGGAATTGAAGCGGCCCACCGCCCAGGGCATAACCACATCGCATTTTTTGATGAGGGTATGCAGTGCAGCCGATTTCTCGGTATCATCGCCTAAAGCGCGCCAGTAGTAAGGCACGCCCAGCATTACCGAAAATTTGTTATCTGCCCCTTTTAACTTGCCAACCAGTTTATTTACGTCTTCTGTAGTGTAGCTGCGGCCATCATTAAAGCCCACGCCCCATATAGTAAGCATAGGCCTGCCATTGTGGTACAAGTAGGTGGGGTTTTCTTTATTATCGGCCAGTTTAAAGGTGCTCAGCAATTCGTTCCAATCCTGCTCTACATAGGCTACGTCGGCACTGCTGCAGCCGCTCAGGTCGTACATTACGCTTATGGCGCGCCCGTATTTTTTTGCTGCTTTTAAAGCGTTTGCCAAAACCTTGTTAAAGTGCCTTTTCCCGGCTGCGTTTGATGGTTTTATCTCGCCCACAAAACGCTGCATGTGCACGCCATCAATACCATAGTCCTTCATCCATTTAAAGTGCAGGTCTACGCTTTCTTCATCGTAGGGGCTGTACAAATACGCATCAGTGCCATCGGCAAACTTAAATGGCGATTTATAACGTTTGGTGTACTCGGTAATATCCGGCCAAAAATCAACATTGGTATTGCCCGGGAAAAACCCGCCGTTGCCCTGGTAATGGTACCAGCCCCGGTGCGATTCGTCTCCTTCGGCAGCAAACCAACTCTGGTAGCCGGCCATTACTAAACCGGTGTAGCTGGCGTACTGCAAACCAGTA
>NZ_CAMLOV010000080.1 GCF_946481715.1 uncultured Mucilaginibacter sp. | reverse complement strand
CGGCATCGCCGATTAGCAAAGACCATATTAACCCTGCCGCCAAAAAGCCATTGTAAAGGCCCTGGTTTGCCGCCAATGTTTTGGTAGGCTCGAACAGCTCCGCAGGCAGGGATTTAAAGGTGGCTTTGCCTTTGGTAGTCCATGCGAACATTTCTATCCATAAAATATAAATATGTTCAAGAGCTATCAGGGCTATCAAAATCTGTGCGATAAGTTTCATACGTTTGGTTGTGTTTTTCTAAAGTACAAAATAAGAGCCACCTTTAAAGCTATTGTTATGCGGCAAGCTATCAATTTAACCATTAATGCCATACAGCACATCGGCATACCGGTAACCAATATCGGCAATTCGCAATCTTTTTACCAGCAGTTTGGATTTACAAGTGCGATGCAGGCCGGCTTTGGAGCCGAAGGGCAGCGGGGTACCTGCGTAATGATGAAACGCGGCAACATGGTGATAGAACTTTACCAATTGCCCGAAGCGGATTTAGCTGATATTAAAGGCAGAGGCAACGGGCATATAGATCATGTTGCTTTTGATGTATCGGATATTGATGCAACCTATAACATTATTAAACAGGCGGGTTTCAATATCATCGAACCCGAACCTGTCTTCCTGCAATTTTGGGAGCGGGGTTGCAAGTACTTTAACATCACCGGCCCTGATGGCGAAAGGCTCGAGTTTAACCAGGTACTTTAACTATAAATTTATAAATAGCGGTGCAATTGTATCGTTCTTTGCCAATGGCGCGTAATACTTATAAAACCAATTGTTATGCTGAGGAAATTATCATTCGCGCTTTTGTTGCTTACCGGTTTTTCTGCCTGTAATAAAGCCAATCTGCCAGTGGGTTGTGATGCAAACCAAAACTGTACTTTAGAGTTTCGATCCTTAGGGGTAACCTTTGTTGATAAGGATGGCAATAATATTGCCGTAAAAGATATCAGTGTTACTAACCTGCGCACTAATACAGCAGTAGTAGCCAAAAATGTGATCGACCCGGGTTTTTCTCCAAATACCTATTATGTGGCCACAGATAGTAATAAAGACGAATTTTCTACAGAAGGCGATGATATAAAAATAACCGCAACCAGTACTGCTACAAATAAAACCGTATCAGCCGCCCTAAAAATATCAGGCGGCTGCAACTGCCACATCAACAAACTGTCCGGGCCGGAGAAGATCGTTTTTGAGTAAGGGCTTATATAAGCCAGTATCACGTTCGCAACGCGCATTTAATCGGCCTAGCTAAAGTCCCAAACTCTCTTATTTCATAAAAAGGAGTTTTTTCTAATTCCCTTTTTTCGCATTTGCGAAGCAAGGGGCTGGGCAGTGATAGTCTGCACAGCTGTGGGCAGGTGAGTTGGATGGCCAGGCAATAATATTCCGCAGCACTAGTTTTACCTGCTTCCCAACAATTATTCTGCTTTTGCGTTATTGTATAAAGCCGATACCTATGAAACACAGCATCCTTGCAAAAATAACAGCATCCTTAATTGTAATTGCGGCATTTGGCTCCTGCAGTAAAAAGCTAAAAACCGATGGCTGCCCAACCGGGCAAATGTGTACCATGATTTTTACCACCCTCAGCGTAAATTTTGTAGATAAGACCGGTAAGCCGGTTGCCGTAAAAGATGTAAAAGTGCTTAACCTGCGCACCAATACAGCTATTTTGGCCCAGGGGATGAGCAGTATGGTGACCCAAACCGGCAGCTACGTTTTTGTTACCGATGCCAACAAGAAGCAACTATCTACCGGGGGCGACGACCTTAAGGTGACGGCCACAAATGCCGTCACCAATAAAATGGTGAGTGCTATTATAAAAGTATCCGGTGGCTGTAATTGCCACGTGGCTAAGGTATCGGGTGCCGATAGTATTATTTTTGAGTAGGCTGTTGCCAGGTTGCAGAAAATCCAACCTTTTTAGTGATCTTGCTGTTATATGCGATACATTTACCATGTAAACCGCCACTGATGAATATTTTTAAAGGAACGCTTGTTGCCTGCTATATCTTAGCCGGCCTTGGTGCCAATGCGCAAAAACCGAAGCTTTACCACGAGCCATACCGCCCGCAATTCCATTTTTCGCCGGCTGCTAAATGGATGAACGACCCTAACGGGATGGTGTATTATAAAGGTACTTACCACTTGTTTTACCAGTATTACCCAAAAGATATTGTTTGGGGGCCAATGCATTGGGGGCATGCCACCAGCAACGACCTTATTCATTGGAAACAACAACCCATTGCCTTGTACCCCGATAAACTTGGCTATATTTTTAGCGGCAGCGCCGTAATGGATATTAACAATACATCCGGCTTTGGCAAAAACGGCAAAGTGCCTATGGTAGCCATCTTTACGCATCACGACCCGGTGGGCGAGAAGGCGAATACCAATAATTTTCAAAACCAAAGTATTGCCTACAGCCTGGATGAAGGTAAAACCTGGACAAAATACCCCGGTAACCCGGTTGTAAAAAACCCGGGTATCAGGGATTTCCGCGACCCGAAGGTTAGCTGGTATGCGGCACAACATAAATGGGTGATGACACTGGCCACCAAGGACCGCATTACCTTTTACAGCTCGTCTAACTTAAAAAACTGGAAAAAGGAAAGCGAGTTTGGCGAAAAACTCGGCGCGCACAGCGGCGTATGGGAATGCCCCGACCTGTTTCCGCTTAAGCTGGATGGAAAGGAGTATTGGGTGCTTATTGTCAGTATAGGTTCGGGCGCGCCAAACGGAGGCTCGGGCACGCAGTATTTTATAGGTGATTTTAACGGCAACAGCTTTGCCCCGCTGGATGATAAAACCCGCTGGCTGGATTATGGCCCCGATGATTATGCCGGCATCACCTGGAGCAACACCGGCAGCCGGAAGATATTTTTGGGTTGGATGTCTAACTGGCAATACGCCAACCAGGTGCCCACTGCCAACTGGCGCAGCGCCACTACCATACCGCGCGATTTGGCTTTAAAACGGGTAGGGGACGATATTTACGTTACGTCTGCCCCGGTGAAAGAGCTATTGGGCATAGCCGCCAAAACAATAAATGTACCTGCCGAAGGTTTGCGCAACGGCAGGGATATAAGCTCCGTTATTCAGCTGCCTTCGCGCTACCGCTTAAAGTTTAAAATGGAGAGGCCGGAGGATTATTTTATAACGCTGAACAACGATGCCGGCGCAACGCTGGTAATAGGTTACAATAAAAAGGGTAACCGGTATTTCATCAACCGCGAAAAATCGGGCAGGATTGATTTTAACAAGGAGTTTGCCAAATGGGCCTTTGCGCCGAGAATAGCTACGAAAGATGCCTCGTCGGTGGAGTTGTTGGTAGATGCCTCCTCGGTAGAGTTATTTGCCGACGATGGGTTGAGCAGCCTCACCAGCGTTTACTTTGCTTCCGGGCCATACAATCACCTCAGTATTTTAACCGCAAAAGGGGAGATAAAGGATGTTAAAATAACGCCGTTGGGGTCTATTTGGTAAGGTTGGTGCCAACGCTAAGCTCTTATAAAAAACCGTCATGCTGAACTTTGTTTCAGCACCCCATCATAAAAGTAGCCACGATGCTTACCACTTTGGATACCGCCCACTTTGCAAGTGGGGTACCGAAATAAATTCGGCATGACGTGTCGTTATAAAACCTGCCAGAAGACCAAAATAACTTACTCCAACACCACAGTCCGGTTTTTATAAACAAACACCCTGTCATCAAACACTAGCTTAAGGGCCTTCGCCAATACGGCGGTTTCAATTTCCTTTCCTGCCTTTACCATATCCTGCACGGTATGCGAGTGGCTGGCCGGGATAATTTGCTGGGCTATAATGGGGCCTTCGTCCAGTTGGTCGGTTACGTAATGGGCCGTGGCACCAATGAGTTTTACGCCCCGTTCGTGCGCTTGCCGGTATGGGCTGGCACCCGCAAATGCAGGTAAAAACGAGTGGTGTATATTGATGATCTTTTTACCAAATTGCCCTACAAAATCGGCGGATAGGATCCGCATAAATTTAGCAAGCACTATGTAATCGTATGAGTATAGCGCAATGGTATCCAGCAAACTTTCTTCACAGCCCTGGTTATCGCCTGCAAAGGGGATGTTATAAAAAGGCACATCAAAACGTTTACATATATCCTGCAGGGTATCGTGGTTGCCAATTACGCATTGTACGGTAGCGCCAAGCGTTTTAAAGTAGTTGCGTACCAATATATCTGCCAGGCAATGGTACTCTTTAGTAACCAGTACAATAACCTTCTTTTCGGCGTTGGGGTTTATTTTGATGATGGCCCCATCCGGCAATATTTGTTGCAGTCCGGTTTCCAGTTCGGCAGTCTCATCAGTTTTATCAACTTCAATCCGCATAAAAAAAAGCTGCTCGCCTTTATCTACATGCTCCTGCATCGAAATAATGTTGAATTGCTTTTGCGACAGTAAGCCCGAAATGGCTGCCACCAGCCCAATCCTGTCGGTACATTGTATAACTATGATCATCTAAAATTTCACTAAAGTAAATTTGCTGCAACCTTTATTTATCAGCATCCGAATTAAGTGAATTTTTAGAATTAATCGGGTAAAGTTGGATAAATATTAAACTTATCGATTAGAAACCTCCCCGCCAAATCGCTCCCACTCCTTCCCACCAATGGGATGTTTTTGGAGCTTTTTCTAATAAAAATCGATTTTTGGACAATATCTGCAAGGTTTTGATTACCTATTTGTACGCCTGCCCTTAAGCCCTGATTACGTGCTATTTGGCGTTTTTGAGTTTTTTTTATTGCGCGCTAAGGTAAATTGCTAACATGCTTAGTATTAGTTGCTTATTAGCCATTTTGTTAGCCTTTAAAACGGGCGTATACAGAAAAATAGGCACCAAAAATGTTGAAAACTTTTTGGTGGGAAAAAGTGTTAAGAAGTGGAGAAAAGCGGTACTTTTACATTACGAAAAATGTTAACCAATTAAAATGTCCTATTTAACAGGTGAATATGAATGTAAACTGGATGCCAAAGGGCGGATGATGATCCCTGCTGGCCTCAAAAAGCAGCTTCCTGAAGCTGACTCTGAGGGGCTTGTGATCAACCGCGGCCTCGAGAATTACCTGGTTATATACACCAAAAAAGAATGGGACAAAAAATTGGATGAACTAAGCAAACTTAACGAATTCGACAGGAAAAGCATTGCATTTGTGAGATATTTTACTGCCGGGGCTACGGTAATGATACCGGATAGCGCCGGAAGGGTGAATCTTCCGAAAAACCTGTTTGAGCATGCCGGCATTGGTACCGATATAGTGCTTACCTGCATGCTGAACAAAATTGAAGTTTGGGATGCAACGGCGCATAAAGTGATGCTGGCCAATGAGCCGGAGAATTTTGCCGAATTGGCCGAAGAAGTAATGGGTACAAAAAAACGCGTGAATGAGTAATTACCATACCCCCGTTATGCTGCAGGAATGCATGGAAGGTTTAGCTATTAAGCCCAACGGCACTTATGTGGATGTAACTTTTGGTGGTGGCGGCCATTCGCGCGAAATAATGAAGCATTTGAATGAGGATGGGCAACTATTGGCTTTTGACCAGGATGCCGATGCCCAGCAGAATAAGATTGATGATGAGCGTTTTACTTTCATCGACCAGAATTTCCGCTATCTGAAAAACTTTAGCCGTTTGCACGGGGCTATCCCGGTAGATGGCATACTGGCAGACCTTGGTGTATCATCCTACCAGTTCGACCAGGCGGAACGGGGTTTTTCTATCCGCTTTGATGCCGAGCTGGATATGCGGATGAACCAGCAATCGGACCTGAGCGCCAAAGAAGTGGTTAATAAGTACAGCGAGGCCGACCTGCACCGCATTTTTGGGATGTATGGCGAGATACAAAATGCAAAATCGCTGGCGAATACCATTGTAACGGCAAGGCTTAATGGCCCAATAGTTACCGTGGCCGATTTGAAGAATGCTATAAGCAACCGCATCCCGAAAGGGAAAGAGAATAAATACCTGGCGCAGGTTTTCCAGGCCCTGAGGATAGAAGTGAACCAGGAACTTGAGGCGCTGAAGGATTTTTTGATACAGTCGGCAGAGGTATTGGCGGTTGGCGGCAGGCTTGTAGTAATGAGTTACCACTCGCTGGAAGACCGGTTGGTGAAGAATTTTATTGCCAAAGGCAAGTTTAGCGGCGAAGTGGAGAAGGATTTTTATGGTAACGATAATAAACCCTTTGATGCGGTAAGCCGCGGGGCAATTACTGCATCGGCACAGGAGATAGCAAATAATAACAGGGCACGCAGTGCAAAATTAAGGATAGCTGTAAAAAAATGAGCAACCGTTTCCGTACAGAAATTGAGGAAGAAGCTGACCAGGAGCTTGTTGTTGAGGAAAAACCCGAGCGCGGTATTCCCGATAACTTCCTGACGCAATTCTTAAAAAACGGGGTTATCAGTACTGATGATGCTACCCGTGCTTTACCCTTTATTTTTTACATAGCTTTTTTATGCATGGTGTACATAGGGCTAAGGCACGTATCGGATAACAACATACGCGATATTGATAAAGTAGGCAAAGAGGTAAAAGAGCTGAGCTGGGAATACAAAAGCAGCAAGGCTGAACTGGCCTTTAAAAGCACATTAAGCGAGGTTACGAAAAGGGCGGAGGCAGATTCGCTCGGGGTGCGTTCGTCGGAGCAGCCGCCGCAAAAGATAATAGTAAAGGAGGGTGAACAGGAATGAGTATAAGGACTAACATATTGCTGAGGGTATACCTCGCTTTTGGGTTAATTCTGCTTTTTGCCGGGGCTGTGGTTTTTCAATTATGCCGCGTACAGTTAGTGCAGGGCGATAAATGGAAAGCAATGGCACAGGAAAACTCAACCCGTTATAAAACCATCGAAGCCGCACGAGGGAATATTTTTTCTTCGGATGGCAGTTTGCTGGCCACTTCGGTACCCGAGTATGACCTCCACATGGATATGAGGGCATCGGGCATAGCCGACGATAAGGTTTTTGATGAGAAGATAGATTCCTTATCCATGAAAATGGCCAATTTTTTTAAGGACAGGCCGGCAAAGGAGTACTCCCGTATATTCCGCGAAGCGCGTAAAGAAAAATCGCGCTACCAGTTGGTAAGGCGCAGGGTAAGCTACCGCGAATTAGCTGAGATACGTAAGTTCCCGGTATTTAACCTGGGCAAGTATAAAGGCGGGCTCATCGTAGAGATGCAAAATAAGCGGATACTGCCATTTAAGTCGTTAGCGCAACGTACTATAGGGTACAAAAACGAGAACGTAAAAAATGGCGTAGGGTTGGAAGGCGCTTACATGAATTACATTAACGGCGAAAGCGGCAAACGTTTAGAGCAGCGCCTGGCAGGTGGTGTTTGGATCCCGATAAATGAGGAAGACGATATTGCGCCAAAAGAAGGCGCGGATATTATTTCTACCATCGATATCAATTTTCAGGACATTGCACAAAGCGCGCTGGAAAAACAATTGGTAACAAGCGACGCCGACCACGGTACGGTTATTTTGATGGAGGTTGCTACCGGCGAAGTGCGTGCGATAGCCAACTACACCAAAATGAAGGATGGCACTTTTAAAGAGCAGTTTAATTATGCCATTGCAGGTAACCAGGATCCGGGCTCTACATTCAAAGTAGTATCGTACATGGCCTTGCTGGAAGATAAACTGATTGATACCAATAACCTGGTAAGTACCGAGAACTATAAAATTCCCGGCAACAGCCATATCATTAAAGATTCGCACGGTAGTATTGGTACGGTATCGGTAAAACGGGCTTTCGAGGAATCTTCAAACGCTGCGGTGGCCTCATTGGTAAACAGGTTTTATACCAATAACCAGGCAAAGTTTACCAACCACCTGTATAAGTGGCACCTTAACGAAAAGTTTGGGCTGCAAATACCCGGCGAAGCGCAACCTGTTGTTAAAAACCCAAAAAATGCCAGCTGGAACAAGTATATGACATTGCCACAAATGGCCTATGGTTACGAAATGCAGTTAACGCCGCTTAAAATGCTGTCGTTTTACAACGCAATTGCCAATAACGGTAAATACGTATCGCCAATTTTTGTAAAGGAAATAAGGAGGCTGGGCAACACCATCGAACGGTTTGAGACGAAAACGATCAACGAGAAAATGTGTTCGGATGTTACGCTGAAAAAATTGCAGGATATGCTGGAAGGCGTTGTGAGCGAGGGTACCGGTAAAACCAACGTAAAAAGCGCCATGTTTAAAATAGCCGGCAAAACGGGTACGGCACAAGTTGCTGATGGCAGGGCCGGATATAAGAAAAAGCAGTACCAGTCATCGTTTTGCGGTTATTTCCCGGCAGACCATCCAAAGTATTCGCTTATCGTAGTAATAAACGACCCGAAGAACGGCTATTACGCGGCCTCAACAGCCGGGCCGGCATTCAAAGAGATATGCGAAAAAGTTTATGCAAGCAGTTTAGGTATAGAGCATCCGCCGGTGCGCTATGTTGGTAATACAACACTGCCGAAAACAAAAACGGGTAATATCAGGGCGCTTAAACAAGTATACGGTCAGTTAGGGGTGAAACCACTTTACGCATCGTTAAACGCTGCAGCTAATGGTGTTGATACCAGCAACGGCATTGCTTTTGAGGAAAATAAAGTGAAGGCAGGCACGGTGCCAAACGTTACCGGCATGGGCTTAAGCGATGCACTTTATGTATTGGGGAACGCCGGCTATAAGGTAACAGTACACGGCAGCGGATCGGTTAGCAGCCAATCGGTTACCGGTGGCAGCCAGATACCAAAGGGGTCTAAAATAACCATAGAACTGGAATGAGATATTTAAGCGATTTGTTGGAGGGGGTAGCGTTTACCGAATTACAGGGTAGTGCCGATGTAGAGATATCTGCCGTTGTGTTCGATTCGCGCAAGGTTGTGCCGGGTTCGTTGTTTGTGGCGCTTAAAGGCACCGTTGTGGATGGGCACGATTATATCGACCAGGCAATAAAAGATGGCGCCGTTGCAGTGATTTGCGAAGAATTGCCTGCCCATACAGCTACCGAGACGGATTTTTTAATGGTTAATAACTCGGCAAAAGCATTGGGTACGCTTGCTGCCAATTTTTACGAAAACCCATCATCCAACTTAAAACTGGTAGGCGTTACGGGTACCAATGGTAAAACCACCATCGCTACGCTGCTTTATAAGCTGTTTAGGGACCTGGGATATAAATGCGGGCTGCTTTCTACGGTAGAGAACCAGGTAAACGGCCGTATTATACCATCGACACATACCACGCCCGACCCGGTTGCGCTAAACAAGTTACTGGCTGATATGGTTGATGAAGGCTGCGATTATTGCTTTATGGAAGTAAGCTCGCATGCTATATCGCAATACAGGATAGAAGGGCTGAAGTTTTCGGGAGGGATATTCTCCAACCTGACGCACGATCACCTGGATTACCATAAAACCTTTGATAGTTACCTAAAGGCGAAGAAAACCTTTTTTGATAACCTGCCGAAAAGCGCATTCGCTTTAACCAACAGCGACGACAAGAACGGCAATGTGATGCTGCAAAACACATCGGCACATAAAAAAACATATGGCCTAAAAAGTATGGCCGATTACAGGGCACGCATTATTGAGAACCAGTTTGGTGGCCTGCTTTTAAATATTGATAACGAAGAGGTTTGGTTTAAACTGGTAGGCACCTTTAACGCCTATAACCTGCTGGCGGTTTATGCTACTGCTTTACTGCTGGAGCAGGACAGGAGCAAGGTGCTCATCAGCCTGAGCAAATTAACAGGTGCCGAAGGCCGGTTTGAATACATTGTTGCCCCTAATAAGGTGATAGGTATTGTAGATTATGCCCACACGCCCGATGCTGTGCAGAATGTGTTGAGTACGGTGCATGATATACGCAAGGGAAAAGAGAAGGTGATAACCGTGATAGGCTGCGGCGGAGACAGGGATAAAACCAAACGCCCTATTATGGCTAAGGTAGCCAGCGAGTGGAGCGACAAAGTGATACTAACCTCGGATAATCCGCGTACCGAAGACCCCGCCCAGATCATAAAAGATATGGAAGCAGGTATCGACCCGGCCTTTAAGCGCCATACGGTAAGCATTGCCGACAGGAGAGAGGCCATTAAAACCGCCTGCATGTTTGCACAGCCCGGAGATATTATCCTGCTGGCCGGCAAAGGGCACGAGAAATACCAGGACATAAATGGGGTAAAAAACCATTTTGATGATATGGAAGAATTGTTGGTGCAGTTTAAAGAGATGAATTAAACCAGTTGTATGCTTTATTACCTGTTTAGCTATTTAAATAAAAATTACAGTATCCCGGGGGCGGGGGTATTTCAATACCTTACGTTCAGGATGGCTATGGCGGTAATTGTATCGTTATTGGTTACAACGGTTTATGGCCGCAGGCTTATTGATTACCTGCGTTTTAAACAGGTTGGCGAAACCGTGCGTAACCTGGGGCTGGAAGGCCAAATGCAAAAATCGGGAACGCCTACAATGGGCGGTATCATCATATTGGCGGGCATTTTAGTGCCAACGCTGTTGTTTGCCAGGCTGGATAATATCTACATCATTATGATGCTGGTGACTACCGTTTGGCTGGGTGGGATAGGTTTTTTAGATGATTACATTAAAGTATTTAAAAAGAATAAAGAGGGTTTAGCAGGCAGGTTTAAAATTACGGGGCAAGTAGGGCTGGCATTGTTTATTGGCTATACCATGTACTTTAATAGCAGCATTACCATGCGGCAGGAAGTAAAGCTTCCGGTGAAATACGATGTGCCGGTAGATTTTCATATGCGTGGCGATAAGCAGGTACTAACCCAGGACATAAAATCTACCAAAACAACGATGCCATTCTACAAAAACAATGAATTTGACTATGGCAAGGTATTAAAGTTTTTAGGCCCTGGTTATGAGCATTATGCATTGGTGGTGTTTATGTTCTTCGTCATTATCATTATCACGTTCATATCCAACGGTGCAAACCTTACAGACGGTATAGACGGGTTGGCAACGGGTACATCCGCCATCATAGGGCTAACACTGGCCATACTGGCCTACGTTTCGGGTAATACTTTGATAGCCGATTACCTGAATATTATGTATATCCCCAACACGGGCGAACTGGTAATTTTTGCCGGTGCATTTGTCGGTGCTTGCGTAGGCTTTTTGTGGTACAACTCGTACCCGGCGCAGGTTTTTATGGGCGATACCGGCAGCTTGGCCATAGGCGGAATTATAGCAGTGTTTGCTATCATGATAAGGAAGGAGCTGCTGATACCGGTACTCTGCGGCATTTTTGTGGTGGAAAACATGTCGGTAATTATACAGGTGGGCTGGTTTAAGTGGACAAAAAGGCGTTTTGGCGAAGGCCGCAGGGTGTTCTTAATGGCGCCGCTGCATCACCATTACCAAAAGAAGGGCTTCCACGAATCGAAGATAGTAACCCGGTTTTACATCATCTGTATCATGCTGGCCATTATAACGGTGATAACGCTGAAGTTGAGATAGAAGCAAGATTTAGAATCGAGAGACAAGACCAAAGAATAAAAAAAAGCAGTGACTGAACAGGATAACATATCAACCCAAAGGCTTGCCATCCTCGGCGCGGGCGAAAGCGGTGTGGGTGCGGCATACCTGGCTCAACAGAAGGGTTTTGATGTTTTTGTGTCGGATTTTGGGCCGATAGCAGATCATTACAAAAAACAGCTGCAGGATTGGGATATCCGTTTTGAAGAGAACGGGCATACGTACGAGGAAATATTAAAAGCTGCCGAAGTGATAAAAAGCCCCGGCATACCCGATAAAGCGCCAATAGTAAAGCGGTTGGTGGAGAACGCCATCCCGGTAATATCCGAGATTGAATTTGCCGGGCGCTACACTAACGCTAAAATGATATGTATAACAGGCAGTAATGGTAAAACAACTACCAGCAGCCTTACCTATTATATACTTAAAAATGCGGGGCTAAATGTAGGGCTGGCAGGCAACATAGGCAAAAGCTTCGCCTACCAGGTTGCTACCGAAAATTATGAGTACTACGTGCTGGAAATCAGCAGCTTTATGCTGGATAGCATGTACAAATTTAAGGCAGACATAGCGGTGTTGTTGAATATAACGCCCGACCATTTGGACAGGTACGACTATAAACTGGAGAACTACGCCGCATCTAAGTTCCGGATAACGCAGAACCAAACAGCAACAGATTATTTTATCTATTGTGCCGATGATGCCGAAACGCTAAAAGTAATGGACGGGAAGACGCTTAATGCGCAAGTTTTGCCCTTCTCTATAGAAAAAAAGATTGAAACGGGAGCATATCTCGATAAGGACAATATTGTCATAAACATACACCAACAACATTTTCAAATGTCGATCACCGAACTGGCCCTGCAGGGTAAGCACAACATTTACAATTCAATGGCATCAGGTATCGTAGCAAAAGTGCTGGAGTTACGCAACGAAACAATGCGCGAGAGCATGGGTAGTTTCCCAAGCATCGAGCACCGTTTGGAGTTTGTTGCCAAAATTTCGGGCATTGGCTTTATAAACGATTCTAAAGCTACCAATGTAAATTCTACCTGGTACGCATTAGAGAGCATGAGCAGCCCCGTAGTGTTGATATTGGGCGGCGTAGATAAAGGCAACGATTACAGCATGTTGAAGGAACTGGTGAAGCAAAAGGTGAAGGCAATTGTATGTTTAGGCAAGGATAACAAACGCATCCATGATGCTTTTGAGGATGATGTAGAGATCATTGTAAACACCTCGTCGGCAGCTGAGGCGGCCCAGGTATCGTATCATCTTGCAACTAAAGGCGACACGGTATTACTATCGCCGGCATGCGCAAGTTTCGACTTGTTTAAGAATTATGAAGATCGCGGGCGCCAATTTAAGGATGCCGTGAAAGAACTATAAATTGTAAAATCGGAGTAAAATCGGTGAGATTACCGGAGTAAAATCGGTGAAAATCTTTGAAAATCGGAGAAAAATCGGGGGAAACCGGTGCAATTAAAAAAATAAATGAATCAGATACTCAGTAACGTAAAAGGAGACCGTTGGATATGGCTTATCGTCATCATGCTGTCCATGATATCTATGCTGGCGGTATACAGTTCTATCGGTACACTGGCCTACACCAGGGGCGTAGGCGTGGAGTCTATCCTGGCCAAGCATATGCTGATGATTGTGATGGGTATTGTGCTGATGTATATCTCGCACCGGCTGGATTACCGGTATTATGCGGGTATCTCAAAAATACTAATGATCATTACTATCCCCTTGTTACTATATACGCTGTTCTTTGGGTCGCATATTAATAACGCAAGCAGGTGGATGGTTATACCGGGTACGGGCTTAAGCTTCCAAACATCCGATTTGGCCAAGCTGGCTTTAATTACTTACCTGGCGCGCATATTATCGCGTAAGCAAGAGAACATAAAGGATGTAAAAAATTCCTTCATCCCTATCATGGGGTCGGTTTGCGCCATATTTGCGCTTATTGGGCCAGCCAACTTATCAACCGGTTTAATGCTGTTTGGGGTAAGTATTTTGCTGTTGATCATGGGGCGTATCAGCATAAAGCAGATATCGGTGGTTTGTGTAGCAGGGTTGTTCTTATTAACAGCCATGTTGTTTTTAGGTTCGCGCCGGGCAACGCACATCTCCAGGGTAAAGGCGTTCTTCCACCCGGAACTGGCCGACCAGGATAAATTGTTCCAGGGAAACCACGCCAAAATAGCTATTGCATCAGGCGGTTTCTTTGGTAAAGGCCCGGGCAGAAGCACCGAGCGCAATTACCTGCCTGAAGCATTTTCGGATGAGATATTTGCCATTATAGTAGAGGAATATGGTTTGTTGGGCGGGTTGGTAGTGATAGGTATTTACCTGTTTTTGCTGTACCGCTGTATCAAGATAGTAACCAAGGCCCCGAAAGCTTTTGGCGCCCTGCTGGCGGCAGGCTTAAGCTTTAGTTTAACCATACAGGCATTTGCAAATATGGCGGTAGCGGTAGGTTTAGGGCCTGTAACCGGTGTACCATTGCCGCTGGTGAGTATGGGGGGTACATCCATATTGTTTACCAGTATCGCCTTCGGTATCATATTATCCGTAAGCCGCGATATTGATGAACCAAAGAAAGTAGTGGTAGGAGAGATAAGGGAAGCGTAATTAGAGACAAGAGGTTAGAAGCAAGAGACAAGAGACAAGACAAAAGGTAATCTGTGAAATCGTCAAAGTAATCGATGAAATCACAAAACATAATCGGTGATATCATTAACATAATCGGTGTAATCACAACAATAAAATCGGTGTAATCAAAAATATAAACGGTGAAAAAAGCAAAAAGGATAATCATTAGCGGCGGCGGTACAGGAGGGCATATCTTCCCGGCTATTGCTATTGCCAATGCTTTAAAAGCGCTTAACCCTGCCACCGAAATACTTTTTGTTGGTGCCAGCGGCCGTATGGAAATGGAGAAAGTACCGGCGGCCGGTTACGAGATCATCGGCCTGGATATACAGGGGATACAGCGTAAATCCATCATAAAAAACCTGATGTTCCCCATAAAACTGCTGGGCAGCGTGCGCAAGGCCGTAAAGATCATCAAAGATTTTAAACCCGATGCCTGTGTAGGCGTGGGTGGCTATGCCAGTGGCCCCTTGCTGTACGCGGCAGGCGTAATGGGTATCCCCACCTTGATACAGGAACAAAACTCTTACGCGGGTATCACCAATAAATGGCTTGGTAAAAAAGCTAAAAAAATATGCGTGGCTTTTGACGGGATGGATAAATTTTTCCCGGCAGGCAGGATCGTAAAAACAGGCAACCCTATCCGTAAGGAATCGGTTGATATTGCGGGCAAACATATGCAGGCGCTGGAATTGTATAAACTATCATCGCGCAAGAAAACGATTTTAGTTACCGGCGGCAGCCTCGGGGCCGGCACTTTAAATAAGAGTATGCTGGCAGGGCTGGATAAAATTATTAAAGCCGATGTGCAGGTAATATGGCAAACAGGCAAGTTCTACTATAAAAGCATAAAAGAGCAACTGGGCAATAACATACACCCCAACATATGCGTGGTAGAGTTTTTAAACCGTATGGACCTGGCCTTCGCGGCAGCCGATGTGATCATCTCGCGTGCAGGGGCAGGCACAATTGCCGAGTTATGCGTCATAAAAAAACCGGTGATACTGGTACCGTCGCCAAATGTTGCGGAGGACCACCAAACCAAAAATGCACTGGCGCTAAAAACCGAAGATGCGGCAATGTTTGTTGCCGATAGGGATGCCGAAGCAAAACTGGTAGATAAAGCATTGGAGCTGTTGAATGATAAAAGCATGCAAAAGAAATTAAGCGATAACATTGGCAAATTGGCCATGCCAAATGCCGATGAAGTTATTGCAAAAGAGGTTATCCAAATAACAAACAACAATTAAATCTGGCTAATCCCCGTAGAACGCGGGGATAGCCTTTTTTGGGATTAGTTATTGGTTAATTAAGTAAATAGAGAGTAGTAAATGAGTTTGTTAAAATAAAAAAGGCTGGAGTGTTGGCTTAGCGAGTTGGACGAAAACCACTCACTCAATCAACTTAATCAACCACTCACCAAACAAAAAAATGGAACTTAAAAACATACAACGGGTTTACCTGGTAGGCATAGGCGGCATAGGCATGAGCGGCCTTGCCCGTTATTTCCATCATTTGGGTTGTGTTGTATGTGGGTACGATAAAACAAATACGCCTTTAACCGATGCCCTCCACAACGAAGGCATCCGCGTGGTTTTTGAAGATAGATTGGATTGGATACCTATGAGTTTCCAAAAACCCAGCGATGGCACGTTGATCATTTATACACCGGCCATCCCAAAAGATTCGCATATATTAAATTATTTCAAAACCAAAGGCTTCGATCTGCAGAAACGCTCGCAGGTGCTGGGCATTATTAGCCGGGGTATGTTCACTATAGCGGTGGCAGGTACCCATGGTAAAACCACTACCTCGTGCATGATAGCGCATATCCTGAAAGACTCGGGTAAAGATTGCTCGGCATTTTTGGGTGGCATATCATCCAATTACAACACTAATGTGCTGTATGGTAAAAACGATATTGTGGTAGTTGAGGCAGATGAGTACGACCGCTCGTTCCTGACCCTAAACCCCGATACCGCCATTATTACCTCGATGGATGCCGACCACCTGGACATCTATGGCGATCATTCGCACCTGGAAGAATCGTTCAGGCTGTTTGCTTCGCAGATAAAACCGGGAGGGGTATTGATATATAAAAAAGGCTTGCCACTGGCGGAGGGCTTTACCTACGCGGTAGATGCCGATGCCGGCGCAATGGGAAGTAATATCCGTATCGAAGACGGGAACTTCCATTTCGATTTTAACAATGCTTCAACAGCTATCCCAAACATCAGGATGGGTATTGCAGGCTTACACAATATCGAGAATGCAGTAGCAGCAATCGAGGCATCGTTACGGTTAGAAATCTCTGCCGACGCTATCCGCGAAGCATTGGGTTCCTTTAAAGGCGTAAAGCGCAGGTTCGAATACATTGTAAAGAATGCCGCGCATATTTATATAGACGATTATGCCCATCATCCCGAAGAATTGCGTGCGGCCATTACCTCGGTAAAAAGGCTATACCCCAATAAAAAGCTAACGGTGATGTTTCAGCCACATTTGTTTACCCGCACCCGCGATTTTGTGGACGGCTTTGCCGAAGTGCTGGATATGGCAGATGAACTGTTGATGCTGGAGATATACCCCGCCCGCGAGTTGCCGATACCGGGTGTAGACAGCAACATGGTATTAAACCTGATGAAGCTGGAAAACAAGCGCCTGGTTGGCAAACCGGAGAGCCTGGCGATAATAAAAAGAGAGAAACCCGAACTGCTTTTAACCGTAGGCGCGGGCGATATAGATACATTGGTGAACCCTTTAAAGGAGATATTGGAGCATGTTTAAAAAACGCATCTGGAAACCATTATTAATTGGATTAGGCTGGACACTCAGCCTGGCCGGTTTGGTGATGCTGATGAGTTTTATATCTGTAAAAAAGGGCGAAGTTGTTTGTAAGGCAATAAAGGTATACATACCCGGCAGCCATTATTTTATCGATAGGGTAGAAGTAGACAATATTTTGCAAATGGATAGCCACACCCTGATAGGCCGACGGATAGAAAGGATTGACCTGCACAACCTGGAAACAAAGCTAAAGAACAACCCATTTGTAGAATCAGCCAAAGTATACGCCGATATGGATGGCGTGATACAGGTAGAAGTAAGCCAGCGCCAGCCGATATTGAGGGTGATGAACCGTTTCGACCAGGATTTTTATGTGGATCAGCATGGGCTAAAGATGCCGCTATCGCAAAACTTTACCGCCAGGGTAATTGCAGCAAACGGGTACATTGACGAGCTGTTTGCCAACAAGGTTGATTCGTTGCATACGGCATTGGCAAAGGAAATATTTAAAACAGCAGATTTTATCCGTAACGATTCGCTTTGGGATGCACAGATAGCGCAGATATACATCAATAAAGACCATGAGATTGAGTTGATACCGCGCGTAGGCAACCAAAGGATATTGGTAGGCACGGCAGATTCGTTGGAACAGCGTTTTGGCAACCTGAAGGCATTTTACAAAAAAGCGCTGCCCATGGTGGGGTGGGATGCTTACAAGGCCATCAACATAAAATACAGCAACCAGGTAATTGGCATTAAAAACCAAACCCTGGTAGATTCGTTGAACGCCGCAAAAGCATTGGCAAAGAGAGTGGCCGACGATTCGGCACGGGTAGCCCGACAGGAGCGTTTGAAAACCGATTTGGCCACGCAAGCGCCGGTATTAGCCGCAGCGCCCGAGCCGGTGGCCGAAGAGCCGGTAGCAGATAAGCCTGCGGAAAAGAAGCCTGTTGTAATAAAAAAAGCAGAGCCTAAGCCGGCTGCAATAAAACCTGTTACGCACAAACCTACGGTGGAAGACGCTATTGCAGGCCATATAGAAAGTAAAAAGGTATTGCATAAGCCCACGGCAAAGCCGGCCACAACAACGCCTGTAGTAAAAAAGGCAAGTAAGCCTGCCGAAAAAAAGGCAGCAATTAAAACGGCAACAACCAAGCCTGCGGCAAAGAAACCCGCAGATAAGAAGACTGATAAAAAGACATCTATTAAAAAATAACAATATGGACAAAAGTTCAACACAAGACAAAAGTTCGCCAATTGTAGTGGGGCTGGATATTGGCACTACAAAAATTTGTGCTATTGTTGGCCGCCGCAGTAAAAACGGCAAAATTGAGGTGCTGGGTATAGGCAAGGCCGAATCGGCAGGGGTAACGCGCGGCGTGGTATCAAATATTGATAAAACGGTGCAGGGTATTACCCAGGCTGTAGATGTAGCGGGTGCGCAATCAAACGTCGAGATCCGCATCGTAAATGTGGGTATTGCGGGCCAGCATATAAAAAGCCTGCAGCACCGCGGATTAATAACCCGTAAGGATTTAAATACCGAAATAGGCCGTAAGGATATAGATAAATTGGTAGAGGATATGTACAACCTGGTGATGCCCCCGGGCGAAGAGATCATCCACGTGTTGCCGCAGGAATTTACCGTGGATAGCGAGCCGGGGATAAAAGACCCTATTGGCATGGCTGGCGTGCGTTTGGAAGCCAACTTCCATATCATCTCCGGCCAGGTAACGGCTATCAAAAACATTGTAAAGTGCGTCACTAAAGCGCAACTGGAAAGCCAGGAGCTTATACTGGAGCCGCTTGCATCGTCAGAATCTGTTTTGAGCGACGAGGAAAAAGAGGCAGGCATTGTATTGGTTGATATAGGCGGCGGTACAACAGATGTGGCCATTTTCCACGAAGGTATCATTCGCCATACCGCAGTTATACCTTTTGGCGGTAACAGCGTTACCGAGGATATCCGCGAAGGCTGCTCGGTTATGCGCAACATTGCAGAGCAATTGAAGGTAAGGTTTGGTTCGGCACTGGCAGAGGAAAACAAAGAGAACGAGATTGTTTGCGTACCCGGTTTACGTGGCCGCGAACCAAAGGAAATATCGGTTAAAAACCTGGCCTTTGTTATACAGGCCCGTATGGAGGAAATCATAGAGCATGTTTACTACGAAATAAAATCATCAGGCTACGAAAAGAAACTGATTGGCGGTATAGTAGTAACAGGCGGTGGTGCCCAGTTAAAGCACCTAACTCAGCTGATAGAATTTGTAACCGGGCTTGATTGCCGCATAGGTTACCCTAACGAGCATTTGGCCAAAAACGAGTTGTTGCCAAAGAATGTGTACGAAGACCTGCAAAGCCCAACTTTTGCAACAGGTATTGGCCTGTTGATAAAAGGTATCCAAAAAATGGAATACAACGGCATTACACAGGTAGCGCCGGTGGCAGCCAAAATAGAAAAAGCAAAATATACCGACGACCGTAAGTTTGGCCTGTTGGGCAAAATATTAGAATCGGGCAAGAAATTTATTAAGGATGATATAAAGGATGAGGACTTTTTGAAATAGGGAGCCAGCCAGCCCCCTCTAAATCTCCCCCGGTAGGGGAGACTTTTAAAGCCCTCCCTTCCGGGGAGGGTTTGGGTGGGGCTGGTTAATATTTATTCACATTAGTTAACTTTTCCACAATATTCACATTTGTGGAAAAACCCTGTGGAAAAACCCCTATTATTACATTAAGGAAAACTATCTAATCATCAAACCACAAACAACTGAAAAACAAGGATTATGCAGTTTGAGATGTTAAAAGAAAAATCGGCGATCATCAAGGTAATTGGTGTTGGCGGTGGTGGCGGCAACGCGGTAAACCACATGTACAGGCAAGGTATCAAGGGTGTCGACTTTATTATATGTAATACAGATGCGCAGGCATTGGAGCTTAGCCCAATCCCTAATAAGGTACAATTAGGTGCAAGCTTAACCGAAGGCATGGGCGCAGGCTCCATACCCGAAGTAGGCAAAAACTCCGCTATCGAAAATATCGACGATATTAAACAAATGCTCGGCGCAAATACCAAAATGTTGTTTATTACAGCTGGTATGGGTGGTGGTACAGGTACAGGCGCAAGCCCTATTATTGCCAAGGCCGCGCGCGAATTGGATATACTTACGGTTGGTATCATCACAACCCCATTCTCATTCGAGGGCAAACGCCGCCGCATGCAGGCCGAAGAGGGGATGGAAGAGCTGAAGAAATACGTGGATTCGTTCCTGGTAATTTCTAACGACAGGCTGCGCCAAATATTTGGCAACTTAACCATGAGTTCGGCATTTGCACAGGCAGATGATATTTTAACGACTGCTGCAAAAGGCATTGCCGAAATTATTACGTTGCCGGGCTATATAAACGTCGACTTTAAGGATGTACGCACCGTAATGAAAGACAGCGGCGTATCTATCATGGGTAGCTGCACTGCCGATGGCGAAAACCGTGCATTAAAAGCGGTGGAAGGTGCCCTGGCGTCGCCATTGTTAAAGGATAACGAAATTGAAGGCGCGCGTTACATCTTACTGAATATTACATCAGGCGAGAATGAAGTAACTATGGATGAGGTTACTATAATTACCGATTACATACAGGAAGAAGCCGGTTTGGCTGCCGACCTGATATGGGGTAATTGTAAGGACGATAATTTGGGCGAAAGTTTATCGGTAACTATTATTGCTACCGGTTTCCAAACTAAGGATGAACGCGAAAAAGAGCATAGCAACAAAAAAGTTGTAAGCATGCTGATACCCGAGCCGGCACCATTGGTTAAACCGGTAAACGAGTTTATAAATGCGGTAAAACCTGATGCGGAAATGACTACGCAGCCTTACATGAAAATGAAAGATGCGCCAAAACAAACCGGTTTGTTTGATTTGTTTGCCAAAGCGGAAGAGCAGGATAAGGCAGAGCAGCGCGAAGTTGTACGTTTTAACTTAACCGAAGAAGAGCCGGAAGAAATTGCCGAAGAACCAGAGGACGAATCGGGCTTTACATTTAAAATAGCCGATACGGTGATGGACTTTACCCCGCCTCCGGTTGTAGAAGAAAAACAACCCGAGCCGGAACCTATTGTAAACGCCGATGAAAATAAAACCGACGAATCGATAGAGGAGCAATTGCGTAAATCGCGCGAGCGTATCATGCGTTTAAAAGACCTGAGCATGAAACTGCGCAACGGCAACATCCAGGAGATGGAGAATGTACCAGCCTACAAACGCAAGGAAGTGGCGCTGCAACAAACCCCGCAGTCGGACGAGAGCCAAATCTCCAGGTTCTCTTTAATGACCGATGATGAAGGTAAAACAGAAATAAAAAATAACAATTCTTTTCTGCACGATAACGTAGATTAACTTTAGATACAAGACATAAGAGTCAAGAATCAAGACAAAAGGAAGCAGGATAAATTTTATCCTGCTTTTTTTGTGCGTTATAAAAGGTCTGGTCTCTTGATTCTTGATTCTTGTTTCTCGTCTCTTGCTTCTTGTCTCTCGATTCTCGTTTCTTCCCTCTTGTTTCTCTTAATGTTATAAACTATCATAAAAAGTAATAACGTTTGATAGGGGGCGTTTTATGGGTATATTTGCAATAAAATAAAACGAACATTAAAAGATTTGCAATTTGGATCTGTTTGATAAGATAAATAAAAATATGGGCGGCCCGATAGGGCAGCATCAGAAATGGTCGCACGGGTACTTTTCGTTCCCGCGCTTAGAGGGGGAGATACATCCGCACATGATGTTTAATGGCAAAGAGCATTTGGTTTGGAGCCTGAATAATTACCTGGGCTTAGCCAACCACCCCGAAGTACGCGAAGCTGATGCGCAAGCCGCTGCCGATTACGGTATGGCGTACCCGATGGGTGCCAGGATGATGAGCGGTAATACCAAACACCACGAAGAACTGGAAAATAACCTGGCCGAATTTGTAGGCAAGGATGCCGCTTTTTTATTGAACTATGGCTACCAGGGGATGGTATCGATAATAGATGCATTGGTTGACCGCAACGATGTTGTGGTTTATGATGCCGAATCGCATGCATGTATTGTAGATGGCGTACGCCTGCATATGGGTAAGCGCTTTGTTTACCAGCACAATGATATAGAAAGCTGCGAAAAACAACTGGAACGCGCCTCGAAACTAACCGAGCAAACCGGCGGAGGGATCTTGCTGATCACCGAGGGTGTGTTTGGGATGTCGGGCGCGCAGGGTAAGCTCAAAGAGATCATCGCACTGAAAGAGAAATATAATTTCCGCCTGCTGATTGATGATGCGCATGGTTTTGGTACCATGGGGCCAACCGGTGCCGGCACGCACGAAGAGCAGGATTGCATTGATGGCGTGGATGTGTACTTCGGTACTTTCGCTAAATCTATGGCTGGCATCGGCGCTTTTGTAGCTTCGGATAACGAGATCATTAATTACCTGCGTTATAACATGCGCTCGCAAACATTTGCCAAGGCTCTGCCTATGCCAATGGTGCTGGGGCTTAAAAAACGTTTCGAGTTGCTAAAATCAAACCCGGAGTTACGTGGGCAGTTATGGCTTATAGCAAAGGCTTTACAAAACGGCCTGGTAGCGCATGGCTTTGATATTGGCATTACCAATACCATGGTTACTCCGGTTTTTTTGAAAGGCGAACTGAACGAGGCAACCAGCCTAACCATGGACCTGCGCGAGAACTACAGCATATTTTGTTCGATAGTTGTGTACCCGGTAATACCTAAAGGGCTTATAGAACTTAGGCTGATACCTACTGCCATGCACACCCTTGCCGACGTGGAACGCACATTAGACGCTTTTAGTGAAGTTGCGGAGAAGTTGAAAGCGGGATACTATAAAGAAAATAAAATGGCGATAGCCTAAGACGAAATAATACAGAAGATAAAAAGCCCGGTTTAGCCGGGCTTTTCTTTTTTTATGTGCTAATGGCGCTGCGCTCTGTTAGATGTAAGATGTTGGAACCCAAGGCAAAATGCGGGTAGTTAATTTAGTGCTAAATAATTTAATTACACAATGGTTAATTTTCGTTAAACAATATTATGATGTAAAGAAAGAGGGCGAGTTTTTTGATGCGGGGTTCAATTTTTTTTAACGCACGTTAGCCAAAAATGTGGAAAAAAAGCACTTTAAAGCCACTATTTTTAAACTTTAAAAGTTTTTATTCTAAAAAAAAGCATTTAGATTAGCTTTAATTAAAACAATAAACCTCAAAATTTTAAAGGAAGTTCACAATGAAAAAATTCACTGAAGTAAAAGAGCTGGTTGCATCCCTTGAAGCTGATGCCGACAAATTTTATAACAAGGGCAATAGCGCAGCCGGCACACGTGTTCGCAAAGGTATGCAGGACCTTAAGAACTTAGCGCAAGCCATCCGGTTGGAAGTTCAGGAATCAAAAAACAAAGCGTAAACTGCCGCGAAAAAATTATTTACTTCATTAAAAAACCCGGTGCAGCCACACCGGGTTTTTTGCGTTACCTATATTATAAATACGTCATTGCTGTAAAGGTCAGATAATTCGGTAACAGAATTAGCTTTATATAACA
>NZ_CAMLOV010000079.1 GCF_946481715.1 uncultured Mucilaginibacter sp. | reverse complement strand
GCTGTAAAAAAGGCAAGGAATCAGTACGCATCAGGTCTTTTACCCTAACCAATAGTTTTCTTCCCAAACGGCCGCCAGGATGGAAACGTGCAAAATCATCGGGGCTAAAATCCCTTGCGGTCATTAGTGCAACTGCCAGTGCATCACCCATTACCAAAGTGGCTGTAGTTGATGAGGTTGGCGCCAGTTCCAGCGGACAAGCCTCTTGCTTTATACCCACATTTAAGTGGTACGTAGCGTTTTTGGCGAGGGTCGAATTTGGGTTGCCGGTAATAGCGATGGATAAATTTTTATGCCACTTAAAAAAGGGTACCAGTTTTAGTACTTCTTCCGTTTCGCCGGAATAGGATAGGATGAGGATGATATCATGCTCTCCTACCATACCTAAATCGCCGTGGAAAGCTTCGGCAGGGTGCATAAAAAAGCTTTGGGTGCCGGTGCTGGTGAGCGTAGCCGAGATCTTTTTACCGATATGCCCGCTTTTACCCATGCCGCAAACCACCAGCTTGCCTTTTGATTGCAGGATAGCCTCTACCGCTTGCGAAAACTGCTCATCTATCATCGATGCCACGTGCTGCAGCGATTCTATTTCGATATCAAATACTTTTTGGGCGATACTCTTCATTAGCTAAAAAGCTACGGTATAATTTGGTGCAATAATACTCAAAAAACAAACATCAGCAGTGCAGTATGCCGGCGCATATCGTTCAAGTGTTCCACTTTTAATGTGGAACACCCTGTTTTTGCATCTATTTAATTACCAACACTTTAATAAATTAAGCGGAACACTTTGGAACGCCCCTACCCTTTATATAAAACATGTAACATACTTACCATCAACCGATTAAATAAAATAGCGAAAAACGATTAAAGCGCAATGAAACACTTACGGCTTCGGCACAATTATAAACGCGCATCTACAATGCGGCGGTCTAAAACCGATTTGGTATCGTAGATAACACTCGTTTCACCATTTGTTATCGCACCATAATCCAGCGTTAAAAACTCATTATGCGCTACAGCTAAAATGATGGCGTCGTACTTTTTATCGATGGTTGCGGTTAGTTCTATTTGGTACTCATTCAATACTTTCTCTGCATCCGCCCAGGGGTCGTACACATCTACATTAAGCCCAAAGGCTTTTAGTTCGGTATAAATATCAACTACCTTGCTGTTGCGCACGTCGGAACAATTCTCTTTAAACGTAATGCCCAATACCAGCGCGTTTGCATGGCTGATATCATGCCCCTTGGCAACCAGCAGCTTAATTACTTTGCCCGCCACAAAACTGCCCATCTCGTCGTTCACCCGGCGGCCGGAGAGGATCACCTGCGGCTGGTAACCCAGCGATTCGGCTTTATGGGCCAGGTAGTATGGGTCTACCCCTATGCAGTGCCCTCCAACCAGTCCCGGTTTGTATTTCAGGAAATTCCATTTGGTACCCGCAGCGTCCAGTACGTCGTTGGTATCGATGCCCATCCGGTCGAATATCAGCGCCAATTCGTTCACGAAGGAGATATTTACATCCCGCTGGGCATTTTCTATCGCTTTGGAGGCTTCGGCAACTTTAATGCTTGGCGCCATGTAGGTACCGGCTTCAATAATCGAAGCGTACAGATCGTCCACCCTTTTTGCAACCTCCGGCGTGGAGCCGCTGGTTACTTTCTTTATTTTGGTAAGCGTATTTATCTTATCGCCGGGGTTGATACGCTCGGGCGAATACCCGGCGAAGAAGCCTTCATTAAATTTCAAACCCGACGTTGCCTCCAGCACGGGTACGCAATCCTCCTCGGTACAACCGGGGTAAACCGTAGATTCATATATCACTAAATCGCCGTTTTTCAGTGATTTTCCGAGCATTTCGGAGGCTTTTAGTAGCGGACCGAGGTCGGGTGCTTTAAACTGGTCGATAGGTGTGGGTACGGTTACAATGTAGGTATTGCAATTGCGCAGTTCTTCGGTATCGAAGGAGAACTTTAAGCCTGCATCGGCAGAATGTTTCAACACTCGCTGTAAGTCGTCGATATTGGCTTCCTGTGTGCGGTCGGTACCGAGGCTGAGTTCCAGTATGCGCTGCTGGTCGATATCGAACCCTAAAACGTTATATTTTTTGGCGAATGCGATGGCAAGCGGCAAGCCAACATAGCCTAAACCAATTACCGCAATTTTAAAATCCTCGCCCGTATAGGTATCTTTCATGTAGATGATTTAACGCGTCCCAAGGCATTTTGTGCGCAGGCCGGTTATAAAAGGCAAAAATAAGGATAATATCCTACATGTTATTTGTGCCGAAGAACAAGGCAACGATGTGTTTTCGTGCACAAAATGGTGCAAAAATTTGCGCGTTTTTCTAATAATGCATCACCTTTTTATTCAAAAGAGGTGCGAATTGTGGCCTTTTTGGCGGATAAATGCCGTAAATATTCAACTTTATAAGAGAATATCTATATTCTCTCACTCGAAACTGCTTGCTTAACAAACGCAAACCGCTCAATTGGATGCCTTGGTGATGATTATTTCTGGGGATAAGTTCTATCACGCTCGCTGGCTTATCGTGCATCAAATTTCATTGGGCCAAACAAGCATCAGCCCCCTCTATCTTCACCTGGCATGTAGACTTCTCTCTTATTTTCAAGTCCGTTCTCCCCGGCTACTGTATCCCCACATTGTTTGCGGTTAGTAAAGCTCCTGTGCCGCGTTTGGGACTACCGATTTGTAACCAATAAATACCGCGTAAGGGTTACCTAATTGCCAGCTAGGGCAGCTGCAAAAGCGGGAGATCGATCTTTTTTGGCTGAAGGTGCTTTTATCAAGCCTTAATACTTCCTTTAACTTACTTATGTGCGGTATTGTATAAATTTTAGACAGGATGTTGTAAACTCGACGGGCAGGTCGCAAAGTAACTTTGCATTGTAGAAAAAATGAACATGGCAACGCAAGCAATACAAACAATTACTTTTCCCGTTATCGGCATGACCTGTGCCAGTTGTGCATCGAGCGTTGAATCAATTATTGGCGCACAGCCAGGGGTTGAGAGTGCTGAAGTGAACTTTGCTACGCAGTCGGTTAGGGTTGCTTTTCAGCCAGAAACAATGCCGGTCACGAAACTTCAGCAGTCGGTTCGGTCCATCGGATACGACCTGATAATCGACACTGAAAATGGGAAAGAAGAGCAGGAAAAATTACAGCAACAGCATTACCAAACGCTTAAACGAAATATCACCTGGGCCACTATTTTGACGATCCCGGTTGTATTAATAGGGATGGTATTTATGGATATTCCGTTTGCCAACTACATCATGCTCCTTTTAACCGCACCGGTACTATTTATTGCTGGCAAAGGCTTTTTTATTGGTGCTTGGAAACAAGCAAAACATGCTCGTGCAGATATGGATACCCTTGTGGCTATGAGCACTGGCGTTGCATTTCTCTTTAGCGTCTTTAATACAGTTTACCCTGAATTTTGGCATCGCAGGGGGTTGCACCCGCATGTATATTTTGAGGCTGCATCGGTAGTCATTGTTTTTATCATGCTTGGCAAGTTGTTAGAAGAACGGGCGAAATCCAATACCTCCTCTGCTATTAAAAAACTCATTGGTTTACAGCCAAAAACGGTAACACTTATCACATCCCAAGGGGAGGTCATCTCTCCTATTCAAGATGTAAACCCGGGCGACCTAATACTTGTAAGGCCAGGGGAGAAAATTCCGGTGGATGGAACAATTAAAGAAGGGCAGTCCTTTATTAATGAAAGCATGATTAGCGGCGAGCCGATTCCTGTTGAAAAGAAACAAGGAAACCAAGTGTTTGCCGGTACAATCAACCAAAAAGGCAGCTTTCGTTTTGTAGCCGAGAAGGTTGGTAGCACCACGTTACTCGCACAGATAATTCAACTCGTACAGGATGCACAAGGTTCCAAAGCACCAGTGCAAAAATTAGTTGATAAAATCGCAAGCATATTTGTACCGGTTGTAATCGTTATCGCTGTGTTAAGTTTAATCGCCTGGCTGCTTTTGGATACCGAAAATGGGCTTACTCATGGTTTGATGGCTATGGTTACAGTTTTGGTTATCGCCTGTCCGTGCGCTTTGGGGCTTGCAACGCCAACGGCTATCATGGTTGGAATAGGGAAAGGCGCAGAAAACGGCATATTAATAAAGGATGCACAAGCCCTTGAATTAGGCTATCGGGTCAACACTGTGTTGTTAGACAAAACGGGTACAATTACGCAAGGCAAACCAAAACTTACGGACTTGGTGTGGGCAAATTCGCTTGCCGACAACCAAATTAAATTACGATCTATATTTCGTTCATTGGAGGAGTTTTCGGAACATCCATTGGCAGATGCTATTGTAGCGCACTTAAAGTCGTTTAACGACTCGCCGGTAAAGCTATCAGGTTTTAACAGCTTAACCGGACGCGGTATTGAAGCGGACCTGGAAGGTATTTTATATCTTGCCGGTAGCCATTTGCTCATTACCGAGCGAATGATTAAAATCCCACAGGAGCTTAAGGAGCCGATAGCTAACTTTTTACATCAGGCGAAAACTGTGATCTACTTCGCGTCGCAAAACCAAGTATTGGCAATTGCGGCTATAGCAGACGAGATTAAGCCAGGTTCAAGGTCAGCTATAGAGCAGCTTAAAAAGCAGGGTATCGGTGTGTATATGCTAACGGGCGATAATGCGCAAACTGCAAAAGCGATTGCGCGGGAAACGGGCATCGAGCATTTTCAGGCAGATATGATGCCTTCCGATAAGGCCACCTTTATAAAACAACTGCAAGCAGAAGGCAAAACCGTAGCAATGATTGGTGATGGTATTAACGATAGCCAGGCTTTAGCACAAGCGGATATAAGTATCGCAATGGCTAAGGGTTCAGATATCGCAATGGATGTTGCGAAAATCACGTTGGTTTCGTCTGATCTGCAGCAGATACCAACCGCCTTAAAGCTTTCAAGGTTAACCGTGCGTACTATCCGCCAAAATCTATTTTGGGCATTTATTTATAATGTCACTGGTATCCCGCTTGCCGCTGGCCTTTTGTATCCAATTAATGGCTTTCTTCTTAACCCAATGATTGCAGGCGCAGCCATGGCGCTGAGCTCTGTATCAGTCGTTGGTAATAGTCTGCGACTTAAACTTTCAAAAATCAATTTTTAACTTAATTTCCTATGGAAACTTTAAAATTCAAAACAACAATTAAATGTGGCGGGTGTATTGCCGCAGTTACACCAGCTTTAAATTCTTTAACCGAAATCAAACATTGGGAAGTAGACACTACCAATCCCAACAAAATATTGACCATTCAGTCTGAACCAAGCTTAAAAGCCGAGGAAGTTATCTCTGCTTTGGCAGGAAAGGGGTATCGGGCAGAACAGGAATAAGTCCTTAACTGGATATTGAAGATACTAAATTGCGATTTGGTTCGTAATTTGCCGCATCTTCATATTCTGTTTAATTGCGGAACGTTGTTTGAAACAAATGATATATGATACTACATATTAAGAATATGGTTTGCGACCGTTGTATAATGGTTGTAAAGCAACAGCTCGACAATTCGGGTTTCCATGTAAATGCTATCTCTCTCGGGAATGCTTCCGTTCAGCCTGATCCTGATGTGAACCAAATAAGCGAGATTTCTTCGGCTCTAAAGGTGCTTGGCTTTGAATTGATCGATAATGAAAAAAACCGTATCGTCCAACGTGTAAAGGATCTGATTATAGAAAAGGTTCACTATAGTGATCTTGCAGATGGCCGTTTTAGTTTCTCTAATTTTCTTTCAGATCAGTTTCATAAAGATTATACCTATTTAAGCCGAATGTTTTCCGAAGCAGAGGATACTACCATTGAAAAATTTATTATCCAGCAAAAAATCGAGAAGGTAAAAGAGCTACTGGAATACGGGGAACTGAATATGAATGAGATTGCCTGGAAAATGGGTTATAGCAGCAGCGCCCATTTGTCCGCACAATTTAAAAGTGTAACCGGGATTACACCCAGTCAATTCAAAGTATCAGAACCAGGGCATCGCACCCCAATTGATAAAATTTAGGTCTGTTGTGCAATTAGTGGGGCCATTAATCTAATTAGTAAACCACATCAAAATATCGAATGAACGATAGGAAGTATGACATACTGCAATCGCAGGAAACTGTAAAGTAATCACAGAATTATATACACCCGCAAGTCTACAACCAGATAGATTTGTATTGGTACCGAAGGCTCGTTGAAACACAAGCCAAGTTGCCTCAAATTAAATTAATTATGAAAAAAGTATTTTTAATAGTTGCTCTTATTGCAACAGCATTTTCACAACAAGTCCGTGCTCAAGATACCGCACAGTCGGTTTTTACACCCTTACTTTCATCTTACTACAATATAAAAGATGCATTGGTGAAATCGAATAGCGGTGATGCTGCGAAATATGCTGCAGACTTTTTTAAATCTGTAACCAGCATTGATCCCAAATCATTATCGAAGGACGATCAGTCTGCCTTTTCAAGCGTGAAAGAAAAATTATCCTTTAACGCCCGGCACATATCCCAAAGCACAGATATCAGCCACCAACGCGAACATTTTGCTGCATTTTCGGAAAATGTTTACAAGCTTACTAAAGCGGTAAAACTATCTGATAAGCCGGTTTACTATGCGTATTGCCCAATGAAGAAAAGTTACTGGTTATCGGCAGACGCAGCAATCAAGAATCCCTATTACGGCAACCAAATGCTCACCTGCGGTAAGGTGTCTGAGACGATAAACAAGTAATAAAATTTCAATCGGATTGGCTGCGACGAGTTTTACTCTTCGCAGCTTTGACGTTTAAATAAATATGCCAAATGCTGCATATATAACGCTTAGCAAATGAAGAAAATACTTCTTGTGGCAATGCTCTTTATAATATCTCAAACAGCATTTGCCCAACATAATATGCACGATATGCGGCCTATGCAAAAGCTGCAATCCGTAACATATACTTGCCCCATGCATCCCGAGATTCATGCTGCTAAGCGAGGCAATTGCCCAAAATGCGGTATGAAACTGGTCAAAGAAAAGCCGAAACCAATGGTAAAAAAGCCTGCGCCTATTAAAACGCTCACGACTAAGAAGTTACCGGCTAAAAAAAACGCCCAAGTTGGTATGGGCACAATGAACATGAGCAAGCCCCAGACAAATCCTCATCAAGAACATACACCTGTCATGCGAATGCCCGCAACCGACACCTCGAAGAAATCAGATAGTATGGCCGGAATGAAAATGGGCAATGCGATGTCACCTGAAGAAATCGGTCATGCAAAGGCGGGTTTAGGGCCAATCCATACTGTAACCAGCAATGTGCTGCCGCATACCGTTCGTTACGATCTTTATATCGCTGATACGATTGTCACATTTGGTGGGAAACCTAAGCGGGCTATTGCCGTGAACGGCAGTATTCCGATGCCTACTTTGACATTTACAGAGGGAGATACTGCTGAGATTTACGTCCATAATCGATTAAAAGAAGAAACTTCTTTGCATTGGCACGGCCTCTATTTGCCTAACCGTTACGATGGGGTTCCTAATTTGACGCAGATGCCCATTATGCCTGGCGCAACGCATCTTTACAAATTCCCAATTAAACAGCACGGTACGCATTGGTATCATAGTCATACAGGCCTGCAGGAGCAAATAGGCATGTATGGTGCATTTATCATGAAAAAGCGCCAAGAGTGGGATATACCCACTTTGCCTGTGATATTAAGTGAATGGACCAATATGAACCCCAAGGAAGTTCACCGTAGTCTACATGCGGCATCAGATTGGTTTGCTATTCAAAAAGGCTCTACGCAAAGTTATCTCGAAGCGCTTAAGTCTGGAAATTTTAAGACGAAAGTTGCCAATGAATGGAAACGGATGAACGCCATGGATGTGAGTGACGTTTATTACGATCAGTTCCTTATCAACGGAACGAACCATAATGAGCAGCCGCAATTCAAAGCAGGTGATAAAGTGCGGCTAAGAATTGCAAATGCCGGTGCTTCGTCCTATTTCTGGCTAAAATATGCTGGCGGCAAAATGACGGTTGTGGCTACTGATGGCAATGATGTAGAGCCTGTTGAAGTTGATAGGCTGATTGTTGCTGTATCTGAAACCTATGATGTCGTCGTAACTATTCCTCATAATAAAAGCTATGAGTTTTTGGTAACACCTGAAGACCGGACGAAATCAGCATCACTATGGCTTGGAAAGGGCGCAAAAGTTTCGGCCGGAAAAATGCCCAAACTGAAATATTTCGCCGGGATGAAAATGATGAACGCCATGATGGATATGGGCGGCAACATGGTTCAAATGGATGGTATGCAAATGCAAAACCAGATAATGGACATGAACACCGTTATGTATCCTGAAATAACCGGCGAAGCAAAACCAGCACCCAAAGATGCAAAAGCCAGTATGCCTGGAATGAATATGAGCGCGGATAACCCTGATATGGTGACACTGAACTACAATATGCTGCGCGATCCAAACAAAACTACTTTGCCAAAAGGGCCGATGAGGGAATTAAAGTTTGACCTTACCGGCAATATGAATAGGTATGTATGGACCTTAGATAATAAAACAGTATCAGAATCGGACAAGATATTGATTAAGAAAGGTGAAAACCTACGGATAATCCTTTACAACAACAGTATGATGCGCCATCCGATGCATTTGCATGGACATGATTTTAGAGTTGTAAACGGACAAGGCGAATATGCGCCAATGAAAAACGTAATTGACATTATGCCGATGGAGCAAGACACCATCGAATTTGCTGCTTCCGAGCCTGGCGGCGACTGGTTTTTTCACTGCCATATCTTGTATCATATGATGAGCGGCATGGGCCGTGTCTTCAGCTACGAAAACTCAGCACCCAATCCTGAAATTCCTGATCCTAAATTGGCCCAACGCAGACTGTTTTGGGACGATCAAATGCCACATTTAATGGGACGAATCGGTTTAGAAAGCAACGGGACTGACGGAATGTTAATGTTGGGTAACACCAGATGGAAGGCTACTACGATGTGGCATTTAGGGACGGATGCGATGATGGGCTATGAAAGTGAAACCACCATTGGCAGGTATATCGGTAGGAACCAATGGCTGTTCCCTTATATAGGTTTTGACTACCATCATAAAGACTTTAACCCCGATGAGCACAACATCTTCGGCAGCGACGCAAAAAACATGTTTGGACAGTTGAGTAACAAGGAAAGGCGGAATACGGTAGTAGCCGGTATAGCATATACACTGCCTATGTTATTTGTTGCTGATGCCCGTATCGACGGTAACGGTAAATTTAGGTTTCAATTAGGGCGGGATGATATACCTGTTTCCAGCCGAATGCGATTCAATATCATGGTTAATACCGATAAGGAATACGCAACCGGTTTAAGCTATATTGTTACTAAATATTTTTCCTTATCAACGCATTATGATAGCGACATGGGTTTAGGAGGTGGTGTAACATTAACGTATTAGTTACCGGTAGCGCTGGATTAATCGGACTCTCAGTGTAAAGTTAACCAGTACTAAATCTGCAGGTTTTATACGTTGTAATTCCGCTAACAACCAATGACCATTGCAATACTTGAAAAGCCTGACAGCAATGCCGCTATAGTACCGCTAACTGCGCATGCAATGGCAGCTTTTTCCACAATCGGTTTTGTTAATAAGCGCTGGCGCACGTCCTTTAGCCTTACACTATTGAGTTGCCGTATCAAGTTAAGGGAATGCCGGTTTCTATCGGCAGTCAATTAAATCGATGCCTGCGCCGGCTAATTCGAAATGATTCCCGAATGGGTAATCAAGGATACCTGCGTTTATTTTCCGCTTCATGTAACATGACCGGGCAAGCCTATGTCATAGCAGCGTTCATTTTAAAACTATGGCATTAGAAATTAAGGCGCTTACCAAGCAATATAACGCAACTAAAACTGGGTTATCAGATTATTCCATCACTATTGATAAAGGCATATTAGGTTTACTTGGCCCTAATGGCGCCGGTAAATCAACCTTGATGAAGATAATTGCCACCATTAGCCAACCTACCAGCGGCACTATACTTTTAGATGGGATAGATATTGTAAGCAACCCCAACTTCATTCGTAAAGTATTGGGCTACCTGCCACAGGATTTTGGCGTTTACCCCAATTTAAATGCCTATGAATTTTTAGAATACATTGCAGCCATGAAAGGCGTGGGGGGCAAGGACCTGCGCCGGCGCATTGATATGCTGCTGGAAGGTGTTAACCTGACAGCCGATGCCAAAAAGCCAATTGGAACCTACTCTGGCGGCATGAAACAACGCGTTGGCATTGCGCAGGCCCTCCTAAACGACCCTAAGGTGCTCATATTTGACGAACCCACAGTAGGCCTCGATCCCGAAGAGCGGGTTAGATTCAGGCAACTGATTAGCGAGATGGCTGATGATTGTATCATTATCCTATCATCGCACATCGTATCTGACATCGAAACCATTGCCGATGAAGTAGCCATTATGCAAAGCGGCAAACTCATTACCAAAGGTTACCAGCACGATATTATTGAACAGGCCAACGGACGAATATTTGAAGTGCTTTTAGAGAGTAGCGAAGTAGCAGCATTTAAAACAAAGCACAAGGTTATTGATACCAGCCGCCAAAAGGACCGTACCCGGGTACGGTACATTAGCACCGACACGACTATCGTTCCTGCATCCAGGCCTGTGGATGCCGGTTTAGAAGATGCCTACTTATTGTTAACGCAACATAACGCTTAAGCCGATGCAATACATTTACAGCATTGTAAAAGCCGACTACCTGCAGCGTACCCGCAGCTATGCTTTTTTACTTACACTGGCTATAACCATTTATGTGGCTTACCTGTTTGTGCCGCCTGTCAGCGCTTCGTACACAACTTTGAGCGCTGTGGGGTTCAAAAGTGTTTATAACTCCGCATGGGTTGGTTATATATCAGCCACCATGACCGCCGTAATGCTATCCTTTTACGGTTTCCTGCTGGTAAATAACAGCATTAAAAGAGACACAGATACCGAAGTGGGTTTAATTATTGCGGCCACGCCTATTTCTAATTTCAGGTACCTGCTGGCTAAACAACTGAGCAACTTTGTTGTGCTTTGTACCATTGCCGTTTGCACGTTTGCGGTAAGCATACTCATGTTCTTCGTGCGCGGGGCCGGGTATCCGCTTGTTCCGGCTCACTTTATCTTACCTTACTTGCTTTTTGTATTGCCGGCCATGTTCCTGGTAGCTGCATTAGCGGTAGTGGCCGAAGTATTTTTAGGGAAGCGCAGCATTCTGCAATTTATCATATACTTCTTCCTTTGCGGGGCTGCGCTCTCTTCTCTTAATACCAAAAGCGCCGTCCCTCCCAGTGGCTTTTTCGATCCTTTTGGTTTAAGCCTGGTTACAGGCAGTATTAAAAAAGAAATAAATACCCGGTTCCATCAGCATATAGAACAAGTATCATTCGGGTTTATCTTTAACAAACGCCGGCCCTATCAACTAATCACCTGGAACGGCATCAACTGGACATCTCTTTTTATTTTTAGCCGCTTGCTGTGGATGAGTTTTGCGGTAGCACTGGTTTACCTTTCCTCCTTCTTTTTTCACCGGTTTGATTTTAAGAAAGCAGCCGGCAAAAAGAAAAAGTGGGCAGCGGTAATGCCAGATGATGAAGGATTCGCCGTTATTCCGGCTGGTATAAGCAGTGCTTTGTTGCCACCGGTAGTTTTTAATTATAGCATAGTGCCCTTTATCAAAACCGAGTTGTTATTGCTCATAAGACAAGGGAACAAATGGTTGTGGTTGCCCAGTATAGGTCTAAGCCTAAGCATGCTTTTTGCGCCTTTACCTATAGCATCTTTGTACTTACTCCCGGCTTTGTGGTTTCTACAGGTAACGCGCTTGTCAGAATTGGTAACGAAGGAAAAGACTAACCGCCTCCATTACTTTACTTACGCATCTTACAAACCCTTACAACGGATGTTACCCGCCCAAATCATAGCCGGTTTCTTGTTAGCTATGGCACTGGCATTTCCACTGTTGTTGCGGTACGTTATAGTGATGGACTGCTTATCAATCATTAACCTCATCATTGGGGCCTTATTTGTGGTTTCGCTGGCCGTATGCCTGGGTATTTTGAGTGGCGGCAAAAAACTGTTCGAAGTTATCTTTTTCCTGCTCACCTATGCCCTTGTAAATGGCCCGGCATTTGCCGACTACCTGGGCAGCCTGCCACAACACCATAACCTGGCTTTCACCGGCATTCTTTCAGCCATTATTTTGGCCTTATTGCTGATTAGCTTTTGGGCGAGGAAGTACCAGGCAGGGCATTTGTAAGGCACTATCCTTCTTTCTCTTCCTCGGGCTTTTCAAAAAAGTTATCCTTTAGGTCGTCGGTTTCTCGGCGGTCGCGTTTGGTGGGGCGGCCGGTACCGCGGTCGCGTTTTAGCACCGGGGCGTGGAACATGGATTTGAAGGCCGTGGTTTGTTCTACCGGGGTAATGTCCTGATAGTAATCTACCGCTTTTTTTGCATCCACGCGGTTCTCTAATAAACCGGCCACCAAAATCACCTTACGTTCGGGGCCTTTCGAGATTTGGTAGCGCTCGCCTATCTTCACCTCGTGCGATGGTTTGATGTTGTTGCTTTCCAACTTTACACGGCCAGCCTTGCAGGCATCAGAGGCCAGCGTACGCGTTTTGAACATGCGGATGGCCCAGAGGTATTTATCTATTCGTAGTTTTTCTTTTTCAGGCATTTAATTAACAATTTTCATTTTAACAACAAACCACGGTACTGGCTCAAAGCCATTTTCCTCATCATTCATATAATTCACCACGGGTTCCCAGTTATCCAACGATTCGAGGAGCCCAAATTTATTTACTTTAACGTTGAACTGTTCATCTAATGTTTTTGACAAATCGTGGCAATGAAAAGTATGATGGTCTCCACCCCATTCTACGCCGATTAGATCGTAGCCGATCAACTCTTCATTTGGTTGATTATTTTCGGGTGTCCTTTTTAAAAGGTTCGTGTAAAGCCCAATTCCGTCCATACCCTTTTGTGGAATAAATTTTTCTATAAGTTCACCCGCTTCTGTTTCATTGAAATAAACCGACACAATTTTTAAGTCACTCCGCCCGAGAAAAAATTTGTCACGATAGATTTCTACTGTATCCCTGTCAGAAAACAAACTTGGCCAGCCAATCCTTCCCGCCTCTAAATTTTCACCTACCCATATTTGGAGTTCGTTTATCTTTTCCCTGGAGATGTTATAGGTTGACATTATTTTTATTAGATCCGGCACACTATTACACTCTGCCCAGGAAAACGACCATCCGTCGAGCAGGCTATCATTAACACAGGTACTCGCCGTATGGATACATTGGCCGTTCACAGAGCCATAAGCGGCTTGTATATCTAATAAGTAATATCCTCCTAAATAATAGTTCATAAAAACGATTTAAGAGTTTGCACTCATTCAAACAAATCTCCCCAAAAATCCTTTAATTTGACAAAATTTATTTCGTTACTAAATGATCGATCTTAAAAAAATGATTGAGGATGCCTGGGAAGACAGGAACCTTTTAAACTACAGCGAATATACCAATGCCATTGAAAGCGTTATTGAGCGCCTGGATAAAGGCGAAATACGCGTTGCCGAGCCTATTGGCAGCCGCTGGCATACTAACGACTGGATAAAAAAGGCCGTTATCCTTTACTTCCCTACCCGCCAGATGGAAGAGATAAAAACAGGCCCCTTTGTGTTTCATGATAAAATGAAGCTAAAAACCAACTATAAAGAACTTGGCGTGCGCGTGGTGCCCCACGGTATTGCCCGTTACGGCGCTTACCTGGCCAAAGGCGTTATCATGATGCCATCGTACGTAAACATTGGCGCTTATGTAGATGAAGGCACCATGGTTGATACCTGGGCAACCGTAGGCTCCTGCGCGCAAATTGGCAAACATGTACACCTGAGCGGTGGCGTAGGCATCGGCGGTGTATTAGAGCCTGTACAAGCTGCTCCTGTTATTATCGAGGATAACTGTTTCCTTGGTTCGCGTGCTATTGTGGTAGAAGGTGTGCATGTAGAGCGCGAAGCCGTTTTGGGTGCTAACGTGGTGTTAACTTCATCTACCAAAATTATTGATGTTACCGGCCGCGAGCCGATAGAATATAAAGGCCGCGTGCCTGCCCGTTCGGTAGTGATACCGGGTACTTATGCTAAAAAGTTCCCTGCCGGCGAGTACCAGGTGCCTTGCGCCCTCATCATCGGCACCCGCAAAGAATCTACCGATAAAAAGACATCATTGAATGATGCTTTGAGGGAGAATAATGTTGCCGTTTAGATGTGAGATTTTAGATGTGAGATATGAGATAGCTTCGGCGTAAACAAGATATGAGGTATGAGATTTGAGATTTGAATTAACTTCGGTTGGTTCTTTTGTCTCACATCTCATATCTCAGATCTCAAATCTAAAAAATGAAGATAGGATACGATGCCAAACGTGCTTTTTTAAACAATACCGGCCTGGGTAACTTTAGCCGCTGGCTGATAAAAACCACGGCGGAAAACTATCCGGATAACACTTACCTGCTTTATACGCCAAAACTTAAACCCAATAAGTGGCGTAATTTTTTCGACGGCTTCCTTAATATCAACACCATTACCCCTGCCGGTAAATACCTCACCGCTTTGTGGCGCAGCAAGGGCATGGTGAGCAACCTGAAAAAGGACGGTATTGACGTTTACCACGGGTTGAGTTACGAACTGCCTTTGGGTATTGAGCGTAGCGGCGTTAAATCGGTGGTTACCATTCACGATCTCATTTTCCTGCGTTTCCCGCAATATTACGGCCTGATAAACCGGCTCATCTACACGGCCAAAACAAAACGCGCCTGCAAAACAGCCAACAGGGTTATCGCCATCAGCGAACGTACCAAACAGGATCTGGTGGAGTTATTGAATATCGATGCCGAAAAAATCGACGTTATTTACCAGGGTTGCGCACCGGAGTTTAGCGCAATGCGATCCGAAGCACAAAGGGCACCTGTCAAACAAAAATACAAGCTGCCCGATAGGTTCATCCTGAATGTTGGCACTATAGAGGAACGCAAAAACCTGATGCTGCTGGCCAGGGCATTGCCCCTTTTTAAAACCAATATCCCGGTAGTGGTAGTGGGCAAGGCTACGTCTTATTTGGATGAGGTGAAGGTGTTTTTATCTTCCAATAATTTAATGGATAGGGTGATGTTCCTGCACGAAGTTAGCTTTTACGATTTGCCTGCGGTTTACCAATTGGCAGATCTTTTTGTTTACCCTTCGCGATATGAAGGCTTTGGGATCCCCATTTTAGAGGCGCTGGTGTCGGGCGTACCGGTTATTGCCGCAACCGGTTCCTGTTTAGAGGAAGCGGGCGGGGCATTTAGCCGCTATGTAAACCCCGACGATGAACAAGGCCTGGCGAAGCAAGTAGATGCCGTACTAAACGATGAACCATTGCGGCAGCAAATGATTACCGAAGGGCTGGATTATGCACAACGGTTTGAAGGCCGTACCTTAGCGGCGCAATTGATGAATATTTATAAACAAGTTACCGCCCATGCTTAAGGACGAAGTAAACAAGGCATTAAAAGTACTGCAGGATGGCGGCATCATCCTTTACCCTACCGATACCATTTGGGGCATTGGCTGCGATGCTACCAATACCGATGCCGTGCAAAAGATATTCGCCCTGAAACAGCGCGAGGAAAGCAAGAGCATGATTATTTTGGTAGATACCGATAACAAGCTGCAAAGCTATATTACCGAGGTGCCCGAGATTGCATACCAGTTGCTAGAGTTTGCAGAGAACCCGCTTACGCTGGTAATGCCCGGCGCACGCAACCTCTCCCCCGCGCTTATTGCCGATGACGGCAGCGTGGGTATACGGGTAAGCAACCACCCTTTTTGCCAGCAACTGATACAACGTTTACGTAAGCCCATCGTATCCACATCCGCCAATATCAGCGGGCAACCATCGCCGGAGTATTTTGGTAAAATAAGCCCGGATATTATTGATGGTGTTGATTACGTGGTGGATATAGACCAGCACAGCATGGAGAAAAAGGCACCATCAACCATCATGCGCCTTGCGCCAAACGGCAGTTTTGAATTTATTCGCCGTTAATTTTTAATATCATTAAATTTGTGCCGTCTGCCCGAGCCGCTATGCGGCTTTATTTTTATGAAACAACACCTGCAACACCCGGTATTTTCTGTTATTTCCAGCTTAGCTGCGGGGTTAAATGTGCAGGCCTATGCCATAGGGGGCTACGTTAGGGATATATTCCTGAACCGCCCCTCCAAGGATATCGATATTGTTGTTATAGGCAATGGGATAGAATTTGCCGAGGCCGTTGCCGCAAAACTGAACGTAAAAGTATCCGTATTTAAAAACTTTGGTACCGCTATGCTGCGCTACCAGGATGTGGAGGTGGAATTTGTAGGTGCACGTAAAGAAAGCTACCGCTCCGAATCGCGCAAGCCTATTGTAGAGAACGGCACTTTGGAAGACGACCAGAAACGCCGCGATTTCACCATTAACGCGCTGGCTATAACTTTAAACCCCGAGAATTACGGCGTACTGGTAGACCCATTTGGCGGCATTGCCGATATCGAACAGAAACTCATTCGCACCCCGCTAAACCCGGTAGAAACCTTTTCGGACGACCCCCTGCGCATGATGCGGGCCATTCGTTTTGCGTCGCAACTGAATTTCAGGATAGATGATGAGGCTATTGCCGCTATAAAAAGCAATTTGCACCGCATTAAAATTGTATCGCAGGAGCGTATTACCGACGAACTGAACAAGATCATCCTGTCGGCTAAGCCATCCGTTGGTTTTAATTATTTGTTTGATACGGGCTTGCTGCATATCATCTTCCCGCAGATGGTGGCGCTTTACGGCGTAGAGATCATCAACGGAAAAGGGCATAAGGACAACTTTTACCACACCCTGCAGGTGCTTGATAACATTTGCGAAACCACCGATGACCTTTGGTTGCGCTGGGCAGCCATATTGCATGATATTGCCAAACCACCAACCAAACGCTTTGAGCCCGGCCACGGCTGGACTTTTCACGGGCACGAGGATAAAGGCGCACGGATGGTACCCAAGATATTTGCGCAGCTGAAACTGCCGCTGAACGAGAAGATGAAATTTGTGCAGAAACTGGTGCAGCTGCATTTAAGGCCGATTGTTTTGTCGCAATCTACCGTGACGGACTCGGCAGTGCGCAGGCTACTATTTGAAGCCGGTGAGGACATTGAAGCACTGATGCTGTTGTGTAAAGCAGACGTAACTACAAAAAACGAATACAAGGTTAAAAAATACCGTAACAATTTTGAGCTTGTTTTGCAGAAAATAAAAGATGTGGAAGAGCGCGACAGCATCCGAAACTGGCAGCCGCCGGTTACCGGGCTGGATATTATGCAGCTTTTTGGCATTGGCGAGGGCCGCGAAGTGGGAATTATTAAGAATAAGATCCGCGAAGCCATCCTGGAAGGCGAAATTCCGAACAATAGAGAGGCCGCAATAAACTTTACGATTGAAAAAGGGCAAGAAATTGGCTTGAAAGTTGTGGCAAGCACAAATTGATTTAAAAACTTATTATTTTTGACAAAAATTACTACAAATGGCATTATACAGGTTCAGGGTTACTTTTGAGGATTATGATGATGTAAGCCGGGATATTGATGTAAAATCAAACCAAACGTTTGAGGATTTGCACCGCGCTATACACCAAAGTACCGGGTACAGCCCTGAATACCCTTCATCTTTTTACATCAGTAACGACCAGTGGATGAAGGGCGAGGAAATTACTTACCTGCCCAACCAAAAACGCATCGACAGGAAGATCCCGCTGATGGAGAAAATAAAGCTCAGCAGCTATATTGACGACCCTCACCAGAAATTTTATTATACCTTCAATTTCGACAGGCCATTTGACTTCCACGTAGAGTTGAGGCAGATCATCCTGAATGAAACACCCGGCGCTACTTATCCCCTGGTGGTACGTTCGGTTGGCGAAGCACCAAAGCAGTTTGGCAATGTATTTAACCCAACCGCAGCGGCAGCAGCCACGCCTGATGAAGACCTGGATTTCCTGAACGAAATGCTGTATAACCCCGAGGATGCCGAAGATTTTTCTGAAGTAACCGACACCGGTATAGACGACCCCGAAGAAGAAAAGAAGGAAGACGAAGAAGAAGATGAATTTGGCTTTGGCGACGACGAAGGCTTTGAAGACGACGAAAAACCAGGCCGCGGAGACGACTATTAATATTGTTTGAATACCGAATGATGAATTTTGAACCCCGAATTTCGAAGTGCAAAATTTATCATTCCTGCTCATTCTTAATTCATTATCCGGAATTTGGTGTTCGATATTTTTCTCACAAACTATGAGCACCACCACACCCACCCTCATTGTAATTGCCGGGCCTACGGCTTCGGGCAAAACGGCGGCAGCAATTCAATTAGCGCAGCATTTTAATACGGTGGTGGTTTCTGCCGATTCGAGGCAGTTTTTCAGGGAGATGTCGATTGGTACCGCGAAACCTACTGTAGAGGAACTTGCCGCCGCACCTCATTACTTTATCAATTCCCATTCCATTACCGAAAGTTTTTCTGTTGGCGATTTTGAGCGGGAATGCCTGGTGTTGCTGGAAGAGCTTTTCCAGAAACGCAAAGTTGTTATTCTTGCCGGTGGCTCGGGCTTATACATAAAAGCCATTTGCGAGGGTTTTGATGAATTGCCGACCGCCGACCCCGGGATACGCGAGCGCCTGAATGCTGAATTAAGCGAAAACGGCCTTCCCGCCTTGCAGGAACGCTTAAAACTGGTAGACCCGGTATACTATAACGAGGTTGATATAAACAACCCACAGCGCGTAATACGGGCTATTGAGGTTTATGAAAGCTCGGGCCGCACTTTTTCCTCTTACCGCACCGCAAAAACCAACAAGCGTACATTCAACATCATTAAGCTTGGGCTGGATCTGCCAAGGGAAGTTTTGTACGACCGCATTAACCGGCGCGTAGATTTGATGGTAGCAGATGGTTTGGTTAAGGAGGTGGAAGGGTTATTGCCCTATCGCCATCTGAATGCTTTAAACACGGTTGGCTACAGCGAGGTCTTCGACTTTTTTGACGGCAATACCGATTTGCCTACTGCTATCAGCATGATAAAACAAAACACCCGCCGTTTTGCTAAGCGGCAAATGACATGGTTTAGGAAAGATGAGGGGATTGTTTGGGTGGATGCGTTGGGAGATGATTTGATGGAGAAGATGCTAGGGGTGATAGAGAACGGGATAAATTCTTAGTTTTTCAAAGATAAGAAGCGCTGGGAGCGTGCGATTCCTTCCTTGGGGAAGGAGAAGGTAGGGGTTTATTGAACTATGCTGTAGCGTTTAAGTGGCAAAACCCCTCCCCGCCTTTGCCCTCGAGCAGCCGCACCCCTCCCCAAGGAGGGAATTTAGCTGCACCGCCGACTGATTACATACTATTGCTCTAACAAACTTTGCAAATAAGCACCATAACCGCTCTTAATGTATTTCTGCACCAAAACCTTAAGCTGCTCATCATCAATAAAACCCATTAGGTAAGCAACTTCTTCTATACACCCTATCTTGCGCGACTGGCGTTTTTCTATCACACGTACAAACTCTGTAGCATCGCTTAGGGAATCGAAGGTGCCGGTATCCAGCCATGCGGTGCCGCGGTCCATTACGCCAACTTTAAGGTTGCCTTGCTCCAGGTAAACGCGGTTAACGTCGGTAATTTCGTATTCGCCACGTGGCGATGGTGCGATGTTTTTAGCAATTTCAACCACGCTGTTATCGTAAAAATACAATCCGGGTACGGCGTATTTTGATTTCGGGGCGATTGGCTTTTCTTCGATGGATACCGCGCGGTATTCCTCGTCAAATTCCACTACTCCATAGCGTTCAGGATCTGCAACGGGGTAAGCAAATATGGCGGCACCATCCACATCATTAAAGCTTTGTATCAGCCTGCTAAAGCCCGATCCGTAGAAAATATTATCACCCAAAACCAGGGCAACTTTATCCGTACCAATAAAATCTGCACCTATTACAAAGGCCTGGGCCAATCCGTTTGGCGTTTCCTGTATTGCGTATTCAAATTTGCACCCAAGTTCTTCGCCTGTACCTAAAAGGCGTACAAAGCCGGGGTTATCTTCGGCGGTGGTAATGATCAATATCTCATTGATACCCGCAAGCATTAAAACCGAGAGTGGGTAATAGATCATCGGCTTATCATAAATAGGCATCAGTTGTTTACTAATTGCCTTGGTTATAGGATAAAGCCTTGTGCCCGATCCGCCTGCTAATATGATGCCCTTCATGTGGTGATGTGTTTAGTTTTGTTGTTTTATTTCGCCGATACAAACCTTCAGGCTATCCCGCCAATACGGAATTTCGATGCCGAATGTTCTTTTTATTTTGGTTTTATCCATTACCGAATACGGCGGCCTAACGGCACGCGTAGGATAGTCGCTGGTGGGGATAGGGATAACTTTTACGTCGGTACCAGAAATATCAAATATCGCCTTGGAGAAATCGTACCAGGAAGCTATGCCTTCGTTGCTGTAGTGGTAAATACCGTAAGTCGTGCTACCCGATGTAATGATGGTGATGATGCAATCCGCCAGGTCGATAGCGTAAGTTGGGGTGCCTGCCTGGTCGGCTATTATTTTTAATTCGGGGCGCTCGGAACCCAACCGGAGCATCGTTTTAACGTAATTATTCGCAAATTCCGAATAAAGCCACGCTGTGCGAACGATAAAGTGCTCCTTTAAAATTGCGGGGATAACCTTCTCGCCATCAAGCTTGGTTTGCCCGTAAACGCTGATGGGCAGGGTTTCGTCTTCCTCAGTCAACGGCGAAGAAACATCACCCTTAAATACAAAATCTGTTGATACCTGTATCAGGGTTGTGTTATGCTCCGCGCAAAGTTTCGCTAAATTTTCTACACCGGTTTTGTTTATCTTTTCGGCAAGCTCGATGTCATCTTCTGCTTTGTCAACTGCTGTATAGGCAGCGCAGTTAACGGCGTAAGCCGGTTTATATTTATCAAATAGTTTGCCTAAGCCCTCAACATCCAAAATATTGGCTTCGGTTTCATCCGGGAAAATAAAGAACCCAAGGTTTCTGTCTGCAGCTAATTTTTTAAAACATTGCCCTAATTGCCCCGAAGCGCCGAAGATGATGGTTTTACTCATTTGTAGTTATGATATTTAACGCTGTGCTAACAGTGTTACATAGGTATTGTTTGCTACCGTTCTACGTGTTTTATTAAAAAATCCTCGTAAGCCAAACGGATACCATCTTCTAATTTGGTGCTATATCTCCAGCCTTTTTCGGCCAGCTTGGTAACATCCATTAGCTTGCGTGGTGTGCCGTCGGGCTTGGTGGTATCAAAGTTAATATCGCCCTGGTATCCTACCACTTTCTTTATCAGCAGTGCTAAATCTTTAATAGAAATTTCGGTACCGCTGCCTATGTTAACCAGGCCCGGTTCGTCGTAATTCTGCATCAGGTAATAGCATGCTTCTGCTAAATCATCGGCAAACAAAAACTCGCGCAGCGGCGTGCCCGTTCCCCAAATGGTAACCAATGGTAAATCCTGCTCTTTCGCCTCGTGAAACCTACGGACCATGGCCGGCAGTACGTGCGAGTTTTGCGGATGGTAATTATCGTTATAGCCGTACATATTGGTAGGCATTACCGATATAAAGTTGCAGCCGTATTGCGCCCGGTAGGCGTCGCACATTTTTATGCCTGCTATTTTGGCAATGGCATATGGTTCGTTGGTTGGCTCTAAAGTGCCCGTCAGCAGGTAATCCTCCTTTAAAGGCTGTGGTGCCATTTTAGGGTAAATACAGCTGGAACCGAGGAACATCAGCTTTTTTACGCCGTTTAAATATGCATTGTGGATAACGTTATTTTGAATCTGTAGGTTTTCGTACAAGAAATCGGCACGGTAGGTATTATTAGCCACAATACCACCAACTTTTGCTGCGGCTAAAAAAACGTAATCGGGTTTGGCAAAGCTAAAGAAATCAGCCACTTGTTTTTGATCGCGCAGGTCAACCTCGCTCGAGCTGCGAAGGATAAAATTAGTGTATCCTTCTGCCTGTAGTTTACGGTGGATAGCAGAACCTACCATCCCACGGTGCCCCGCAATATATATTTTAGCGTTTTTTTCCATGTTGTTGAGTTGTAGTTGATGGTTTATAGTTCATGGCAACTGCTGGCTATGAACTATAACCTATGATCCATGAACCGCTATGCTTGGCCGATGGGGCCACCGAAAGTCATAGGGAAACCGCCGCCGTGCGTTGGGTCGTTGCCTATTTTGATGCGGCCATTTACTGCTTCGAATTTTTCGATGTTATCTTCCAGCGCGGTTAACAACCTTTTGGCATGCTCGGGCGTTAGTATAATACGCGATTTTACTTTTGCTTTTGGGATACCCGGCATTACCCGAATAAAATCGAGCACAAATTCGGAGCTGGAATGGGTAATGATAGCAAGGTTGGCATAAACGCCTTCTGCAATTTCCTCAGAAAGCTCAATGTTTATTTGTTGTTCGTTTTGTTCTTCCATGGTACTAAAATAGCAAAGCCTTCCATTTTCATAGAAGGCTTTGCAAAAGTATTTAAAAAAATCTGATTAAGCTTCCACTTCCTCAGTTTTTGAAGCCATCAGGCGATCAAATTCTTCCTGAGAACCTACACGGATATTTTCGTACTCGCGTAAACCTGTACCGGAAGGAATTAAGTGGCCAACAATAACGTTTTCTTTTAAGCCCAGCATGTTATCTTTCTTACCTGCTATGGCTGCTTCGTTCAGTACTTTTGTAGTTTCCTGGAACGATGCTGCTGAAATAAACGATTTGGTACCTAATGATGCCCTTGTAATACCTTGCAGCATAGGGCTCGAAGTTGCAGCAATTGCATCCCTTACCTCAACTAACCTGGCATCCTTACGTTTCAGGATAGAGTTTTCGTCGCGCAGTTTCCTTAGCGATACGATCTGCCCAACTTTTAAGTTAGTTGAATCACCGGCTTCGGTAACAACCTTCTTATCAAACATCTCGTCGTTCTCTATCATAAAGTCCCAGCTATCAACTGCTTCCCTTTCAAGGAAACGGGTATCACCTGCATCTTCAATAGCAACTTTTTGCATCATCTGGTGAACGATAACCTCAAAGTGTTTATCGTTTATCTTCACACCCTGTAAGCGGTAAACCTCTTGTATACCGTTTACCAGGTACTCTTGCACGGCCGCAGGGCCTTTGATTGCAAGGATATCTGCCGGAGAGATAGAACCATCAGACAATGGCATACCTGCTTTAACAAAATCGTTATCCTGTACCAGGATGTGTTTAGATAATGGTACCAGGTATTTTTTCACCTGGCCGTCTTTACTTTCGATGGTGATCTCGCGGTTACCACGTTTCACACCGCCTAAAGTTACCACACCGTCAATCTCGGTTACTACCGCAGGGTTAGATGGGTTACGTGCTTCAAATAACTCGGTTACACGTGGTAAACCACCTG
>NZ_CAMLOV010000078.1 GCF_946481715.1 uncultured Mucilaginibacter sp. | reverse complement strand
GTAATTTGTGGATAGCTACCCAAAACCGAGGCATAGACCATTACGATGTTAAAAAACAGAAATTTACACACCACTTATACTCGCAATATAACCCCGGCAGCATAAACGACAATAACGTGCGTACCGTTTACCAGGATTCGCGGCATAATATATGGGTGGGTACAGGTACTGGCGGCGTAAGCCTGTACAATGCCAAAAACAACTCGTTTATAAAGCAAAGCAGCGTATCGGCAAAAAACATAGTCTGTATGTTTGAGGATGTAAAAAAACGGCTGTGGATAGGTACCCAGGAAGAGGGGCTTTTTGTGTTAGACAGCAACAGAAAGCTGTTGGCGCACTACCTGCATAACGATAAAGACCCAAACTCCATCTCCAGCAATGCCGTGTACAGCTTAAGCGATGATGAAAGCGGCAATTTGTGGGTGGGCACCGAGAACGGCGGGCTTTGCATACTAGATAGCAAAACAAATAAATTTAATACCTATGGGCACGATGAAGTTGACAATAACAGCATCAATGGCAATTCGGTGTATGGCATTTGTAGAGACCGCATTGGCAATATGTGGGTTGGCGCTTTTGGCGGTGGCATAAATTTGTACAAAAAATCCTCATCCAGTTTTGCGCTGTACCGCCACAACTCCTCGCCGCAAAGCCTATCCAACAACTTTGTGCTTGATATTACCGAAGACCAACATAAAAACATTTGGATAGCCACCGATGGCGGCGGCATAAACCGCTTTGATCCTACCACGGGGATATTCAGCAGCTACAAAAAACAATTATCCGGCAAAAACAGCATTGCAGGCAATTACGCACTCGTTATAAAGCCACACAGCGACGGCAATATATGGGTGGGCCATTGGGGCGACGGGTTAAGTATTTTAAACCCCGCCACCGGGTTGTTTAAAACTTATAAAAAAGACCCTTTAAAGCCAAATGGCATCGGCGGCAACAATGTTTATTACCTTTTGCACACCCGCGATAAAAACACCTGGCTAAGCGAATTTAACGATGGGCTGGATATGTATAACCATACCACCGGTGTTTTTAAGCATTACAAGTATGATATCAACAAGCCGAATGGCATAAGCAGCGACAGGATATATTCGATATGCGAAGACAGGCGGGGGAACTTATGGGTGGGCACATCTGATGCCGGCCTTGAGCTGTTGAACCGCAATACAGATACGTTTACCCATTTCCGCCACGATGAAAAGAAGAACAGCATTAGTAGTAACGGCGTAACCGAAATTTTTGAAGACAGCAAAGGGCGCCTTTGGGCGGGTACTTTGGCGGGCCTAAATTTGTACGATGCCGATAAAAACAAATTCACTACTTATTATAAGGCAGATGGGCTGCCAAGCGATATTATTTATGCGATAAGAGAAGATAGTTTTGGTATGCTATGGATAAGCACCAATGGCGGCCTTACCCGGTTCGATCCCGAAAAACGGACCTTTACAAACTATAGTACCGAAGATGGTATACAGGGCGATGAGTTTAAGCCGCACTCGGCTTTAAAAAGCTCCGATGGCAGGCTATACTTTGGCGGTATTAACGGGTTTAATGTTTTTTACCCCGCAAAGGCAATCAAATCAAAAATTGTTGCCCCTATTAAAATCACCAGCTTTTCGATATTCAATAAACCTTTACAAATAGCCAGGGGCGATACCGATTTATCGCCCTTAAAGCAAAATATCAGCGATACCCGGTACCTCCGGCTATCCTACAAACAATCTGTAATTTCCTTTGAGTTTGCATCCTTGGATTACTCCTCGCCCGATAAAAAGCAATATGCATACATGCTGGAAGGTTTTGATAAGGAATGGAACTATGTGGGCAGTAAAAATGAGGCTAACTATACCAATTTACCGGCCAACGTATACAACGTAAAAATAAAATATAAAAACAGTGCGGGGGTTTGGTCGCCTGTGGCATTGCCGCTGCAAATAGAAATAGTGCCGCCGTTTTGGCTTACCTGGTGGTTTGAAACCTTAGCCGTATTGTTTGTGGTATTGTGCATATACGGGCTGATCAAATTCCGTATTAAAACCATAAAAAACCAAAAGCTGGTTTTAGAACGGCAGGTGAAGGAGCGTACCGAAAGCCTGGCCAAATTAACCATTGAAGAACGAAACTCGCGCGAGGCGGCAGAAAAAGCCAGGGAAGAAGCAGAAAAGGCAAAAGAACAGGCCGAAAATGCCAATAAGGCAAAAAGTATTTTCCTGGCCACCATGAGCCACGAAATACGCACGCCGATGAATGGCGTAATAGGCATGGCAACGCTGCTGTCGAACACCGAATTAACGCCCGAGCAGGATGAATATACCGAAACAATAAAAGGCTGCGGCGATGCTTTGCTGAAAGTAATAAACGACATACTCGATTTCACGAAGATAGAAACCGGGCTAATGGAGCTGGAAGAAAATGATTTTGATTTGAGGGAATGTATAGAGAACGTGCTTGATATCTTTACCGAAAAAGCCTCCCATACAAATTTAGACCTCGTGTACCAGATAGCCCCAAACGTGCCTACACGCATAATTGGCGATTCGCTGCGCCTGGGGCAGGTACTCATTAACTTAATTGGCAACGCTATAAAATTCACTGCCCAGGGCGAAATATTCACCGAAGTAAAATCTGTTAAAGACGAAAACGGCGAACTCATCCTTTCATTTTCTATCAGGGATACCGGCATTGGCATACCCGAGGATAAGCTAAACAGGCTGTTTAAGGCCTTTTCGCAGGTCGACTCGAGCACTACCCGCAAATATGGCGGCACCGGGCTTGGGCTGGCCATAAGCGAGAAGCTGATCGACTTGATGGGCGGCGATATTAATGTGGTAAGCAACGTGGGTGTTGGCACAACATTTAGCTTTACCATTAAAGCAAAACCCGGCATTAAAACCGAGCGTACCTACATAAATGTAAATTCCGAAAAACTTAGGAACAAAACTATATTGGTTGTGGATGATAACGCCACCAACCTAAACATATTAGATACCCAGCTTAAGCAGTGGGAATTTGCGCCTGTGCTGGCAAGTACCGCAGCGGAGGCTTTAAAGCTGGTAAGTTCGGGTAAAAAGTTCGATCTCATCATCACCGATATGAACATGCCCGAGATGAACGGCATCAACCTGGCAAAGCATATCCGTAAAACAGATGCCGACACCCCTATGATACTGCTCAGCTCGGTAGGCAGCGAGCAACTTAAACATCAAACGCAGTTGTTTAACACGGTGCTTACCAAACCCGCCAAGCATCACTTGCTTTACAAGCATATTGTAGACCAGTTAAAAGACGTGGACATAGCGCCGCCGCCCGTACAGCCGGCTATCATCAACCAATTCTCTAAAGACATGGCCGAGCGGTACCCCATTGATATTTTAATTGCCGAAGATAATATGGTAAACCAAAAGGTGATAGTGCATATCCTAAAAAAAATGGGCTACGATCCGGACGTATCTGCCAACGGGCATGAGGTGCTTGATGCAGTGGCCAAGCGTAATTACGGGTTGATACTAATGGATATTCAAATGCCCGAAATGGACGGGCTGGAGGCCACCAGGTTTATCCGCGAGCATTTGAAAGTTCAGCCCGTTATTGTGGCCCTTACCGCAAACGCCATGACCGAGGACCGCGAAATTTGCCTGGCCGCCGGCATGAACGACTATTTAAGCAAACCTATGAAACTGAACGAGATCATAGCCGTACTAGAAAAATGGGGTAATGTGGTTAAGCAGGCCAAATAAACCCCGCAGGCTTGCTAAGCAAGGCGCTGCGGAACAGTAGGCAAAGCGGGATTTACAAGAAGTAATTAGAAAAGCAATGCCAGCAGTTCTTTGATTAGGATAGCCCCGCTTTCCCTCCAAGCCGCTGGTAGAAGCGGCTTTCCGTACAATCGGGTTTAGTTAACGCGGGTCTTTGCGGATAGGTTTGTGCCGGCAAGCACGCTTACAAACAGCACCCTGCGGCGGGTGAACTCAACGCTCCTATTAGTTATTTACTACTACAACAGCCTGCCTCATATAAGCTTCATTAGCCAATTGGTCTACCAGCCATACGGCCAGGTCGGCCCTTGTAATACCGTGGCCTGTTCCGCTTTGGCCCAGCACTTCTACCTTTCCGGTTGCTGTTCCATCCTTTAATATCGGTGGCCTGGCAATTATCCAGTCGAGGCCGCTGCCTTGCACAATGGCTTCCATCGCGGTTTTGTCGGCTGTTGATCCACGCAGAAACGTAGGCAACATCAGGTTCCTGTACCACCAGGGCGATTGTTTTTTACTGTCGCCCACACCCATGGCCGATACCACCACCAGGCGCTTTGCTCCCGATGTTTTCATCGCTTTTACAATGTTCTGCATGGCATCGCGCTCCAGCGTTTGGCTTTTCCACGGTTTTGTACCGCCAATGCAACCCACAACAGCATCCTGCTGGCCCATAGCACGCAGTACATCATCGGGTTTCAGTGCGTCCCCGGTAATAACCCGCACGCCGGGTTGTGCAGATGAGCCGGGCTGGCGAACCAGCACACTTACTTCATGCCCCATTGCAACCGCTCGCTCTACAACCAGCCTACCCGTTTTGCCACTCGCCCCAAACACAAGTACCTTCATGGTGAACCTCCTCTTGCTTTATTGTAATGATAAGGATAGAATAAATTTAAGCGTAATTTGTTTATAGTTAATTTGTTGCGGAAGGTATTGTTTGCATAAGGACACTGCGGCGGTAAATCTTGTTTAGCCAGAAATGCTTATATCGAACCACAGAGGCCTTGCCCTTGCATGGTTAGGCACGAGAAGCCTTTACCCACCAGCCCTGTACGTCATTCTCGCTCCAGGGAGGGATTAGAAAAGCAAAGACAGCAGTCCTTTGGTTAGGGTAGCCCCGCTTTTCCTCCAAGCCGCTGATAGAAGCGGTTTTCCGTGCAATCGGGTTTAGGTGGCAGGGCTTGTGCTGCGCAGCCATAGTGAAAATTAACTTCATCAACCGCCTCGTCAAGCGTCCACGCTTGACGAAATAAAATGGTAAGCGTCCACGCTTTCGGAGTAATGTAAGCGTGGGCGCTTACGAATGGCTACATCCAGGCGGAGGACGCCTGGGCGGGCGGGGAAGTATTCCGGTTTAGGTAAGTATGCGGCCTACATTTATCATCAAATAATATAGTGCCGCATGTGTCTGTATAAGGGATATAGTAGGCTGAACACCTGAAGCACTTCTAAAGGCAACAGAGTTGCCGACATTTCGGGATCTGTGATGTTATAATCACGGCCGATAGTAAAATAGGCATCTTCATGATCTTTGCGACAGTACCTGTAAAGCATATCTTCGTCTGTAAAAAAGCCGACATCTTTGCGATCATCGTTCACTTTGATAAAATACGGTTCCGGCAAACCGGTCAACAACTTAAAAAAATCCAAGCGATAGGTAGGCTCCGTTCGCATCCGTTCTTTAAATACGTTGCGGTCTACTACACCACCGCCATTGTTTTTGGCGAATAATATCCAAATACCGATTTCTTTAAATTCGATCCTGATCTGCAAACGCGCATGGTTAATAAAGCTTTGTTTGTCATCTTCCGGGTCGTCACCGCGCAGGCGTGGCTGCCGATATTCCTTGTGATACAATTTGATCTCTTCTTCTGATTTACCATAGCTTAACCACATCGCGTTCAAGGCCTGTTTGGATTTCGACGGATCGTGGTAATGCATGGATACCAAATGTTGCGGTGTATTTGGGCGAAGCTTCTGCAAGCTGTATTGGTAAAACTGCTGATAGATCTGCCGGTGCAACTCAACAAATACATCGGCAACCGCTTTACGCGCATCGTTGGCAGATTTATCATAATCATACCAAAAATCAAGGCGAAAGGCACGGTGATGCTCCGCTTTAAAATATCGGTCAGTAAAATCAATACCGGATAACGCATCAGTAATTTCCACTGGCTTTTGTAACTTAAGTTGCTGCATTTTACCTAAGGCACTACTGGAAGGTCGGTAATCCTGCCAGCGTTGCTCGTAACGTTTAATATTTTCGTCATCTACGGGAAAGGCATCCGAATAGAGTTCCTCAAACCATTGCTGAATGTCAAGACATTTATCGTGTTCTTCTATCAATACGTTGAATTCAATGTTTTTAGTAAATCCCCCCAAAGTCATATTCGCTGAACCAACGATGGCATCATAGGTATTATCTGCAAAACGAAATAGGTAAACTTTAGGATGATAGGTTATGTTCGTTCGTTTGAAGATTTTGGCCTCGAACTTGGAGGCAGATAACCTTGACTGAATTATCCGCAAAGCTGATACTGTTGTCGGCAGATCAATCCCTATCAGATAATGTTGAATAACATCTTCACCAAGTCGTTGGTCAAGAATCGCGAAGCCATCATCATTTAATAAAGCAACCGCGATCCAAGCTTCTACAACCTCGCTTAAACTATTCTTAAAATAATCAGATAGATTTGGTACCAGGGACATCATCATAAATCAAAGGCCTAAAATATCTTTCAACTCCTGGGAACCATAATTATCTACAATATCGCTATTGATCTTTGAAAAAGGTAACAAATGGTGATCAGATGCATCATATTCGCTATGAAATATCATGCGATATGCCTCTTCCTTATTACCATGTACTGCGGCAGCTATCCCCGCAACGGTATCTTCATTATAAGTCATAGCGGCGATCAACGACCTCCGGGCCACCGCTTTAAATTCGTTGTAGCAATCGTCTAACTTGAACAGCGATAAATTACCATCAAAGCGAGCATCCTTGTTTATATTATTGAAATAAACCCGGTATTTCGCAGGTACTTTGGCCAACAGGTCATTGATCGAGGAATAATCTTTAAAGTCCAATTGGCAATCTTTGCCAAAATCACGAATGTAAGGATTCAAATGCGTTAAGACATCGGTGTCTTGTTGCGTTTTAAAGCTACTATTACAGATCCAACATGATGGGATTAGGTTATAAAAAGATAACGCTACAAAGGGGTACCGGGAGTATGCCAAAAAATGATCAAGCGGCGGTCGCAATATCAATTTCTTTGCTTTAGCTCGATGTATCGTATTGGCAAAATTGATATTGCAATAAGGACAGGTCATCAGGCCAATAGCAGCGCATAGATCAAAGGCGGAATAACCAGGCTCATGTTTGGAAAAGAAGTAAGTATAATCGAAAACAGATTTAGCCTCGTCCATGATCGCTTTCCTCAAATACCCATTTGAAACCAGCTGAGAAATGATCGCGTTATTCTGATTTTTCAGATGCTCCGGCTTAACCTTAAGCAAATCAATAATTTTTTTTTCGCTTGTAAAATAAGTTCGCAGTATCGTGTTAGTCTTTTTCTTGAGCCTTTTTTTGATTAAGCCGAGTAAGCCGTTAGCATGTATGGTAGCAAGTTGGTTGCGATCCACTTGTGATAAGGGTATATTAAGCATTCTCCCGGCGTTTAAGTTCGTTTAACAAAAGTTTCTTGATCACGGGCTCATCGATCTGTTCGATATCGGCTGCAATATTCGCATAGGGTTCTAATTGTTTCTTATTAACGCTATGGATACGCGTAATAATATCGTCGATATAACGCCTTGCCATCGTGCCTATCAAAGTGTTATTAATGAAAAAATCCTGGGTGAGTAAAACGCTGACATTTTGCGCAAGCGTTCCGAAAGTCTCCATTTTTCCGCTTACAAAGCGTTTCTCCACTTTGAATTTTTTAAAAAGATGTACTCTTTCCTTCGGCAGATCAGAAAGCACCAACGGAGAATGAGTAGCTAATAAAATTTGTAAATTGTATCCTTTAAACGCCTTTGACAGAAACTCCCTTAAATACCATATGTAATTCATTTGCCAACTCGGGTGGAAGCCGACTTCACCCTCATCCAGCATAATAAAAATAGTATCATCACCTTTAATCATCTGATCTTTGGCCATCAGCAGACGTGAAAAAATATCTAAAAATCCTTTTTCACCACTGCTTAGATTAGACCACTCCAAGGAAATGAACTTAAACAAGTGATTTGTGGTAAACTTATGGTAAAGATGGCTATTTGGCCGACTGGCAAGCATTGTCAGTAAACTATTGATAATTGGTGCGGAAAGACTTACCCTTAAACGGGCTTGATCCGTAGAACGGTCAATATGCACATGGTTACTTTTAGTCTCGAGTGCTTTTAAAACAACCTTAATAAGTTCATTATATATCGGAGCACCGAAATGGGTTTCTAACTTGAAGAACTTTTTTACCAATCGGATAAGCTTTTCGGGATCCGGGTCGTTGAAAGTGGTGATTTCCTCGATAATTGACCTGATATAACGATCACGAAGCGCCTGCTGGCTTTTATCACTGGTCACTGCAAGAAAATAGAGGCTTAACAAATTTCTTAAAAAAACAAGTTTAGAATAAGTAACCTCTGATAATTTACTTTCAGGATAAGCACGTAAATGCTCCGCACATTTATCGTTTAAGTGATCAAATATAGACTTGCCCCTGATCGGTATATCCTCTGCATTAAAATTGAGACGGTTAAATTTAATATCTACGTTTTTAGGAACCTCAAATGGTATCTCAACCATCTTTCGTTTATTTTTCACCATGATTAACTGGCGCGTCATATTCCTAATTTTATGGGCAAACAGGTCATGCTGTGTTTCATGCTGATCTTCGTTATCTTCCGTGTCCTGTAATAAAATATTAGTTTGGGAAATATCGACGACCGGATAATCCTTATCCCGGGTATGTACATCAAGCAAGTTAAAATCGAGGAAGGGTGAATAATAGATGATACTTTTAGGTGGTGTCCGACTTTCGTTCTTAAAGTCTTCATCTATCATCGCCAACAACCTTTTATCACCCTTGCGATCGACCTGTTTCTCTAATAAATTGATTACTCTTATCCTGTTTTCATCAATCTGATAAACCATGAGATATTCATAGTTTTCCGCGTGGTTATCATCTTCAGGGAAACTGATCAGCTCTGCCAGCTTACGCAACAATGTTGTTTTCCCGATACCATTTTCCCCAGCTATTATATTGATGTCAGAAATATTATCCCCCAGCAATGATTTGAACCGGTTTGTTTTTTGCAAAATCGTTAGTTCATAACCATCCAAAGAAATATCATAGTCATTGCTGAAATTGATAGAAAACGGACTAAACCCGTACAAATCTTTTATATAAACAAAAATTAAGCGATTGGTCATGATGTAAAAAGCGATAAGGCAAATTGATCTGCTCTAAAAATAAATAAAATATGCCTACACTATTGCAAAACTATTGAAACAGGCATATCATGCTTAATAGTACTAAATTTTTCAATATTTCTTTAAGTAAAACGGATGGTCAATTTAACCGTTCATCGCCATTGCCATTTATAATATTTTGAGTATATGAGGGAAATTATGGATTAAGCTGATCCTTTCCGAAAGTCACAAATTTTCCTGTTTGCGCGGTAGCTGACATCAGCACCCGAAGGCCTTCCGGGATCACAATCAGGTCTTCATCGCGCAGCGAAACGAATTGTGCTTCGTAGTCACTATCAAGATCCTCAATCTCTAAAAAGAAACGTCCTGCCTGTGAGCAATATAAATGTAGATTAACGTTGTGGCGGGCATATTCGTTCAGCGACACAATCGCGTAGTCATGGCCTTCGCGGTAAGCCGTCCCGATCATTAATTCTTCTTCAGGCACTTTTTGAAGAATCAAGCCTGCAACAGTTGTAAATAGTTATTGTTCATTTCGTTTTGTCGTATAGAACTTCGTTAAAAATTATACGTCCAGATACGCCCTAAATCGCCTGCGGCCAAACCGTACTTTGTTTCGACGCCCGCTAAGAGTTTGGCAAAACGTTCCTCACGTAATAGTTTATACGTGTTATCGATTTCCGAATTAGGAAATAAAAATTCTTTAGTAAAAATGGTACCGTCCATTTTAAATTCCTGTGAATTCGGAAATTTTACCGCTGCGATACAAAGGTCGTCGAATGTGCGGTTGTCAGCCGTCCACGCGCCGTCGTTCGGTCTGAAATAAGTAATACCATGCTGACAGTGCAACCGTGCACTGAGCGAAGAGTGATATTCCCGCAAGTTACAGTAACCGCTAAAATTAGGATCGGTAGATTTCGTGCCTGGTTTTGGCGGTTCAACGGACATAAAATAAATCCAACCATAAGGCTGGCTGCTTGGCTCATGGATGCATAAACTCTCAAAACCTTCCACCTGTTTCCAAGAGTTGGTCGCAAACCAAACCGAGATATACAGATTATCAACCAAATCAAGAGTTTTGGATTTGATGCCGTAATGCTGAAAAAAATTATCTAGGGTTTCCATACGAAAGCGCCGGTTATCAAACAGTTTCCGGGCTTCTGCTTTCAGCTCCTCGTAAGCGGCAGAAAGTGTATTAATCCGGTTAAGATCTTCACCGCGCAGGAGGCTGGGGATTATGTGTGGGTGATCCTGTGTTTGTCCCCTAAAAAAAACCTCATTTCCCGTTTTACTTTGCTTCACCTGGTATTTCAAGTACCCCATAAAAGTTGCCAGTATAGCCGGATGGGCGATAGTCAGATGCGGCCTGCCTATGTCAGAATAAACCACGTAGTCTTTAAATGACTTCAAGTATTGCCTGTCCCGGATAAATTTGAGCATTAAGTTTACCGGAACATCTTTTTTCATGTAACTAACGCTCTAATTAGTAGGTAAATTCAGCTTGTCAAAAAGTATTTTATTACGCTGTTTTGAGTCTTTAATCAGTTTATCGAAGCTGATAATTTCGATGTATAGATTATAATTATCATTGAAGGCAAAAAAGCCATCGTTATCCGGCAGCGGTTTGTAACCTGCATCGCGGGCAAATTTTCGAAGGTTTTTAGTAAGATCGCAGACGATGTAGGCGTATATCGGTGTATTAGTTTTAATATCTAATGTGCGATTGTCCTTATCTTTCGCCTCATTTTCAGCAATTTCACCGGCATAACGATTAATTTGATTGATGGGGTTCTCGTTTTCGGAGTAATCATCGCGCATAGGCCGTTTAAATTCGATTAAAACCACAGACGAGTAAGGTTTTTCGTCGTTGGTGAACGCAAATGGCTTGTTAAATACAATAATGTCCGGACGGTCAGCTGAGGCAGAATTGAGTACCTTAATTTCTTTAAATTTCTTATCAGATGCCAGGTATTTGTGATAAGCCAAACGCTCATCTATAACCCATAAGTTATGATCTTCAAAACCGATATCATCGGAAAGAGTCTTTAAAGGAAATATTAAACGATGTACGGCATCTTCTTTCGCAAAAGCACCGTCTTTCTTCGGTTTAATGTGCTTATCCAATAAATCTAAAACCAGTTTACGGTGAATAATATATTGTGATAATTTGGAATTGCCAACTTCTATAATCTTATCATATATTTCAGAATGCTGCTTTTGAAATTCTTCCTTATCATCAGAGTTATCTATAAATTTCAATATCTCCTTAGCTTCGTTTTTTGTTTCGTAGTCAAGCTGCTGCTGGATCTTGAACAATTCCACCTCCATTTCGTCCTCTGTAAGGTTTGACTTAATACGGCGTAGCGAATCACGCTTGTATTTTAACAGCTGCTTATACTGTGGATGCCGGTGAATAGTATTAACCACCTTTTCGAGCCTTACCTCGGACAATTGTTCCAGATATGGTGCCAGTTCAGACCTGACCAACTCACAGGCAGCATTCCTGATCTCTTCCTGAGTAACTTCATTCGGGTACGGAATATCAGAATCTGTCTTTTTTATAAAATTAATCTGGGTACGCTCTTCATTTACATACCTGTCCAGGTAGTCACCCATTATATAGACCGCGACTGAAAACCTGTCGCCATTTTCGTCGGTAATCATCGTATCGAGTTCCGGGATTTCCCCACTCATCTTTTCATTCTGCACTTCCCTTGTATTGGCACAGTAATGTATTTTATTGTCAACACGGGCATTGTATATTTTAACTAAATCGATTGTAAATGATTCGTCCCGAACCTTAAAAGTCTTTTCCGAGACTTGCCCCCTTGTAAATAGTGAAAAACGGTCGTTTACAACAATTTCCGTTTGCTCGTCTGTAATGATAATACGCGGGCAATCGGATCTTAAAAAATATATAAAACAGTGTTCAATTATTTTATAGGCAATATCCTCAATGTTTGTATTGCACCATTTTTGATAATTTTCCCTCAAGCCGATTAATTTTACTGTAGTCGTACGCTGACGGGTCCCCTCAACCAGTGGATCACAAACCGGCTTTTCAATTCCGTTTTTCGTAGGTTCAAAATTAAATTTTCGGTGAAACCATTGATCATTCTCCGTGAACATGCTTTCTATTTCGGCTTTTTGAAACGCACGCAGCCAAACGAACCGACCAATACCTTTGCCACCTCGTTTTTCTTTATAGGTAGAGTGTGCAAAATTGAAGGACTCATAATTTCGTTCTGTAAATCCAATGCCGTTATCCTGAATAATAAAGTCCTTAAATGAGGGGAGCGAGATGTTATCCCCTAAGTTGGCAGCGGTTTGTTTAGAACGGATCAGCTTTATTTTGATGATACCTGGTTTTGTCGCACTATCTTCTTCGATCGCATGTATTGAATTCACAACCGCTTCGAATAAGGGCAACAAAGTATTATTGTAAGCTAACTTCTTTTCGTTTATCTTGCCTTTAATATCAACTAACATAGTATTTTGCGGATAAGGATTCATCAAATATAATTGAAAATTCGACTTATACATTGATATGCTAAGATTTCATTAACCAAGCATTTTATCAAAAATACTAAAAATATTAGTATTAATACAGGCGACCCTATATATTTATTATCAGTATCAAACGCGACTGACAAATCATCATAATTATGTTATGGAATCTTCGTTTTCAAGGAGCTTTAGAGGCGTAGCAATTAAAATATTCAATCTTTGAATGCTTTTTGATTTATAAACAATCAAATACCTGATGTAGAAATCCAGCTTGTGGTCGGTGTTATCCCTCTTCTGGCGCGAGAATGACGTGCAGGGCTGGCGGGCGAAAGCTTCTCGTGTCTTCTATGGTAAATGCATACTGGCTAAACCCCTCCCTGCCTTTGCGCTCATGCCGGCCGCACCCCTCCCCGGGGGAGGGAATTGCACAAAAAAGCGATGAGTTCCAAGCCCATCGCTTTTTTGCAGAAGTAAATCTCCTTTTATATTTTCCCCTTTAAACTGTCCTGTTTTGCTTTTTCCTTCTTTTTGAAGAACCCGCGGAGCAGGAAGTTATGCTGTACGGCTTCCAGGTCGTCGTTTAGTTTTACGGAGCTTTGTTGTAGCTGGTCGATGGTGTTTTGTACTTTGGCGGCGCCTTTGGGGTCGTTTAGTAAAACGCCCAGGATGTTATCGGTACTGTTGAGTTTGTTGCTGGCCTTGTTCAGGTTTTCGGTAAGGATAGTGGCGTTGTTGGCCGCTTCCTTTAGTTTGGTAACCGATTCCTGGATGCGGTTAAACGCAACGGTATCGGTAAGCAACTTGTCGGCAAGCCCGCCCTTGGTGTTCATTTTAGCGCCAAAGGTGTTTAGCTCAACTGCCATACGCGATGCGGTTGCCGTGGTGGTTTGCAGGTTGCGCATTGCGGCGCGTAGTTGCATGGCCATGGTGCTATCGGCTAACAAAGCGCCAACGGTGCCTTTACCTGCCAGTATTTGGTGGCCGAGGGCTTTAAAATCGGTAGTGATGGCCAGCAGGTTCTCGTTGTTTTTTTGCAGGGTGGCCATAATATCGTCGGTAGAGAGCAGTTTGGCTGCCTGCAGTACGTCGCCGTCCTGCACTATTGGTGCCTGCGGGCTCCCGCCATCTATCACAATAATTTTGTTGCCTATTAAACCGTCGCTGCTGATGTGCGCCAGGGCGTTGCGGTGTATGTATTGCTGGGTGGCGGCCTCTATGCTCATATCCACATCTACCTGTGCGCTGTTGGTAAAGCGTACAGATTTGATGGTGCCCACCTTTACGCCCGAGAACCATACGTTGTTGCCCTTTTTTAAGCCGGCCACGTCGGTAAATACCGCGCTAAGGCGGAAGCTTTTTACAAAGCTTTTGTTTTGGCCGCCCAGTGTAAGTATGCCTATTACAAATACGGCTACGCCGAGCAGTACAAATATGCCTACTATGATTGATCTCTTGTTTTCTGATGCATCCATTTTGCTATGGGGTATTTTTTTATTCTGTAAAATTATAATCGTAAAAAGGTTTTACCCTAACGTCGTCGGTTTTAAAAACTTCCTCAAATGTACCCACCCGCTGAAACTGCCCGTCTAACAACATGGCAACCCGGTCGCCGGTTTGTTTGGCGCACGTAAGGTCGTGCGTAATAATGATGGATGAGGTGTTATAGTTTTGCTGTACTTCGTTTATCAGGTCGTTTATTTCGATGCAGGTGATAGGGTCGAGGCCTGCGGTAGGCTCATCATACATCATAATTTCGGGGTTGAGGATCAGCGTGCGGGCAATACCAATACGCTTGCGCTGCCCGCCCGAAAGCTCCGACGGCATCTGGTTGATGGTTTGCGAGAGCCCAACGGCATCCAAAACGCTCTCCACATTTTTATCTATCTCGGCCCGGGTGATGCCCTTGCGGTTGCGCACCAGCGGGAACTCCAGGTTTTTCCGCACCGTCATACTATCGTACAAGGCGCTGTTTTGAAACGAGAAGCCAATGCGTATGCGCAGGGCTTCCAGTTCGCGCTGGCTGATGTTAGCCACATCGTTGCCTAAAACTTCAATGGTGCCTGCATCGGGCCTCAACAGCCCCGAGATGAGTTTGATCAATACCGATTTACCGGTACCCGAGCGGCCCAGCACTACCAGGTTCTCTCCCTGGAAAAGGTCGAGGTCGATGCCGCGCAGTACGTCGTAATCGCCAAAGGATTTCTCCAGTCCGCGTATTTTAACAACCTCGTTGCTTGTATCTATTTTCGCCTTGTGCTTTTCCATATAGTTATTAGCGGAACCAGCCGGCTATTTGTACAATTAAAACTTCTTCGATAAAAACCAAAAACATGGCGGTTACAACCGCGCCGTTTGCTGCCTTACCCACGCCCTCGGTGCCTTTGTCGGCATTAAAGCCCTGGTAGCAGCCTACTATACCAATAGTGAAGCCAAAAACGATGGCCTTGCTCAACGATGCCCAAAAATCTACAAAGGTAAGCGGCTCGAAGGCCTGCTCCATAAAGGTAGTGTAGGTGGTACCCTCGTTAGCGCTAACATTTAAGTAGCCACCCAATAAAGCGATAAACGCAACGTAGGTGGCCAGCAAGGGTATGGTGATGGTAGTGGCGATAACGCGCGTACACACCAAAAATTTAAAAGGCTTGGTGCCCGATACCTCCATGGCGTCTATCTGCTCGGTAACCCGCATGGAGCCCAGTTCGGCACCAATACTGCTGCCCACCTTGCCTGCCGCAATAAGCGCAGTAACCAATGGTGCAAGCGCTTTCATGATAGCGATAGAAACCAGCGAGGGCAACCACGAGGTAGCACCGAAGCCGGTAAGCGAAGGGCGGCTTTGCTTGGTAAAAATAACCCCAACGATGAAGCCCGTTAGGGTGATAAGCGTGAACGAGCGTACGCCGGTTTCGTAACACTGGCGCACGATCTCTTTCAGATCGTATGGGGGTAATAAAACTTCTTTAAAAAAGCGCAGCACAAAGCTGTATATATTATACAGCATCAGGAAGAAATCGGCCACCTTATCCTTCGCTCGCGAAAAGCGGGAGGGCATTGGCCTTGTTGTACTTTTTATAGTATTCATTTAAGCGGGCAAAGGTATAACTAATACAAGATATAGAATAGGCAAGGGCGCAAAATGTTTTAACCGGGGAGTGATTATTACACATTGTAGGCCATCGGGTTTTAGGCCCATAGCCAGGGGTTGTAAGCCGGTGTAAATTTGAAATAAAAGTAGAAGATATGCAAGGGGTAATTTAGGCCCGGCAGGCCCGGGATTAGGGGCGGCCGGGACCGGGCCGGCAAGGCAATTTTTGCAGGGATTTTAAAAAGATAAACCCGGAAGACAGCCCGGAAAGCAGCCCGAAGATAAGCCCATAAAACGACCCGAAAAACCACAGAAAATCAAAGAAAAACACCGATTTTTCTCCGGTTTTCACGGCAAAAAGTACCAAAAACGGTCAAAAAGACGCCAAAAATGGTGGATTTTTGAGGTTAAATTGACCATTTTTTTGCCAAAAATGAGCCTTTTTGGAGCGGATTTGGGGTAAAAAACGATTCTTTTCTGGTGATATTTCATTAATATAATATTTATATGTTAAATTCGTATCATACTTTCATTGTAAACCTGCAAAGTAAAATAGCCTATGTTGAGTAATGTGATGCGCGAGATTACCCCGCTTACCCCGAGCGATTGTTTTACCATTTTTAGCCGGGTGAAGGCCAAGTTCGATTTTCCGTTGCATTACCATGAGGAGTATGAGCTGAACCTCATCATCAATGCTAAAGGGGCAAAACGCGTTGTAGGCGGCAGTATTGAGGTAATTGACGACCTGGAACTGGTACTCATCGGCCCCAACCTATACCATGCCTGGTTTACCCACCAGGCCAAAAGCGAGGCTATTACCGAGGTAACCATACAGTTCCACAAGGACCTGTTTGATGATAAATTCCTGAAGCGTAACCAGATGAGCTTTGTAAAGGCCATGCTGGACAGGAGCCAGCGCGGCATCGCCTTCCCGCCAGAGACGGTGAGCGCTATACGCGCCAGGCTGCAGTCGCTGGATAAGAAGAACGGGTTCGATTCGGTACTGGAGCTTATGAGCATCCTGCACGACCTCTCAATCAGCCGCAATATGAAGGCTTTATCCGATCTCAGCTTCGCCAACGATAAATTCAACTACAACAGCCGCCGTATAGAAAAGGTGTTCGAGTATATGAACGCCAACTACAACAAGCAAGTAACCCTCGCCGAAGTTGCCAAAATAGCCAACATGCCCGATGCCTCCTTCAGCCGCTTCATCAAAAAACGCACCGGGAAAACGTTTATAGATAGCCTGAACGAGATCCGCCTCGGCCACGCCTCCCGCATGCTGATAGAAAGCACCACCACCGTAGCCGAGATTGCCTATAAATGCGGTTTTAACAATATCTCTAACTTCAATCGCATTTTTAAACGCAAGAAATTCTGCATCCCCAAAGAGTTCCGCGAAACGTACACCGGCAACCGGGTGTTTATTTAATTTGGAGGTGAGCTAGTTTGAAGATTTGGAATGGGTAGGCTACGCAATATGTGCAGATAAATCAATGTTTGGTTAAAATAGTATTATAGTTGGGAGTGGTAACCATCTACTTTTGCTTCAAGCCAGTTAGCAGTGACCGGAAAAGAGCAAAAAACGCCTAAAAAACCGTTGAAAATCGGAGAAAAATCGGTGTTTTTCTTTGATTTTCTGTGGTATTCTTTGCTGTCCTTTAAAAAGTAAATCCCTGATAAATGAGATTGACCCTGATTGATATTTCCATTATTGTACTGTACCTACTCAGCACTATTTTCATTGGGTTGTGGTACCGCAAAAAGGCCCGCGAAAATAAGGACAGCTACATGCTGGGCGGTAAATCGCTACCCTGGTATAAACTGGGGCTGAGCGACGCTTCGGACATGTTTGATATCAGCGGCACCATGTGGATGGTGAGCCTTTGCTTTGTTTATGGTATGAAGAGTATCTGGATACCCTGGCTTTGGCCGGTGTTTAACCAGGTATTTTTGATGATGTACCTATCGCGCTGGCTGCGCCGATCTAATGCTACTACAGGTGCCGAATGGCTGGCAACCCGCTTCGGTAAAACAGGGGCAGGGGTAACCAGTTCGCACCTGGTGGTGATAGCCTTCGCCTTGCTTAGCTGCCTTGGTTTTATGGCTTACGGGTTTATCGGGCTTGGTAAGTTTATCGAGATCTTTATTCCCTGGGACCTTATTAAAGGCTACGTCCCTTTTGATGTGGCACCGCAATATGTGCCACATATATACGGCATCATCTTCACGCTGTTTGCTATGTTCTACTCCATTATCGGGGGGATGCACAGCATCGTAACCGGCGATATGGTAAAATACGGCATCATGACGGTGGCCTGCATTTGGATCGGCTTTATTGCAGCGGAGCAACTCGCCAGCCATAAACTCAATGTGCCAAATGGCTGGTATACGCCATTTTTTGGCAAGCATTTAGGGATGGACTGGTCGAATGTTATTAAAGAGGTGAACCTGAAGATCAAGAGCGACGGCTATTCGTTGTTCGCCTATTTCTTTATGATGATGACCTTTAAAGGCTTCTTTGCAGCATTAGCCGGCCCTGCGCCAAACTACGATATGCAAAAGATACTGAGCACCCGCTCGCCCGAGGAGGCCAGTAAAATGAATGGCTTTGTGAGTGTTATCCTACTGCCTATCCGCTATACGCTTATCATCAGCTTAACGGCTTTGGGGCTTATCTATTACCACCAGATGAACCTGGCCGATGGTGCCGGCAATATCGATTTTGAACGCATACTACCCGCAGTTATCAATAATTTCCTGCCGGTTGGGCTGGTAGGGCTGCTGCTTGCCGGCTTGCTTGGCGCTTTCATGAGCACCTTTAGCGGCACTATGAATGCGGCGCAGGCTTATATCGTTAACGATATCTACATCAAATATGTAAATCCCGAGGCATCCACCAAAAAAATCATCGGTATGAATTACCTGGTAGGTGTGGTTGTGGTGGCTTTAGGCGTTTTCCTTGGCTTTTTTGTGAAGGATATCAACAGCGTGCTGCAATGGATCGTATCTGCCCTGTATGGTGGCTACATAGCCGCTAACGTGCTTAAATGGCATTGGTGGCGCTTTAATGCCAATGGTTTTTTCTGGGGGATGCTAACCGGTATTTTGGCGGCAATGGCATCTTCGGTGTTGGTTACGTATGGGTACATCCCCGACGGGCAACTGCTTTACTGGTTCCCCGTACTTTTCGCCTTTTCGCTGGCAGGCTCGGTTATCGGCTCGTATGCTGCGCCGGCTACAGATATGGCGGTACTGCAATCCTTTTACACCAACGTACGGCCATGGGGTTTTTGGGAGCCGGTTAAACAGATCGCGTTAGCAAACGACCCATCCTTTCAGCCGAACAAAAACTTTAAAATCAACATGTTCAACGTGGTTATTGGCACCATTGCTCAATGCTGCCTTACCATATTGCCAATGTACCTGGTGCTGGGGCAGCACTCGCCTTTACTAATTACCCTAAGCATTTTGGTGGTGATGATGGTTATACTAAAGAAAACCTGGTGGAATAAACTAAACGAATACTAATACATTATATGACCCCTACATTTAAAAACAGGCTGGCGCAACTACAAGCGGCATACCAGCATCTGATAGATACCCCTAACGAGATAGACGGCCTGGGCAACGGCGTTTTCGACCGGTACAAAAACCCGGTGCTTACAGCTGCCCATGCCCCGGTTAATTGGAAGTACGACCTAAACCCCGATACCAACCCCTACCTGATGGAGCGTTTCGGTATAAACGCTGCGTTTAACGCCGGTGCCATCAAGCTCAACGGCAAATACCTGATGGTGGCAAGAGTGGAAGGGGCCGACCGCAAGTCCTTCTTCGCGGTAGCCGAAAGCCCAAACGGGATAAGCCATTTTACCTTTTGGGAGAACCCGGTTACCATGCCCGAAACAGATGAACCCGATACTAACCTGTACGATATGCGCCTCACCGCACACGAAGATGGCTGGATCTATGGCCTCTTTTGTACCGAAAGGCGCGACCCGGCGGCACCACCGCACGATCAAAGCATGGCTATAGCCGCCTGCGGCATTGCCCGCACTAAAGACCTGCTGATTTGGGAACGCCTTGCCGACCTTAAAACCAACTCACCGCAACAACGCAACGTGGTACTGCACCCCGAGTTTGTGGATGGCAAATACGCGTTGTACACCCGCCCGCAGGATGGGTTCATCAGCGCCGGAAAGGGTGGAGGCATCGGCTTCGGGCTTTGCGATAACATGAAAAATGCTGTGGTGGATGAGGAAACCATTATAGACAATAAGCAATACCATACCGTTTACGAGGCCAAGAACGGGCAGGGCCCAACGCCTATAAAAACTGACAAAGGTTGGCTGCACCTGGCGCACGGGGTACGCAATACTGCTGCGGGCTTACGCTATACGCTATATATGTTTATGACGGATCTGAATGATCTGACCAAGGTACTTTACAAGCCCGCCGGCTATTTTTTGGCACCCGAAGGTGCCGAACGCGTTGGCGACGTAAGCAACGTAGCGTTCTGTAATGGATGGATAAAAGACGAGGACGATACCGTGTTTATTTACTACGCATCATCAGATACCCGTATGCATGTGGCAACTACTACGGTAGATAAACTGCTGGATTACGTGATGAACACCCCCGCCGATGGCTTGCGTTCGGCCGCATCCGTAAACACGCTGAATACCATTATTAATAACAACAAAACGTTACAAGAGCTGGTTTAAAGGTAATGAGCGGTACATTAAGCGGTTATAAAGCGGAGCTTGAAGAGGAATTGGAGAACATCCTAAATTATTGGGTAGATAATACGATCGATGAGCGGGCTCGCGGGTTTTTTGGCAAGATAGATAGCAATAACAAAGTTATCCCGGGTTCGCCAAAGGGCTCGGTACTGAATGCAAGGATACTGTGGAGCTTTTCGGCGGCTTATAACCAAACCCATAACGCGCTATATTTAGGTGTGGCTACTATTGCCTACATGTATATTATCAACCATTTTATTGATGACGAACATGGCGGCGTTTACTGGACGGTTGATGGCGAGGGCCACCCTTTAGATACCAAAAAGCAGGTGTACGCATCTGCTTTTACTATTTATGCGCTCAGCGAATTTTACAAGGCAACAGGCGAAGAAAATGTACTGGAAGAAGCCAAAAAGCTATACCATTTATTGGTAGAGAAAAGTTACGACGCCGAAAACACCGGCTACCTGGAAGCTTTTACCCGCGACTGGCAACCCTTAGCCGATCTGCGCTTAAGCGCTAAAGATGCCAACGAAAAAAAGAGCATGAATACCCACCTTCATGTTTTGGAGGCATACACCACACTGTACACTATTTGGCCCGATGAAGGTTTGAGGGCGCAGATAGAAACCCTGCTGTATAATTTTACCGATCATATCATTGATAGCAAAACCAAGCACCTTATTTTGTTTTTTGATGAGGAATGGAACGCCAAATCGGACATCATATCCTACGGGCACGACATCGAGGCAACCTGGCTGATGCTGGAAGCTGCCGAGGCAATTCATCACACCGAACTGGTTGAGAAGACAAAGGCACTGTGTTTAGCGATATCCGAAGCAACACTGGAAGGCATTGATGCCGACGGCGGGCTTTGGTACGAATATGAGCCATCAACCGATCACCTCGTAAAAGAGAAACACTGGTGGCCGCAGGCAGAAGCAATGGTAGGTTTTTACAATACCTGCCAAATAACCGGCGACGAAAAATGGCTAAAGCTATCCATCGGCAGTTGGGAGTTTGTGAAGGAACACCTCCTTGATAAAAAGCACGGCGAATGGCATTGGGGCATCTATGCCAATGGCAGCGTAATGGCCACCGAAGACAAAGCCGGCCTTTGGAAATGCCCTTACCATAATAGCAGGGCTTGTTTGGAGGTGATGAGGCGTCTGAACCGGGATTGAGCGGATTTATATGATTTTTTGGATTTTTTCTTTTCGCCATCCCCATTATCCATCACGTCATTGCGAGGTACGAAGCAATCTCTACACAGGACAATCTGCTATGCAAGTCGCTCTGCTTATCGAGAGATTATTGATGTTCTATTTTTTCGCTTAGGAATCAATGAGCTCCCTTCGGTCGGTTGTCTTCGTTCCTTCAATGACGCGTGGTTATGGCTTTTCCCTAAAACTTTCCTCCCGCCCGCCTGTTCCCATAAGCACAAACACGATGCTTATGAATGCGTACCAGCAAAAATGGATAGATGTATTGGCTGCTGCTAATTTACAGGGATGGAAAATAGAACCGGTAGGCGAGGACATCCATATAGAAATGCCCCATGTTACCGATCTGAAATTGATTAGAGATAACCTGCCCGAAACTTTGGCAGCAATTTCTTTAGACATTAACGTGCCCAAAGAACGGCTGAAATTCCGTTTTCACAATGGGTACGAAAATTTTGAATATGTATTGAATCCCGGCGACGCCGATTTGAACGAGGCTTAAATTTTTGCTTTGGTTGATACAACGGCAACGCAAATTCCCATCATGGCTATCAGTGTAAAGGAGGCCCGTAAAGAAGCTAATCCCGCTATAAAGCCAATGATTGGCGGGCCAATTAAAAACCCCATAAAACCAAGGGTAGATACTGCCGCTAATGCAACACCGGGCGCCATTGTTTTTGATTTGCCGGCCGCGCTGTACACCATAGGCACAACGGATGATACACCCGCACCCACAAACAGGAACCCAATTAATGCCGTATAAAAATAAGGGAAGATAACTGCAATAAGCAGCCCGGTTGCGGTAAGTATGCCACTGAGCTGCATGGTACGCTTTAAGCCAAAGCGATGAGCAAAACCATCAGCCACAAAACGGCCCAAGGCCATGGTGGCCATAAAGGCCGTAAAGCCGGCACCTATCCAGTCGGTAGGGGCCAATACCACTTTTTTAAAGTAAATAACGCTCCAGTCGAACATAGCCCCCTCGCATATCATCGAGCAAAACGCTATTGCGCCTAATTTGATAAGCGAATTATCGGGCATTACAAACACCGGCCCGGTATTTACTACCTTATCGTTTTTTAAATAAGGCAGCGTAACAATAACTGCAATGACAATGGCAGCGAGTATGATGGCAAAGTGCTTTACCGGCGGCATTTGCAAATGCATCATAAAAACGCCGATAAGCCCGCCTGTGAACCCGGCGAGGCTCCACAACCCATGGAAAGAGGCTAAAATGGGGCGCTGGTACAACTCTTCGGCAGCTACTGCCTGAGTGTTTACAGATATGTTTACCGAATTACTGCTAAAGCCAAACACCACCAGGCAAATAACAAGCTGCAAGGTGTTTTGGGCAAGCCCGAGGCTAACCAGCGTAATGCTGTAAACAATTAGTGCTGCTATTAGCAAGTTGCGGCTACCAATTTTGGTAATAACCCAGCCCGAAAACGGGAGGGAACACATTAACCCAACAGGCAATGCAAACAAAACTCCTCCCAATTGCGCTTCCGACAGATCGAGTGTTTGCTGTATGGTGGCTATGCGCGATGTCCAACTGGCAAAGCACAGGCCCGTCATAAAAAACATGGCGGCAACCGCTACGCGAAGGGTTGTTTTCGGATAATTATATTTTGAAATTACAGCGTCCAAATATTGCTTATTTTTAATGGTGTAAAAAATACACTAAGGCGCAAAGGTAGCACCTAATTTTTAATAAACAAAATTACGCCCAATAAACAACAGTTGCCCAGCTTCTGATTACATTTTTATGTTGAAGGAGCCGATAACATGCGGAAATACCACACCCTTATCATCTGTTAAATCTACACTGAAGGTGCCTTTAGCCGCGCCCTTGAACGTGGTAGAATTGAATGAAAAGGATGTTACCTTAACCTTCCCAGATTGGCTGAGGTCCAAGAAATAGTTGCCTACTTGTATATCACTAATATCATAAGTGCCCGGCGTTGCACCAAGGAAACCCATTATAAATGTATCAGTTGTGCTTTCAATTGCTACGATACCGCCTGTACCAAAAAGCGATGTAACACCAAGGTTGTTTTTGTAGGTTTTAATTGGGCCGCCTGCTTTAAATTGAATTTGAATGGTGTTTTCCGCACCAATGGCAAGGCCTTCACCCGTATTTTCGATAGGTGTTCCAGTTCCCGTGCCTGTCCCGGTACCCGTGCCTGTCCCGGTACCCGTGCCTGTCCCGGTTCCGGTACCAGTGCCTGTCCCGGTTCCAGTACCCGTTCCAGTTCCAGTTCCAGTTCCCGTTCCAGTGCCTGTCCCTGTCCCTGTCCCTGTCCCGGTTCCGGTTCCAGTGCCAGTTCCAGTTCCTGTTCCGGTGCCAGTACCGGCAGTCAAACTATCCGGGTAAACCGGTGCATCTAATTTACAGCCGGCAATAGCAACTGTAAGCAACAAAACAGCAAATATCTTAAAGTATAGTTTTTTCATATAGCCCCAATAGTTTAAATTTTAGAGGCTTAAATATATGTAATTAATTTCGTATCAATTAAATAAAAAGAAGATGCAACGTTTTTAGTACATCCTTTAAAGGATAATAGCCTATGATGGGACATGGGGCAAATTCACCAGACGTTCCGATGGAACGTTGAATGCTGAATGTGTTTTTCTACCAACAAAACATCCCGAAGGAATGAAATAGTACTTCGTTCCATAGGAACGGCTGGTTGGTAGAAATTGTATCGTCCTAAAAAAAGTTTACAGATTTTGATATAATCCTGTTATGTATTTA
>NZ_CAMLOV010000077.1 GCF_946481715.1 uncultured Mucilaginibacter sp. | reverse complement strand
GCGCAGCAATTCGGCAAAATGGGCTATTTCATAATTCAGCCCTCCATCGGTAAAGGGCTCGCTGATCTCTACGCTTCTCCCGTCCAGGTAATCAATGGTAGCTTTGGCCGGGTTCCACCAGTTTTTGTGAATGGTGATGTGGCCTAATGTGCCGCAAATTAAAGCATCACCTTTGCCATGCAGATCGAACCCGCAATATACCTGTGCATATCCGTTTTGGTGTTTGGTTTGAAAGATACTGAACATGTCTATCTGCGTATCATCAATATAACCCATGGCTTGTACCTCCTGCGTTGGCCCCAGCCAGCTAATGGCCAAATAGGCCTCGTAAATGCCGATGCCCATCAGGCTGCCGCCCGCTAGTTCGTAACTAAAGTTGGGATGGTCGCGGCTAATATCCGCTACCGAAGAGCCTGCCCGCACATAGCCTACCCTCCCGATAGGGTCATGCTCAATATACTCCAACAGTTTGCGGTACAGCGGGAAGAAGGGCGGCTTCATGCCTTCCATAAACAAAACCTTCTTCTCCCTCGCCACAGCAAGCACTTCATCTAATTGAGGCAGGTTTAAGGTAGCAGGTTTTTCGCAAAGGACAGCTTTGCCCGCATTAAAAGCCTTTATGCAATATTCGGCGTGGCTATTGGGGAGGGTGGCGATGTAAACTGCATCAATATCACTCGCCAGCAATTCATCTATGCCGTTGCAGGCTTTGCCGCCGTATTGGGCAACAAAGGCATCCACCGTCTCTGCTCTGCGCGACCATGACGCCGCCAGCATATTGCCCGGCAGCGAATTTAACCCCAGCATAAACCGGTACGCAATGCGCCCACAGCCGATGATACCCCATTTAATGGGCGAGTGGTCAGTGGGAAGTGGTGAGTTATGAGTCATACGTAAAACCAAAAATGCAATTTCCTTTTCAATAAAAAAGCCCTAAGCTGATGTTTGGTCAACTTAGGGCTTTGCTTATGGTGTGCAGGTTGATATTAACCACTCACCATTCTCCACTCACTATTGGTACTGTATGTAGATAGGTTGCGGTTTATACCTCGATAATACTTCCTCTGGTGTAAGCATGTGGTGAGGGGCTTTCTTGATGTCGTTTTTATAGAACAGCTTAAAGCCGGTGAATTGTACCGGCTCGCGGTCGATAAAGTAGCGGTAAGTACCGGTTTTCAGGTCAGGTTCGCCCCAGCCATCCATATCCATTACGACCTGCACTTCGGGGCGCAGTTTAATATTTTTATAGTTGGTTACCATCTTTTTGGTAAAGCGGTGAACGATTAGGATCTTTGGCGGCAAGCCGTTCTTTTTAACAATGCCAGCTAAGTAATTCGATACATAGTTAATATCGGCTGCGTCATAGGTGCCAATTTTTTTACCCGGTTTACTGCCATCCTTCATAGAAAATTCCGGGTCCATACCAAAGTGTACCTGTGGCATTTTTAAATAGGGCTCAAACAAAGGCAGTTCTTGTTGAATAGTACTAAGAGATACCTGCACATCCAGGAAAACCAGTGCATGTGCGGTTTTTGCCATCGCCAAAACGCTGTCTATTTGTTTAAATGGCATGCGGTAACGATACTTGCCGTCTTTCCCGGCTGCACCCTGGGCAACCACAGCTATGTAATGCAGCGCCGGTTGTACGGGGGTTTTCGGATCTGCCTTTTCCCAGGCTTTTACTTCGCCTTTTAGTTTGGCAAGCATTTCTTTTGGTGGCAATTCGCCCAAAATGCCCATTTTTTTAGAATATAGGTTGCCGTAAAATGCAACTACGCGTTTAAACGGCAAAATAGCGCCACCAAGTGGTGTAGGCTGGTTTTTAACCGGCCACCTGCCGCTGGTATCGCCATGGGCATTGAATTTCAGCAGCGAATCGTAGAGCGCTTTATCAGTAGGGGGGTAAGTTGATTTTACTACGCTTAAAGTGTCGGGGCCGTCTTCGGCTTTCTTTGCAGTTGTATCCGCTTTTTCGTCTGTTGCTGATTTGCTGCCGCTTTGTGTGCAGTTAGAAAAAAACACTACCGTGCATAGCAAAAACAGGGCAGAAAAAAGAACGCTTTTAAATTTCATAGGTGTGGTGATGTTTTGTAGATGTGCAGCTTGTAAAATGCGAATTATTTAATATTTAGATAAATATACTTCGTGTAAAGATATAAATTAGCAATACTATCAGGCTTTATTTTTATAAAATTTCCCAAATACGCCTAAGGGTAATTTAGGGCCTGCTGTGGCCTGCAGGTATAGTTCGCCAATTTCTAAGTTCTCTACCCTCGGGAAGGCTTTTTTGATCAGGTTTTCGATAATTACCGATGAAAACCCGAGCGAGTAGGTATTCAGGATGAGGAAGTGCTCTTCGGGGTCCAGCAATTGGATAACATCATTCATCATCTCGTTGATATTATCTTCCAGCTTCCATTTCTCGCCGTTGGGGCCATTGCCGTATGCCGGAGGGTCAAGTATAATCCCGTTATAGGTTTTGCCACGCTTCACCTCGCGCTTTACAAATTTAAGCGCATCTTCCACCATCCAGCGGATATCCTTAATACCCGAAAGTTCCTGGTTTTCATTCGCCCAGGTAACTACCTGCTTTATCGAATCGACGTGTGTGGTATCGGCACCTGCCGCTTTTGCAATAAGCGATGCGCCGCCGGTATAGGCAAACAGGTTAAGCACCTTAGGTGTAGGCGTTTTAAACCGTTTTATATTATCAGAGATGTAATCCCAGTTTACGGCCTGCTCGGGGAAAATACCAAGGTGCTTAAACGAGGTTAGCGCCAGCCTGAAGTTGATCTTCACATCGTCATTCTTATACTCGATATGCCAGCGGTCGGGAGTTTTTGGGTCTTTTTTTACCCAGTCGCCCGCGGTTGCCGAGCGGCCTTTAAATTTAATATGGTGGATCTTTTGCCATTGATCGGCACTCAGCGTTTTGCTCCAAACGGCTTGCGGCTCGGGGCGGATAAGTACAATATTGCCAAACCGCTCCAGTTTTTCAAAGTCGCCGCAGTCAATCAGCTCGTAATCTTTCCAGTGGGTTGGGGTGAGGAGTTGGATCATTTTTCAGTTTGCAGTTGTTTTTCAGTTTGCAGTTGCCGGTTGGCAGTTTGCAGTTATTAAGTCGGTTGCTTTATCAGTAAGCAGTTTGCGTTGCTGATAAAGTTTGCAAATATACGTATTGCAAATTAAGGTAGGAGCTAACTGCCCACTGCCCACTGGAAACTGCCTCTATCTGCAACCTAAAGCTTCCCCTTGGCTGCCTGCATAAACTTGCTGGCAAATACAAATTCGTTTAGTTCTTTATTATCGGTATGTGCAATCTCTTTATTGCTGCCTTCCCACCATTTTTGGCCTTGGTGCAAAAATATAATATGGTCTCCAATACCCATTACCGAGTTCATATCGTGGGTTACAACAATGGTGGTCATGTTGTACTCTTCTGTCAGGTCGTTTATCAGGTCGTCAATTACGATGGACGTTTTTGGGTCGAGGCCGGAGTTTGGTTCATCTACAAACAAATACTTTGGCTGCATAGATAAGGCCCGGGCAATACCCACGCGCTTTTTCATCCCGCCCGATAACTCTGCAGGGTACAGCTTGTTTTTATCTTTCAGGTTTACGCGCTCCAGGCAAAAATTGGCACGGTCCAGCTTTTCGGCGTGCGATTGTTTGGTGAAGAGGTTAAGCGGGAACATGATATTCTCCTCCACCGTCATCGAATCAAACAATGCCGAGTTTTGGAAAAGCATACCAATTTGGGTGCGTATGGGCACACGTTCGGTAAAATCCATATCCGTAAAGTTCTCTTCTTCAAAAAATACCTTGCCCTTAGTCGGTTCGTGCAGCCCCACAATACATTTTAGCAATGTGGTTTTACCCGAGCCCGAGCCACCTATGATGAGGTTGTTTTTGCCGGTTTGAAACTTAGCGCTGATGCCTTTTAAAACGTCGTTATCGCCGAAGGTTTTGTAGATGTCTTTAACTTCAATCATAGCATTAAACGGGTGATAACCAAATCGGCAAACAATATCATTACGCAACTAAACACAACTCCCCGCGTGGCCGATTGCCCCACCTCTAAAGCCCCGCCCGAAGTATAAAACCCCTGGTAAGCGCATATTGAAGCTATTATAAAACCAAATACCGTAGCTTTTACAAGGGCAACCTGCATAGTAAGCGGGTCGAAGCCATCGCGTAAGCCCATGATATAATCAGAGGGGGTTACTTCGCCGCCAAACAGGCAGGCTATCCAACCGCCGGTCATACCCAGCGCAATGGATACAATAACCAGCATGGGCACCATCGTTATACAGGCGATAATTTTTGGTGCAATAAGGTAACCTGGTGCATTCACGCCCATAATTTCCAATGCATCTATCTGCTCGGTAACGCGCATGGTGCCAATTTGCGAAGCAATGCTGCTACCCACACGGCCGGCTAAAACCAGTGCCGATATGGTTGGGCTAAATTCGAGGATAGTAGAGTCGCGGGCAATTTTACCGGCTATGCTTAGCGGTACCAGCGGGCTTGATAACTGGAAAGCCACCTGTATTGTAGTAGCTGCCCCAATAAATACAGAGATGATACTGATGATGCCCAGCGAGCCAATGCCGGTGGAAACCATCTCGCGCATCACCTCGGCCCAGTAAACGCTGAACTTTTCGGGCCGTTTAAAACTTAAGCGCAGTAACAGTATATATTTTCCTAAACTATAAAACATGGGTAAATGTAAAAACTGGTTAAAAATACATTTTTTAATTTTAAGCTTTATTGCTTGTTATAATTGAATTACTTTTAATAAGAATACATTGCGGAAATAACCGCGAAACTATACTCCTACACATGAAAAACGCATTAATAACCGGGGCAACAAAAGGCATGGGCCGTGCAGTGGCAATTGCTTTCGCTAAACAAGGAATAAACCTGTCTATTTGTTCTCGCCGGGAACAAGAATTGTTAGATTTTAAAGCCGAACTTCTTGAAATAGCGCCCGCTATACAGGTGTTTACCCAGGTTGCTGACGTAAGCAAACGCGATGATGTAAAAAAATTTGCCGAATTCACCGAGAAAAACATGGGTTTCGTCGACATTTTGGTGAATAATGTGGGTATGTACAAGCATGCCCCTATACTTGAAGACAGCGAAGATTCTTTCCAAAAACAGATAGATACCAACCTGATGCCTGCCTACGAACTGTACCGTTTCTTCGGTAAAAGTATGGTTTCTGTCGGTAAAGGGCATATATTCAATATATGCTCTATTGCAGCTATAAACCCCATAGCCGACGCAGGGGTGTATAGCGTAACAAAGTATGCGTTGTTAGGTCTTAATAAGGTAATGAAACTCGAAATGCAGCCACACGGAGTAAAGGTAACAGCGATAATCCCCGGCTCGACATTAACAGACTCATGGGCGGGGATGCAAGTGGATAAAAACAAGATGGTATTGGCTGAAGATATCGCAGCAGCTATCATCACAATTTATAACATGAGTACCGGCGCCAATGTAGATGAGATGATCATTACACCAAAATTTGGACAGATATAAAATATAAACACTAATTAAAAAACTAAACACAATGGAAAAGAAACTTTATAGAAACGAACACGGCAAAATGATAGGCGGTGTTTGTAACGGGATTGCAGATTACATGAGCATCGACCCAACAATTGTACGTATTATATTCCTGGCCTTGTTTTTTGGCCATGGCGCAGGCTTTTTAATCTACGTTATTTTGCTGGTTGTATTGCCAAAGCGCAACGCATTTACCGACCCTAATTTTAAACCTGGTGTTGATTACAAAGACTACCGTGTGCCACCGGTACAGCCTTTTGGCCAACCCTTTGTGTACTCGCCCATCCCGCCAAAAAAATCATCCAACGCAGGTATGATCTTCGGTGCCATACTCATCGTATTAGGGTCTATATTTTTGATTGATGAGATGGATATTATACCCGACTTTGATTTCGACAGGCTTTGGCCATTAGTTATCATAGCAGCCGGTGCAGCAATTATTTTTGCCGGCCGTAAGAAAGAGCCGTGGGAAAAACACGATTGGAATGCAACCAGCGTAACCACAGCCCCCGATGCCCCTGCCGAAGACAGCAACACTGCTGATAAAACACCGGGCTTCGACCTGACCAAGAAAAACGACGAACAATCAACCGATAACCCTACAACTATATAATCATGAAAAGCAATAAAATAATGCCGGGCGTTATCCTGGTACTCCTCGGAGCCTTATTTTTACTACATAACTACCACGTTATTAATTTTCACTGGGGTAATGTTTTCACCCTGTGGCCGGTGTTCCTGATCATGGGCGGTGTAAACCTGGTGCTTGCAAACCGCCACGAGGCCTGGGCAACAGCGTTAAAGGTTGCTGTGGTAGTAGGATGTTTTTGCCTGCTGGTTTTTGTGCCAAACCACAAAAACTATTTTTGGAACCACCACAACAATAACTGGAATTTTAGCGACCACGACTACGGTGACGACGACGATGATGACGACAATGATACCACATCCTCAAAAGGCGTTATTAAAGTAGAAGGCGCCAGCAAGTACAACGAACCCTATGCGCCAGCCATAACATCCGCAATTTTAAATATTAGCGGTGGCGCATCTGAGTATACCATAAAAGATACTACCGGCCAGCTATTTGAAGCAGTTACCAAGGAGTTTTATAATAAATACGACTACACCCACAGCATGGAAGGAAGCACCTTTGTAGCAAACCTTAAAATGAGGGATAAAAAAGGAAAAGACTTTAACTGGGATAGCGATAAAATGAACTCGGCCACAATTAGTTTGAATACAGCGCCGGAGTGGGATATCAACGTAAAAACAGGCGCAAGCGCACTTGATTTTAACCTGGAAAAATTTAAAGTAAAGAATTTGACCATCAACGGCGGTGCTGCATCATTTGAAGTAAAAATGGGCCAGCCGCTTGCAACCACCAATGTAGAAGTAAATACCGGTGTATCGGGTGTTACTATTCAGATACCTAAAGATGCAGCTTGTAGCATTGTTACCAGCTCGGGCCTGTCGTCAAACGATTTTGAAGGTTTTACCGATAAAGGGAACAGCCACTACGAAACACCGGGTTTTGATGCCGCTAAGAACAAAATGTACATCAAACTAAAAGGCGGTCTATCAGGCTTCGAAGTAAAAAGGTACTAATAATAGGGCCGGGATGCATCATTAAAAAATATTAAATTTGGCAGATATGCAAGCTCCCGGCCTTAAAAATACAACAAGCCCTGCCACCAATAAATATGTGCTGGTAGTAGCCGGTAAACCACAAGGCCCCTTTAATATAGAGGAGCTGAAGAACCGAAAAATAAAGCCGGGCGATTTTGTAAAAACCCCGGAAATGGACGATTATAAAGAAGCCCATGAAGTTGCCGAACTACGGCAACTTTTTGGCTTTAGCAGGCAGCCATTGCCCATGCAATACTTTGGCAGTTTCGATCAGCGCGCAACCGCTTCGGTGGTAGACTGGTTTATTGTATTGGCGGTGTTTGTTTTGGCCGCTTTCCTGGTAATGTTAACCCTGCTGCTTATACTCCCCGGCGATGACAATAAGATGGTCCGCATCGGCATCACCGGCGCTATTGTTGCCCTTACCATCCCCGCCAGGCTTGTTTATAGCGTAATGATGGAAAGTGGCCCAAAGCAAGGCACCTACGGTAAGCAACTGCTAAAAATACGCGTATGCGATATGTACGGCGAGCGCATAGACCCATCAAAAGCCCTCGGGCGCAATGTTGCCAAAATACTTTCGGTAGCCACATTTTTTGTGGGGTACCTCATTATCTTCTTCAATAAAAAACAACAAGCCCTGCACGATATGCTTGCCGATACTGTGGTTATTAAGGATAGGCTGGACGGGTAAGGGTGAGTTGAAAAAGTTGTAGAAGTTGAAAAAGTTAGAGAGGTTGGAGAAGTTAAAAGGGTTGGAAAAGTTAGGAGAATTAGAAAGGTATAATTTTCAACTTGGTAACACATTTCCTCTTTAATCTATTATACTACTTCAGCTATTAAGCTCGCCCAATTACTACAACTTTTTTTAACTCTTCTAACTTCTCCAACCTTTCCAACCTCTCTAACCTTTCCCCAAACTGTTAAAAAACGTTAAATACTACGAAACTGTCGTAGATTAACTAATTGAATAGTTACATTTGCTATATAATTAATCACAGCCCTAAATTTCATTCAAAACATCACAGTAAAATGAAAAGCCGGATCACCCTTACAACCTTTCTAACCTTTTTAACAACTCCAACCCTTTTAACTTAATTAAAATATCACAGTAAAATGAAAAGCTTACTTTTACTATTAACCTTCGGCATTATCGTTTTTAACGTTAAGGCCCAAAGCCCCGAAATGGCAAAGGCCATTGTGCATTACAAGTTTTCGCACCTGCGCGATACGACCACCAAAGACAAACCTTATACCGAGAACATGGTGCTTTTTTTGGGGCAAAGCAGCAGTGCCTATAAAAGCTACGACCGCAAACTACAGGATGCCTTAATGCGCAAACAAGTTGAGCAACAACTGGCCGAACAAAAGGGCAGCGGCAATGTAAATATTAAAGTAACCGGCAGCAAACCAACTACCCGCGCCGAGATATACCAGTTTCCGGCTCAAAACAAAATGATGCGTAAGGAACTATTGATTACGCCCTACCTGATAGACGAACCTTTGCCAAAAATCGACTGGAAAATAAGCGCCGATACCGCCACCTTTGGCACCTTGGCTTGCCAAAAGGCAACAGCTCACTTTAAAGGCCGCGATTATACCGCCTGGTTTTGCCCCGACCTGCCTTTCCGCGCAGGGCCATGGAAACTGAACGGTTTACCGGGGCTTATTGTTGAGGCCTACGATACCAACAAAGAAGTAGAATTTAAATTTGATGGATTGGAGCAGGTTGTTCCATCGGACAAACCCGCTGTAGTAGCCACAGAAGCGCCGCCGGTGCCAGGTGGCGCTGTAATAAGAATTGGAGGGCCCGAGGATAATGCCGACCCTAATTTAATTGCAATACCAGCCAACGCCGTAAAAACTTCCGAAAAGGAATTTAATAAGCTGCAGGAAGCCATGCGTAAAGATCCGCAAGCTTTTATGGCTGCTATGGGTGGCGGTGCAGGTGGTGGCAACGTAATGCGTGGCCCTGGCCCGGGTGGTCCCGGTGGGCCGGGCGGTGGTCCTGGTGGTCCAATACGGTCGGTAATGATCAGCAATGGCCCTGCGGCAGTTATCAATAACCCCATAGAGTTACCCGAAAAGAAATGAGCATGCCATACCAACGCGTGTTAGCATTCATTTTATGTATGCTGTGCTACTGCTTTGCCCACGCGCAAAGTATAAAAGGCACGGTAACCGATAGCCTTGGCAAGGGTGTTTCTTTCGCCAGTGTTAACTTAAAAACCGGCAACCTGATATTGGCATACACCACCACTAATGATAAGGGTAGCTATGCAATAGCCATCCCCGCAGATGCGGATAAAGCAAATTTGCAGTTATCGGTTAGCTGCGTGGGCTACAAAAAAGCAACGGCAAAGGTAGAAGGGCTTACCACGCCCTACAACTTTAAACTTTCGGGCGCGGCTAACCAATTAAAAACGGTCACCATTAAAGATAATAAGCCCCGGCTGCGTGCGCACGGCGATACGCTGGATTATAAGGTATCTGATTTTGCCAGCCCGCAGGATAGGGTGATTGGCGACGTGATAAAGAAGTTGCCGGGCGTTACGGTGGAGAAGGACGGCAAGATCAATTATAACGGCAAAGCAATATCTAACTTATACATCGGCGGCGATAACCTGCTGGATGATAAGTATAACATTGCTACCGGTTCTATCCCCAATGGGGTGGTAGATAAAGTACAGGTGATGGAGAACCACCAGCCCATAAAAATGCTAAAGGACAAGGTAGTAAGCGAAGACGTGGCCATCAATCTCAGCATGAAAAAGGATGCTAAGATGCAGGTAGTAGGGCAGGAAACATTAGGCGCAGGGCTGCCCGATAAATACTACGCCGACATCAACGCCATGATGTTTAAGGATAAGTATAAAGCCATTAATTACCTTAAGGTAAACAACACCAATTTTGATGTGGCGGGCGATTTGGTAGCGCATAATAACGCTGGCTATCTTTCGCGGTTGGATAATGATAAGCCGGCAACCGTACTTTCTTTAGGTACCGCCGGCGACCCGGACCTGCCGCGCAACCGTTACCTGTTTAACCAGGCGGGGATCCTCAACCTGAATAATTTGGTTAACCTAAAAAACGATGTGCAACTGCGTGCCAACCTATCCTACCTGCACGATACACAGAAGCAGAGCTATACCAAGTTCAGCGAGTTTTATTTGCCTGCGGATACCATACGCTATGCCGAGGTACAGAACAACAAGCGCCGCCCCGATTTTATGCATGCGCAATTAGGGCTCAATATCAATCAGAAGAAATTTTACCTGTCGGATAATTTCATAGCCGACTATAGCAAAAATACAGGCTACTCGGCTTTGGTAACCAACGGCACGCCCGTTAACCAGGTTTTTAAGGATAATTTGATGGATATCTCCAACGAATTCAATTACATGAAAACCTTTAAAACCAATAAGATCATCGAGCTGTATAGCTACCTAAACCGCAGCACCGAGCCGGAGAACCGTGTGATAGACCCCGGTTTAAACCCCGATATTTTTAACAATGGGGTAGCGTACAAACAGCTTACCCAAACGGCCGATATCCCCACCTGGTTCACCAATAACTATGTGGGGTATAAAATACCGGGCAATAAGGTTACGCAGAGTTACCGCGCCGGTTTTAGCCTGCAATCGCAAACGCTTAAATCGGGTTTAAACGTAACCCAGCTGAATAACACCACTAATTTGTTGGGGGATAGCGCCGTGAACAACCTCGACTGGCAGCGCCGCAAGCTGTATGCCGAGGCGGGTTACGACCTGCCCGGCGATACCTGGAAAGTGAACATAAGCCTCCCTGTAAATTACCTCAACATCGATTATAAGGACGGTTACTATGGGCTGGATAAAAGCCTGAGCCGCCTGTATTTTAACCCCAGGCTTTACGTAAAATACCAAAGCGGGATTGAGAATTTCTTTTCGGCAGGTTATAGTTTCCGTAACGATATCGGCAGCATACAGGATGTATATAATGGCTACATCCTCAAAAACTACCGCAGCCTCTACGCCAACAATGCCGACCTTACCGAACGCAAAACACAATCGGCAAACCTGGGCTTTAACTTCCGCAGGGCCATACAGTTGTTTTTCTTTAGCATTAATGCCTCCTACACGCATCAAAATGCCAATAACATCGCATCCAGCATCATAACCAATAACATACAGCAGCGCATTGTACTGCCTTACAATAACAATATCGATTCGTGGGGATTGGCGGGCAATATCAGCAAGTATGCATTTAGCCTGCGTACTACCTTTAGCGCGGGGCTTGCAGTGCAAACTACCAAGCTAAACCAAATACTGAACAACGTTATCCTGCCTTATAACACGGTTTCTAAAAGCGTAAATTTTGGTGCCGATACCAAGGTGAGCAGCAAGGTAAACTTTAGCTACAAGGCGGGGTACGACCAAACCACCAGCAAATCTTCCGCTGTAGCATCAACCAGCAAGTTCGAGCGGCTGATTCAGCAGGCATCGGTTAATTATAACCCGCTGGAGAATGTATTCTTCGCCATATCAGGCGATCACTACTACACCCATCAGCAGCAAGCCAACGATTTGAAGTACATGTTTGCCGATGCCAGCATCCGCTACAAATTCAAAAAAGTTAAAGCCGATGTAGAGCTAAGCGCCCAGAATTTGTTCAACACCAAAACGTATAGCGCGCTGTACCTATCGGCCAATACGTTTACGCAAAGCAGCTACACCATTCCGGGCAGGTTTGTGCTGGCGAAGGTTACGTTTACGCTGTAATTACTGCGCATCGCCAATTACCCCATCGTCTTTGCGAGGAACGAAGCAATCTCTAAGCTATGCATAACCGCTTAGTATGACCGCTTTGCATGGTGGCTTGTCCAACGTAGAGATTGCTTCGTACCTCGCAATGACGCGGTGGTTAGGACCTCGTACGACAATGACGCGGTGGTAAAACAAAGAGGCCCGTAAGCAAAATGCTTACCGGCCTCCCTGTGATTTTAGATTTTTGCTGCTCAGTACCTTTCTCCATTTTCAACATATGTAGCGCTCTCCCAATTGGAGAGCGTTACATATGACATCTCGTATCTAAATAATTGGCTCGCCATATAAGACGATACAGGAGCCAGTTTTTATAGCGCTATCGATGAATTGTTTTTTTTCGCTTGAAGCTGCTTTTTCTGGACTCACTTTTCCTACTCTCGAAAATTCGACGTTATCCAGTCCTGCATTTTCAATAATGCTTTCCGCTTCCAACTCGTCGTAATCTGCATCTACATCCGCTCTTAAATAGAATAAGAAGGCGTGTTTTTCTCCAACAGCGTAATCATAATTTGATTTTTCGCCGATCAGCGCTGTTCCTAAATATAAATGTACTTCGTATGCCATTATTCTCTACACCGCGTCTGATAACGAAGTAAACGTAAACTCCTTTATCCGCATTGGTGGTATCATAGCGTTCTGGGTGCTTTCGCCGCTTACGGTGCGTTCCGTTTTACCCAGGGCATCCAGGTTGTTCAGCATAATAACCGGGCTTTCGTTAAAGCGCAGGTTTTTTATCGGGAATTTTATCTGGCCGTTCTCTATGTAAAAGGTACCATCGCGGGTAAGGCCGGTAAATAGCAGGGTTTGCGGGTCTACCGGGCGGATGTACCACAGGCGGGTAACCAGTATGCCTTTTTCGGTGCCTTTTATCAGCTCTTCTAATGTTTGGGTGCCGCCATCCATAATAATATTACCGGGGCCGGGGATAGGCGCAACGCCTTTCTTTTGCGCCCAAAAACGCGAATAGGTAAAATTCTTTACTACGCCTTTTTCTATCCAGCTGCGTTTTACCTGCGGCTGCCCGTCGCCGCCCCAGCTACTGCTCGGCAGGTCGGGGTGAGAAGGGTCGGTGTAGATATTGATGCGCTCATCAACCAGTTTTTCGCCAAGCTTGGTTTTGCCGCCGGGTTTGCTCAAAAAGCTGCGGCCTTCATCCGCGCTGCGGGCATCAAGGCTGCCATAAAGCTGCTCAAGCAACACAATACCTGCAGCAGGTTCTAATATCACGGTGTATTTACCGGGCTCAATGGCGCGCGCATTTGCCGATCCGCTTGCCTTTTGCGCAGCAATTTTGGTAAAAGCAAGGGTATCCAGTTTGGCAATGTCGTTATAACCTTTGGTGCTGTAGCCCGATCCCTGGCTATCTGCTGTGCGCAAGGTAACCGAAAAGTTAATATCTGTTGAGGTATTATAAGCAAACAGCCCGTGCGAATTCATCATGGCCGAAAAACCCGCGCTGTTTTGCAAAAAGCCGGCGGCGGTTAGCTTATTTTGTTTGGCAACATCAAGGCTTTGCGCTACCATAGTAGTGCGCTGTGCCGGGGTAATAGCTGCTGTTGCAGGCACAAACATTTTGGCGGATGGCGCATAGGTTTGCGGGCCTAAAAACGGCATATACTCGGGGTTCTCCGGGGCGAGTTTTGCCAGCTCTTCCGAACGTTTTACGGCTGCTGATATAGCTTCATCGGTATATTCGTTTAGGGTAACAATGCCCAGTTTTTTGCCAAAGGCTGATGAAATGGCCATGCTGGTAGAGCTTAACGCGCCGCTGGTTGATACCGAGTTACGGGCGTAACGGATATTGGCAGAATCGGACCCGTTAAGGCTTATTTCGCATTCGTCGGCTTTGGAGTAGCTAAGCGCTTTTTTTAATATCGCTTTGCATTCGTCTTCGGTTAAAATAGCCATATCTTAAATTTTTCTTGCTGTGTTAATTACGTTAACCCCTTTAAACAGGGCAGTTGAAGAACCATGAGATACTGCGCTGCTTTGCATTGGCTGGCCCTTACCATCAAAGAACGAGCCGCCTAAACGGTAATCGCTTTTATCGCAAACGGCGGCGCAGCTGTTCCAAAACTCCTGCGTATTGGCCTGGTAGGCAACATCATTTAGCATACCCACTATTTTACCGTTTTTTATCTCGTAATAAAGCTGCCCGCTAAACTGGAAGTTATAACGCTGCTGGTCGATAGAGAAGGAGCTGTCGCCAATAATGTAAATGCCTTTCTCTACCTTGCTAATCATCTGCTCTACACTTAGCGGTGTTTTGCCCGGCTGCAGCGATATATTCGGCATCCGCTGGAACTGCACATCCTGCCAGCTTTGCGAGTAACAGCAGCCCTGCGATTCTTTTAGGCCGATGATATGCGCCTGGTCGCGGATGGCCTGGTAGTTTACCAGTATACCGTCCTTTATAATATCCCATTGTTTGGTGCCAACGCCTTCGTCATCGTACCCAACCGCACCGAGCGAACCCGGCTGCAGCTTATCGGCAACAATATTCACATGCTCGCTGCCGAACTTGAATTTCTTCGATTCCCATTTATCCAGCGTGAGGAAGCTGGTACCGGCAAAGTTGGCTTCATAACCCAGCACACGGTCGAGCTCGGAAGGGTGCCCAACAGATTCGTGGATGGTAAGCCAAAGGTGGCTCGGATCAAGCACCAGGTCGTACTTGCCCGGTTCTACCGATTTTGCTTTTAGCTTTTGTGCCGCTTGCAGGGCCGCTGCCCCTGCATCTTCCAGCATATCGTAGCGGTCGCGGTACAGCGTGGTTTGGCTTTTTATTTTGTCGCTTTCGCGGGGCATCAAATATTCGTAACCCATGCCACGCGGTGCGCTTAAGCTGCTACGGGTTTCAAACTTGCCGCTTTTATCATCTATTTTGGTAATACCAAAAATGGGCCATATGCGGTGGATATCCTGATCGATGTAGGAGCCATCGGTACTGGCAAAGTATTTCTGTTCGTTCACAAAAAACAATACCGACTGCGCGTAGTTGGCGCCGTTTTTAAAAGCGGCATCGTTTACGGATAGTAGCAGGTCGGTTTTATCCTTCATCGGCACCTCGAAGGCGTTCTTCTCGATAGGCGTTTTCCAGCTTACCTCGCCATAACCCTTTTGCGGGGCCAGCTGCACCGGTTCGCTTTGGATGCGGGCATTTTCTTTGGCTATGGCTACCGCGTTTTCTGCAGCGCGGGCAATGCTGTCGTTATCCAGCTTATCGGTTGCGGCAAAACCCCAGCAGCCATTGGCAATAACTCGGATGCCCATGCCGTAGCTTTCGGTATCTACAATATTCTCGATGTTTTTATCGCGGGTAACCACAAACTGGTTAAGGTAGCGGCCAATGCGGGCATCGGTATAGGTGGCGCCTTTGCTGCGTGCTGCGTTGAGGGCAACATCGGCCATGCGTTTTTTAATGGCCACATCTACGTCGCGCATACGGGTGCCGGGCACTACAGGGCTGCCCATGGCGGTCATCCTGCTAAGCATGGTTGCACTGATGCCCATGCCGGTAAGGTAAAGGAAATCTTTTCTTTTCAAGGTGATACGATTAAAAGCCTAATATAATGATATAACAGCGAATTTTAGCAAGGCTTAGCGGTTGCGCACAAGCACGTAACTTTTTGCCCATTTGTCGTGCCAGGCCTGTTTCAATGGGTCCCAAAGTACGCTCAGATAACCAATGAGAATAACAAAGCCGGAGACGAATTTGCCGGCATTACGCAGCAAAGCTCTCGCGATGCTTAGCCTGCGCCCATCTGCATCAACCACAACCAGCCTGAATATTTTTTTGCCGAGGCTGCCTTGCATTGCAGAGGCCTCGCAAACAGTATGATACAAAGCTACCACAACAAAGCTGAGCAGACTGGCCTTAATAACGTCCAGCATATCAGAGTCGGTGTAAGTGTTGTTCAATATCCTTTGGTAGATCTCGTTAAAGTTGGCCGGCTTGAAAAACGAGGTTGGATAAGACGTGATAAACGAATCTGCGATGTAGGCCAGCAAGCGCCATCCAAAACCCGCCAGGTTATCTTCGGTAGGGAAGTAAAAACCCCTTGCTTCGAAATACTCGAAAAACTCCGGCCTATCTGATGCGTTTTCCCAAACATCGCCCCCTACAGGGGTAATTTGAGTGTCAAACTCCAGCCCGTTTTCTATCAATTCTTCGTAGGGAAAGGGTCCGGTTTTTTCACTATCCTTCAATATATAATAGGTATCTGCCATTCAAATTTATGTATTCACAAACATAAGTATTAGCCATCAGGAGTTCATGGCGTACACAATAATATTTACCCCAAACTTGGTATTGTCTTCTGCCAAAAAGCGCTTGTTGCGGAAATCGTAATCCCATTCGCAGCCGTAATCTTTGCTGCTGTACAAAACGGCAATACGCCCGTTTACTTCAATGGCCTTTAGGTAATCATGTACCAGGTCGTCACCCCAGCCGTTCAGTTCAAAGGCTGTAGTAGGTGGCCCTTTATCAAAACTAAAAAAGGAGTGGTACAGCTTGTGGTTATTCGGGATCTTTTTTAAAGCTGCCGGCCCAAACAAGGCAGCCATTTGCGCCTCGAAGGATTTGGCGAACAGACCGTCGATATCGTGGTTACAATCATCTACAAATACAAAGCCGCCGTTTTGCACGTACTTTTTAAAGTTGGCCTTTTCCTGCGCATCAAACTGTACCAGCTTATGCCCGCTGAGGTAGCAGAAGGGATAGTTGAAAATATCGTCGCTGCTGAGGGGCACCACCTTTTCGTGCGGGTCGATGGGGATGGTGGTATACTCTACCAACGAATTGAGGAGGTTGGAGGGCATGCGCTGGTCGGTATCCCAATCGCCGCTGTGGTAGCTTAACCTGGTAAAAGTGAATTTTGCGCCGTATGCCATCTGTTACAAAACCCTAAAATTAGGATAAAATTATTGCCTGCCGGGATTATAAAGCTAACAAGGTTGTAAAGTTTTAGATACTTTATTGAGTTTTTGGTAAAAAAGCATGGTATTTAGTAAAAAGGGTAATATCTTGTGGGGGGATTGGGGGATGTGGGTTGAAACCTTGTGTGGCCGAAATAAATAAAGAGCGGGGGTACGAGCGATTCCTTCCTTGGGGAAGGGGGAGGTAGGGGTTTAATCAGCTGTGCAATCGACACTAAATGGCCAAACCCCTCCCTGCCTTTGCGCGCCGGCAGCCGCACCCCTCCCCAGGGAGGGAATTTAAAATTAGGATAATACATAAACACGATAAGATTGGAACTTACCGAAAATAACATAAAAGCCCTGCTGGCAAAATTACCACAGCTAAAAACCGAGATACAAAAGGTAATTGTAGGGCAGGATCATATATTGGACGAACTGCTGGTTGCATTCCTGGCCGGCGGGCATTGCCTGCTGGAGGGAGTACCCGGATTGGCGAAAACGCTGATCGTAAAAACCATGTCGCAGGCATTGCACCTGGCGTTCAGGCGCATCCAGTTTACGCCGGATCTGATGCCTACGGATATCATCGGCACCGAGATACTGGAGGAAGACCACGCCACGGGTAAGCGGTTTTTCAAATTCAACAAAGGGCCGCTGTTTGCCAATATTATTTTGGCAGATGAGATAAACCGTACGCCGCCCAAAACGCAATCTGCCCTGCTGGAGGCCATGCAGGAGTTTGAGGTTACCTACGGCGGGCAAACCTACCCGCTGGATAAACCCTTCTTTATCCTCGCTACGCAAAATCCGATAGAGCAGGCGGGGACTTACCCGCTACCAGAGGCGCAATTAGACAGGTTTTTATTGCTGATAAAAATTGGCTACCCAACCGAGCAGGAGGAGTTTGCCATATTAAACCGCACCACCGGCACAAAAAAGGCGGATGTAAAAGCCGTGATAACCGCCGAAGAAATAACCCAGGCGCAGGAACTGGTGCGGCAGGTAACCATCAACGAAGACCTGACGCGTTACGTAAGCCACATCATCCGTGCCACCCGGCCCGATACTACGGAAGTTGCCTATATAAAAGAATGGGTGCGATGGGGGGCAGGCCCACGGGCAGGGCAGGCGCTGATCCTGACGGCCAAGGCAAGGGCTTTGTTAAAAGGCCGGTATTCGGTTTTGATGGAAGATATCCACGCCATGGCACCGGCCGTTTTAAGGCACCGCATCCTGATGAATTTTAAGGCCGAAGCCGAAGGAATAAATTCTGACAGGGTGACGGAAGAGTTGTTAAAAGTGATAAAAAGAAAAGAAACCGGGATTTAGCGGATCGTTCGGATTTCCACAGATTTTCAAAGAAAAACACAGAAATTCGCTGGTCGCATAAGCACTGGTTGGTGCAAAATCCGACATCGAACATCCCAAATCCGAAATCAAAAACATGCTCGATCCAAAAGTATTAATGGCCATAAAGGATTTGCCACTGCTGGCGAAAACGGTTATTGATGGCTTTATGATCGGGTTTAACAAAAGCACCGTAAAGGGGCCCGGATTGGAATTTAGCCAGTACCGCAGCTACCAGCCCGGCGATGACCTCAGGTGGCTGGATTGGCGCATGTTTGCCCGCAGCGACAGGTACTATATCCGCGAATCAGAGATAGAAACCAGTATTTCAGTAAGGTTTTTGGTAGATGCCAGCGCATCCATGAACCATGATGATGACGGGGTAAAGAAGATAGATTACGCCAAATTTTTGGCGGCATCACTGGCTTATTTAGCTAATTTACAGGGTGATAGCGTAGCATTGAATGTGTTTAAGGATGGCGAACTGTTCTCGCTCCCCTCCAAGCCCGATCCCCAGCATTTGCAAAGGTTGTTTTATCATTTGCAGCAGGTTGATCCATCCGGAACGTTCACTAAACCAGTGCATTATAAAGAGCTTTTCGCAGGCAACGGGCGCAAGGAGTTGTTGGTTTTTATCACCGATATGTACCAGACGGGAGGCGAAATAAACGCATTACTCACATCACTGGCCGCTTTGAAGCACGAGATCATTGTGTTCCACCTGATGGGGCAGAATGAGTTGGATTTCAATTTTAAAGGTTATTCTACTTTAGAAGATTTGGAAACCGGCGAAACTATACAGGTAAATACCCACCGCGCAAAAGAAACTTATACCGAAAGATTGCAGCTGCATTTGGCGGGAATAAAATCGGAACTACTAGGCAAACGCATTGCCTACCGGATGCTAAGCACTGCCCAGCCATTGGATGAAGCCTTGCGGGATTTTTTGGTACAGAGGAAGAAGGGAGAAAGGTAGAGTGAGTTTTGTAAACATCAGTTGGTTCGTCGCGTTAGCTGCTATCGTCATCCCGGTATTGATACACCTATGGAACATCCGGCCGGGTAAAACCTTGAAAGTGGGCAGCATATCCCTCATTACCGAAGCCTCCAAAACAACCAGCCGCAGCCTAAAGCTACTGGATATTTTACTGCTGATGCTGCGCTGCCTGCTGCTTGTCCTACTGGCTTTCTTTTTGGCAGGGCCGCTATGGTCTTACATCTCGCCGAATAAAAAGGCAAAGGGCTGGGTGCTAATCCCCCGGGAGAATTTAAGGGAAAGCTATCAAAAATTCAGGCCGGAGGTAGATTCGCTGATAAAGGCGGGTTATGAATTCCATTATCTCAATAGAGATTTTGCTAAACAGGACTTGCAAAAGCTTTTGGCAGATACCGCCCTAAAAGATACCGCAAGGCAAGTCAACTACTGGACTTTAGTTAAGCAACTGGATGAAAAAGTACATGGTGCTACACTGGTTTATCTGTTTACACCAAATCGGGTTGCCCATTTCAGAGGAGCAAGGCCGGAAATTAAATCGAACATCAAATGGAGATCGTATACCCTGGCAGATTCCACAAGCCGCTGGGTAGCTGGTGCCTGGCTCGGCAATGCAGGCGATATAAAAGTGCTTGTTGGTAATAGCCGACCAACCGGTACAAATTTCAGCGCCGAGGCGATACAGGGCGATGGCAGCCCAACCATTGCTGTAAATGTACGAAACGGGCAACCCTTTGTAAGCTTGAAAGGTGTACCCCATCCACCCGTCGTAGTTGACACGGCAACTTTAAATATTGCCATTTACACAGATAAGCATACCGTCGACGCGGGTTATTTAAAAGCGGCGCTACAAGCAGCAGCCGGTTTTATGGATCGGAAAGCCGTTGTTAAACAATATAGTTCGCCCAACCAAATCCCCGCCGGGCAAACCCGGTTGTTTTGGCTGTCGGATGCTCTGGTTAATAACCGGTTGCTAACAAGCACAACAAATATTTTTAAATACGAGAGCGGCAAAATCGTTAACGTACACAGTTGGATAAACCCAGGCAACATTAGCCTAATAAAACGTATAGAAGCCAAACCAATAGGCGATGCCCTATGGCAAGATGGTTTTGGTGGGGTAGTATTGAGCATGGAGCAACAAGGCAATGCCAATGTTTCCCATTTTTACAGCCATTTCAACCCCGCCTGGGGCGATATGGTTTGGAATGATGCATTCCCCAAACAAATATTGCAATTGCTAAATGGTAAACCGTATACGGTGCCTGCGGAATACGACAAACGTGTGCTGAGCGATAAGCAATTAATGCCGTATAATATTGTTAATAGTTATAAGCCATCCTCTGTTGCTACAGCTAACCCAAAAGACATATCACGCTATTTTTGGTTGGCTTTGTTTGTGATTTTTGCTATTGAGCGCTGGTTATCACACAAAACTAAATCCACCATCAATGGCTGAGCAGGCAGCATATAAAATAAGCGCGCTGCGCCGCCGCTGGATAACTTACCAGGTGCTGGCAGATGCGGCTTTGTCGACAGCAACAGCGCTTGTAGCCGCAGGGTTATTTTTGCTATTGGGTTGGGTAGTGTGGTTAGCCTTCCCGGTGTTCTGGGCATCATTCGGGTCGATGCTTGTTTTGCATCGCGCTTGGCGTGTAGAGAACAAAAAGATCGTAAGCTTTTTGGATAAGGAATACCCCGAACTGCAGGAAAGTACAGGGCTGCTTTTAATGGCTGCCGGTGAGTTGAATGTTCTACAGTCGCTAACGCGTTCGAACGCCGAAAGTGTGCTGTGCAATTTAGAGGTTGAGCATAAACCTTTTGCAAAACGCTTTTGGCGGTCGGTGTTACTGTTGGGGCTATCGACGCTGTTTTTCGTAGCGGTAAAAATGCTTTACCATCCGCAGTATAAGTGGACGAGGGGAATAGGAATTGCAGAGCAAGCCTTCCCGATGGAAAAAATTCTCCCGCAAATTGATGGTGCGGAACTCATTATTACCCCACCCGCTTATACCCGTAAAGCCAAACGCAGCCAGAACAGGTTTAATCTTTCTGTAGAAGAAGGCGCCGCGGTAAATTGGTCCATCAAAACCAACGTAACGGTTAAAAGCGCTTTCTTGTTATTTAATGATAAGGAGCGTATCAGCCTTAAAAATACCGATGATGGAACCGAATGGCAGGCATCCAAAACCATCAGCCAGCCCGGCTTTTACCAGGTGAGTATCGATGGAAAACCGTCAGAACTTTACCAGGTGCAGGTAATAAAAGATACCCCGCCGCAGATAAAGGTACGGTCGCCCAAGCAATACACCTACATAGATGCCGGGGAAGCGCAGCAGGTGAATATTAACGCATCGCTAACGGATGATTATGGCATTGGCAACGCCGTTATTACCGCTACCGTTGCTAAAGGCAGGGGCGAGGGGGTGAAGTTTAAAGAGTATAAACTCAACTTCACTGCCATATTTTCCGGGCAGCCACAATATGATGTACAGAAACTCATAAGTCTGCCTGCGCTGGATATGGAACCCGGCGATGAACTGTATTTTTATGTGGTAGCGACAGATACCCATCGACAACAAAGCCGTACAGATGTGTTTACGGTCGCCATACAGGATACTGCTGAATTGTTGAGCATGGACGGCGTGCTGAGTGGTGCCAACCTCAAGCCCGAATTTTTCCGCAGCGAACGGCAAATTATTATCGATGCCGAGAAATTGCTGAAGGATAAGGACAGCATTTCCGTAGAAAAATTCAATGCCCGCAGTAATGATCTGGGTATCGACCAAAAATTGCTGCGCCTACGGTATGGTAAGTTTTTAGGCGAGGAAGACGAAACCGTAGAAGACCCCAAAGGCAGCGATGGCGTGGCCGACCCGGCAGATTTCAGTAATGCCACCAAAATATTAAAGGAGTACACCGATGATCATGATAAAGCCGAAGATGCCCAGTTTTTCGAACCTGCCATCAAAGCCCAGCTAAAAGCAACCCTCACCGAAATGTGGAAGGCAGAGCTGCAGCTACGCCTATATAAACCGCAAGCCGCCCTGCCCTTCGCCTATAAAGCTTTGCGCTTGCTGAAGGATCTGCAGCAAAAATCGCGTTCCTACGTGGCCAAAACGGCCTACAACCCAACGCCCATCAAACTGGATAAACGCTTAACGGGTGAGCTGGATAAGGTAATACAACCTGTAAATAAGCAGGAAATAAAACCTGCCGCCGACCAATTTGAGAGCTTGAAAAAGGCTGTGAATGTATTGGAGCAACTTAAACTCAAACCGGTACTAAATGCTGTGAACGCGCGGGTTTTGCAAGTGGCCAACCAACAGCTAAGCCTGCGGGCATCGGCACAGCCGGGGGCTTATCTGCCGGCGCTAAGTGCAATGCGGCGGATATTATCGGCACAAAAGGTAAACATAAATGATATTGGCACGGTGGAACAGGCGATACAAAAAACGCTTGCCAACCCCAAAGTAACGCCGTCAACCGAAAGCCAGCCTTCCGATATGGGCCTATCGCGCAGTTATTATAAAAACCTTAAAAAAGCTAAGCCATGATGCAGTCCGACTGGAATACCGTGGTGATTGTGCTTTGCATTTTGCTGGCCGCCTTCCTGCTTTGGCAGGAACTAAGCCGCACGAATAAGAAATGGCTGATGTGGCGGCTACTTGCGGTGCTGGTAGTCGCTGCGATGCTGGCTTGTAGTGCCCTGCCGGTGAGCTATCAAAAGTTTTCCGGTGCAAACCAGGCGGATGAATTTATCCTGTTGACTAAAGGCTTTAATGCTGATAGCTTGAAAAACAGCACTAACCAGAAAGTATTTGCTGTTGATGAGTCTATGAAAAAGGCTTACCCAACGGCGGTTTTACTAAATGGGTTGGATGAACTTACAGACACACTCAAAGGCAGTCCGCTGCATATTTATGGCGATGGATTGAGCGGGTCGCAATTGGCGCAACTGGATAGCGCAGCGGTGGCATTCCACCCCGCGACAGCAGCCGCAGGGGTAACGCACATTAAATGGAAGAGCAAGCTAAAAACAGGCGAAGAACTGCGCGTGCAAGGCAGCTACCATAACCCCTCGGCAAAAAAAATAAAACTATTGCTAAAAGGGCTGAACACCGTTTTAGATACCATCAGCGTAAAGCCTGATAGCCGTGCAGGCTTCCAACTGGCGACAATGCCGAAAACTATCGGGCGGATTATTTATACATTGCAGGCGGTAAGCGATGGCGATACAACAACCATCGGCAGCATACCGGTACAAATTGAGGCCGTAAAACCATTAAGAGTATTGATGCTTTCAGCATCGCCCGGTTTCGAAACGCGGTTTTTAAAGAACTGGCTTAGCCAGCAGGGGTATGCTGTTGCCACCCGCTCCGCCATCAGCAAGGGTAAATTCAGCAGCGAGTTTATCAATACCCCGCAGTTTGGGCTGGATAGGCTATCGGCATCCACCCTAAATAAATTTGATGTGGTAATAGGCGATCTGTCCACCTTAAACGGTTTAAGCAGTGCCGAGGGCTTCGCCCTTAAACAGGAAGTAGAAAACAGCGGCTTAGGCGTTATTGTGCAGGCAGATAGCACCGGCAAAACATCCTGGCTGCAAAAAGATTTCCTGCTGGAAAAATCTGTGGTAAAAGAAATGCTATCCGCCATAATTATTAATGGCAAGCATAGCGGGTCGGCTCATTTAAACAACGGCACAAACTATATCCGTTATCAAAACGGAACGCAGCCTATGGTTACCAATCCCCAAAACCGGACGTTGGTAAGCAGCACTATTGCAGGCACCGGTAAAGTGGTTTTCAGCACGCTGGGTAACACCCATAGTTGGGTGCTTGGCGGTAACCAACAGGATTACGCTGCGTTATGGTCAGCATTGATCAGTAAGGCTGCACGTAAGGATAGTACGCTTCAAAATAATTTTTCCATTAGCTTTTTGCCGGTTGCCGGCGAGCCCGCGGAGTTGCAAATTGCCGGGGCATCGGCAATAACAATTAATGGCGAGCAGGTAGCTGCAAGGCAAAACCCGGCCATATCTTTTGAACGGGGTGCCACTTATTGGCCGGAGCGATCCGGCTGGCAATCCATTGCGCAAAATGGCAAAACTGAGTGGTGGTATGCCTACAACAAAACGGAGTGGGAGAGCGTGCAGGCAGCTGAAAAAATGGCGGCTACTACCAAACATGCCAGGGAAAACCAACCACGCCATATTGTAACAAAACAGATACAGCAAAAACTTCAGATTGAGGTGCCGAAAATTTACTTTTATATCCTGCTGCTTGCAGCGCTTACTTTCCTGTGGATAGAAAAAAAGTTATCATAATATACAGCCGGGCGGCTTAGCACGGCCGAAAACAATTGGAGGAAACACTTTGAGAAGAAGAGATTTTATTTACTTAACGGGTTTGG
>NZ_CAMLOV010000076.1 GCF_946481715.1 uncultured Mucilaginibacter sp. | reverse complement strand
ATTGCCCGTGGCTAATTTTTTGGAGCGCAAATTACGCCTGCCACGCAGCGCATCATCATTTTTATCCATCATACTTTTAGTGGGTTTTGTAGGCGGGATACTTTACCTGGTTGGTGCGCAAATATCCAACCTGAGTAATGATTGGCCGATGCTGAAGAAACAGGTAGCACAATCTATCGAAGGGCTGCAGGAATGGGTACACCACGCCTTCCATATCGACTCTACCAAGCAAATGGTTTACGTAGATACTACCGCGCGTAAAATAATGGCATCCGGCGGGGCCATGCTGGAGACTACCTTCGGGGCTATCTCGTCATTGATGCTGTTTTACGTGTTCATCATGATATTTACCTTTTTTATATTGTTTTACAGGCGCTTGCTGTTCCGTTTTGTGGTGTCAGTTTTTCATGATGACGATTCGCACGTGGTAGTGGATATTGTCGAGAACGTACAAAAAATACTGCGCCAGTACATCTTCGGTTTACTGCTGGAAATGGTAATAGTTGCTGCGGTTGCCATAACCGCTTTTTGGATCATCGGGATCAAATACGCTGCCCTGCTTGGGCTTATTGTAGGATTGTTTAACATCATCCCTTACCTGGGTATTTTTACGGCTTTGCTGCTAAGTGTTTTGATAACATTTGCAACCGGCACCCTTAGCGATACGGTTACGGTTGGCATAAGCGTAATAGGTATCCACGCGGTGGATGCCAACTTTTTACTTCCGGCGGTAGTAGGCTCTAAAGTGCGGCTGAATGCGCTGATCACCTTTATCGGGATCATACTGGGCGAGATGCTTTGGGGGCTTTCGGGGATGTTCCTGTCTATTCCGCTCATCGCTATCTTAAAAATAATCTTCGATAGGATAGATGCATTGAAACCCTGGGGCTACCTGCTTGGCGGAGATTACGAGGTTAAGGCAGCTGCGAAGAAAAAGATGAAGACTGAATGACCGTTTATTTGATGAATTTATAGAGGCCGATATATAAGGTTGCTGCGTAAGCAATCAATACAACGGTATTTACCACAAGTAACCAGTTAAGGTCGGCTTTGTTGTATTTTTTGATAGAGCAAATTACCAACAGGGTGATGAAACCCAGTATCAGCAGGATAGGGAAAGCAAGCATATAAGCATGCTTTGGCGTAATATATAGGTGCTGTAGTTTAGCAGTATCTCCCTGCAAAAAAGGAATAAGCGCTATCAGCAATAGAATAAAAAATATACGGACTATAGCTTTGGCAGCTATCTGGCTAACTTTCATACAAAGGCAAAGTAAAAGTTTTTCGTTCAAACCGCGTTTATAAATAATTGCTTTCTATTTAAACGGATGATTATTTTTGATAACACAATTCCCCATTTATGCACCTGTACCGTAGACTACTATTATTAACCTGCCTGTTCCTGGTGCCCGTTTTTGTATTTGCTCAGCGCAAGCACAGGGTAAAGCATAAATCCACGCCCGCACCAGCCGCAGCTTCATCGTTCCGCATAGTCCCCTTAGGCGTTTTAGGCGGGATAGACGAGAGCAATCTTTCTGCGTACATGGTAGCGCCGGCAGGTTCTGATAATTACGTATGCATGGATGCAGGCACCTTGCACGCGGGGATAGAGAAATCAATCAGCAATAAAGTCTTTTCTGTACGGGGCGATAAAATTTTAAAGCAATATATAAAAGGATATTTTATTTCGCATGCGCATCTCGATCATATCTCGGGGTTGATCATTAATTCTCCGGAGGATAGCACCAAAAACATCTACGGGCTGCAAAGCACCCTCGAAACGCTGAAAACCCACTATTTTACCTGGGAAAGCTGGGCAAACTTTGCGGATGACGGTGCTAAGCCTCAACTAAAAAAATACCATTACAGCCCCCTACAGCCCGGTAATGAAACCAATATTGACAATACCGAAATGCAGGTGCAGGTGTTCCCGCTTGCCCATTCAAACTTAACAAGTACAGCCTTTTTGCTACGCAGCAAGGATAGTTACGTGTTGTATTTGGGCGATACAGGTGCAGATGAGATAGAGAAGAGCCAAAACCTGCACAAACTATGGGAAGCCGTTGCCCCGCTGGTGGCTGCCGGTAAATTAAAAGCCTTGATGATTGAGGTAAGCTACCCAAGCGAACAGCCGGACAAAAGCCTTTTCGGGCATCTTACGCCACGTTTACTCATGAACGAATTGGATGTACTCGCCCAGGTTTCGGGCACCTCTTTAAAGGGTTTAAAAGTGGTGGTTACGCACCTCAAGCCTCCTTATCGCAGCATCAACAAAATAAAAACACAGCTAAATTACCTTAATATTAAACGGCAGATGAACTTGGTTTACCCGCGTCAGGGGCAGGTGCTGGAGTTTTAAGCTTATTTATCGTCCAGCAGGTCGATGCAGGTTTTTGATAGCGCAGCCAGCTTTGCTTTTAAGTTGGCTATGCCGGCGGTATCTTTTGTGTTTTTTAGGAGTATATTAATACGGGTTAAGGTATCATCGTCCGGGTCGCAAGCCTGGGCCTTTTCCAGGTATGGGATAGCTTTTTTTGCCGCCGCGGTATATTGAGCCATTACCTTTTTGTTCTCGCTGATGTTTGATGCCGTCGCGTTTAGTTTATCGGCGTAGCTTTCTGCCTGCTTAGCATATATATAGCCTAAAGCCCGCTGTACCACATAGTAATTAGGTACGGCGGCAGCTACCTTTTCATAATACTCCTGTGCCTTAACGGTTTGCTCATTGTCCTCGTACAGCTTCCCCATGGAATAATAAAAGTTTATGCGAACCTTGGCGGGCAGCTTGGCGGTATCGGGTAACAGGTTTTCGCCCTGCTCAATTGCGGTGCCTTTTATGCCGTCGATACGGGCGAGGTTAAAATCGAGGTAGTGGTTATAAACCTCCTCGGCGGTTTGGGCCCGGGCGGTGGCAATGGCAAAAACAACGGTTAACAGCAGCAGTACTTTCTTAAGCATAAAGGGGCAATTTTGTGCAAATATAATCAGCTAACGCAAGAACAGGCAGCGGCATTGCACAGGGGCGGTCAAATAAAAGCAAATTTTACGAGGCATCATGAAAAATGACGCCCAGCGTATGCCTTTCGCCACTGCTCAGTTCGCTCACCCCGTGCCGCATGTTTACCCGGTGATAGCCTTTGGTACCTTTGGCCGGCCTAAAGTTGGTGGTGAAGATAAGCATGCCTCCCTTGCCGGGGTTTAACACAATGGCTTTCGATTGCATCCGGGGGCGCTGCTCCACCAGCACAAATTCGCCGCCTACAAAATCGGTACCCGGTTGGTTAAGGCAAACCACCAGTTGCATATGGAAGAAGACCTCACCGTACAAGTCCTGGTGCAAGGCATTATAGCCGCCTTTGCCGTACTTTAATATCAGTGGCGTGGGGCGCAACTGGCCATGTTGGTGGCAAAGTTCGGTCAGCTCATGTAAGGTGCCGGGGAAGGTTTTTTCAATACCCAGCGCCTTCATCCAGTTATTGGCAACAGGGGCAATGTGTGGGTAAACCCCTTCGCGCAGTTGCTGCACTATGCCGGGCAACGGGTAGTTGTAATATTTATATTGCCCCAGGCCGTAGCCGTGTTTCTCCATCTGGATAGTTTTACGGTAGCGGGTATCGTCGCCGTATTGGGCAATCAGCATATCGCATTCCTCTGCCGATAGTAAAGCCGGGATGCCGGCGTAACCTTTTTCGTTCAGGCTTTCGGTTATGGTTGCCCAATCGGCTTGTTCAATTCTTTGTTGCAAATCCATATTTATACAATGCTTAAATTGTCAATTTTTGCTGCCTCCCAGCCAATGATGGCCGATTTGCGGCTGGCTCCCCAGTGGTATTGCCCAAACTCCCCGGTCGATTTGATCACCCTGTGGCAAGGTATTAAAAAAGCCACGGGGTTTGCGCCTATTGCACTACCCACAGCACGGCTGGCGGTTGGCAACTCCACCGTTTTGGCTACCGTTGCGTAGGTGTTTAAGCCACCCATTGGTATCTTCAATAATGCTTCCCAAACCTTTAGCTGGAAACTGGTGCCTTTTAAATGGAGCTTGATAGACGATAATTGCGACCAATCCCTGGTAAAAATATACAGCGCATTCTGCTGTGCCATATCTACCACCTGGTAATAGCTGGCGTTAGGGAACTGGGCATAAAGCTGGTTAAAGGCTTCGTCCTTATCATCCGCAAAGGCAATATAACAAATGCCTTTTGGGGTTGATGCTACGATAATGTTGCCAAATGGCGTTTCGGCGTAGCTGAAGTTGATGGAGAGTGCTTTGCCGCCGTTTTTGTATTCGGCAGGTGTCATGCCCTCTATGTTGATGAACAGATCGTGCAGGCGGCCGGTGCCGGATAATCCGGTTTCGAAAGCGGCATCAAACAAGGTGGCTTGTTGTTCTTTCAGGATGCCTTTGGCATAATCCAAACTGAGGTATTGCAGGAACTTTTTTGGGCTGATACCCGCCCAATCGGTAAACATGCGCTGGAAATGGTAGGGGCTAAGGTTTACCTTCTCGGCTACCTCATCCAAACTTGGCTGGGTTTTAAAATTGAGTTTGATATAGTTTATCGCCTCGGCAATACGATCAAAGTTGATGTTGTTTTGTGTTTCCATGATTATGAATATTATAACACAAATGTATGGCGGTAGTAAAGCTGAAAGAACCCGAAACTTGCTCTTTTTGGATTACATCGATTGTGTTTTGATTACACCGGTAGCCCCATCGTCATTGCGTCGTACCTTATAATGACGCGTGGAAAGTAGCGCCCCTTTATCTTGTCTCTTGATTCTAACGTCTTGCTTCTGTCCTTACTTCATCTCATTCAACACCGCAAACATCTTCGCCCGTATCCCGCTACCGGAACCGTTGTAATTGTTTACCATAATAGAGAAACAAAGTTGGCGGCCGTTATTGGTTTGGAAACCGGCATAAGCCTGTACGCCACTGATGCTGCCGCTTTTCATCTTCATATCGTTATAAACGGGCAGGCTCTCATAAAAATCGCCAAACCATTTCTCCTGATGGGCGGCCTGCAAAATATGGGCGATGGTAGATGAGGTTATCCTGTCCTCGGGCGAAAGCCCGCTGCCATCGTAAATGTTCATGGAGCGCTGGTCGATGCCTTTTGCTTCCCAAAAATCTTTTACGGCGTCTACGCCATCGCTTGTAACAGCGCCTTTGCCCAATTTTGCGGATATCGTTGCCAATAACTGCTCGGCATACAGGTTTACGCTTTTTTGGTTTAGCCAGTAAACAATCTTGCTCAACTGGGGTGATTTGATAACTGTTAAGCTATTTGTTGCCGCGGGTACAACCAGCGACTTTTCTTTCAAGGATAGCGAAGAAGCCGGGTCTGCACTCACCGCAATACCCATTTTCTTCAGCGTATCGCTCAAACGCAGGGCGGCATCATAAGCCGGGTCGGGTATAGCGGCAGAGATCGTTTTTTTGCTTTGGTCGATAGCGTAGGTGCCGCGCAGGTACATGGTTTTGCTGTTAAAGCCCGGCAGGTAAGGGTAAGCCTGGTCGCCGGTTTTAGCGGCACCTGTTGTAAGTTCGCTTTTATATTGCAGGTAATAGGTATCGGGCACGGTGCCGGCCACGGTGATGGGCTCGCCAACGCTGCCGGTATTTAATTTTATGTCGAATTGGTTCTCGCGCCAGCAAAGCCCGGCAATACCTGCGCCGTAATAAGTCCCCAGGTCCTGCCAGATCCAGCCATCTGGGATGCTTTGGTGATTAAAAGTACCGTCGTCGCCAATGATCTTGCCATTGATCTTTTTGATGCCGGCTTTTTTGATGGCCTCCGCCATGGTGTTTAAAACGTAGCCTTCCTTAGTTGTTGCATAGCGCCAGCTGCCCAGGGTAGGGTCGCCGCTTCCTTTAATAATGATATCGCCGGTTAGCGTTCCTTTATTGTCGATGGTGCCGGTATAGCCCAGGGTGGTCTCAAACTGAAAATCCTTGCCCAATACAAAAAAGGACGTGATGCTGGTTACCGTTTTCAGGGTGGAGCCTGGTGCCAGCCCCATATCCGGGTTGGCGGCAAACACCTGCTCCCCTGTTTTGGCATCCAATACGGTTAGGGATAGCGTTGCGTATTTGCACTGGCTATCCTGCTGCAGCTTGTTAAATGCTGTTTGCAGTTTTTGCTGCAGGGTTTGCGCGTGTAGCTGGCTCGTCGCCAAAAGTAATGCAACTATTGCTATGGGCTTTATTCTGTTGATATTCAAGATGGATATGTTTGGTAAATGATTTTAACGCAAAGGCGCTAAGCCGCAAACAAAAAACTTGTGAAACTTAGCGCCTTAAAGCTTATTAAATGTCCTCTTATTAAACTACAGCATCGCGTTCTGGTTTAACGTTGGCTTGCGAAATATAGTAGATAGGTATACCTATTAATACGATGATCAGTCCCGGCCAGGTAAATTCCGGCTTGTAAATAATCAAAAGGATACAAAATGCTAATCCCATCAATATATAAATAGCAGGCAATACCGGGTAGCCAAGGGCTTTGTAAGGGCGTTCGGCATTTGGCAATTTTATACGTAACCTGTAAATGCCGATGATGGTAAGCACATAGAATAATACTACCACAAAGGAAATCATATCCAGCAAATCGCCATAACGGCCGCTTAAGCAAAGTATCGACGCCACAACTGCCTGTATCCATAAACCAAATTCCGGAACGCCATTTTTGTTCAGCGTGCCTGTTTTTTTGAAGAACAAGCCATCCTTCGCCATAGAATAATAAACACGCGAGCCTGCCAGTATTAAACCATTGTTACAGCCGAAGGTAGATATCATGATCATCACCGCAATTACAATAGTGCCTTTGCTGCCGAATATCACATCAGATGCTGCAACCGCAACCCTGTCCTTATCAGCAGTTGCAATATCATGTAAGGAAAGCACGCCGGTATAAACCACGTTGGCCGCTACATATATTAAAGTAACGATAAGCGTACCAAAGAATAAGCTCAAAGCCACATCGCGCTTAGGGTTCTTCATTTCCCCTGCGATGAACGTTACGTTGTTCCAGGCATCACTACTAAAGATAGAACCTACCATGGCAATAGCGATCGCGCCCAAAGCAGCATTAATAGCGTAAGGGCCGTAATCGCTTGCGGAGCCGCCTGCTGCGCCAATATCCAGTTTATGCATATCCCAGGCATTGGTCCAGTTAGCGCTCCATATTTCGGGCTTAAAGGCTAAAAAACCAAAGATGATCAGCCCGAATAAGCTTAAAAGCTTCGTCATGGTGAAAGTGGTTTGTATCAGCTTACCACCCTTTACGCCTTTGGTATTGATGAAGGTTAAGAGGAATATCAATACGATAGAAACCAGTTGCGCAGCGCTTATCTTCACAAAGCCCTGCTGAAAAAGTATATTATCCTCGCTTACTGCGGGTATTAAATAGGCAGTAAATTTGCTGAACGCCACACCCACTGCGGCAATCGTACCGGTTTGGATAACCGCGAAGAAGCTCCAGCCGTATAAAAAGGCAATGAGTTTGTTGTACGATTCTTTCAGGTATACATATTGCCCGCCGGCTTTTGGGAACATGGCGCTTAATTCGCCGTAGCTGAGGGCTGCGGTGAGTGTCATGAAACCGGTAATGAGCCATACGGCTATCAACCAGCCGGCCGAGCCTACGTTGCGGGTGATATCCGCGCTTACGATAAATATCCCCGAACCGATCATAGAGCCTGCTACCAGCATGGTGCCGTCAAGCAAGCTCAATTCGTGCTTCATTTTAGGTTGTGAAGTATCTGATGCCATTAATAGTTTAAATTAAATCCCTAAGCTATTCAAAAACTTTAAATTTTGACATTCTATTGTAAAGAAATAATTTTACTATTTTGCACCAACCAATTTTTTACACACCCGCGTGTAATTTTTTAACCGGCACACTTATAAACTAAAATTGCATATGGATTTTTTGAACACTTACTTAATTTACTTAATTCCTGTTTTTGGCCTCGTCGGCATACTTATTATGGCCATCAAATCGGCCTGGGTTACCAAGCAAGAAACCGGCGATGCTTCTATGAACCAATTGGCCGGTTACATTGCTGATGGGGCAATGGCCTTTTTACGTGCCGAATGGAAAGTACTGGGCTACTTTGTAGTAGTTGCTGGTTTACTGCTTGCATGGAGCGGCACCACCGTTGCTACTTCCAGTCCAATTATCGCCATATCATTTTTGATAGGCGCATTCTTGTCGGCTTTTGCGGGTTACCTGGGTATGCGCATCGCTACCAAATCAAACGTACGCACTACGCAAGCGGCTAAAACCAGTTTGGCACAGGCACTTAAAGTATCGTTTACAGGCGGTACCGTTATGGGCCTTGGCGTTGCGGGTTTGGCTATCATAGGCTTGGGCTCGCTATTTATCGTCTTTTATACGATGTATGTTAAAAACGTTGTAGGTGCTGATGTAAACGGCGAAGCAATGGCTAAGGCCCTTGATGTGCTGGCAGGCTTCTCGCTTGGTGCAGAATCCATCGCGCTGTTTGCCCGTGTAGGTGGCGGTATTTATACCAAAGCTGCCGACGTAGGCGCGGATTTAGTAGGTAAAGTAGAAGCCGGCATCCCCGAAGATGACGTGCGCAACCCTGCTACCATTGCCGATAACGTAGGTGATAACGTAGGTGATGTTGCCGGTATGGGTGCCGATCTTTTTGGCTCGTACGTAGCTACAATGCTTGCTACCATGGTTTTAGGCCGCGAGATAGTTTCCCCGGATAATTTTGGCGGTATAGCCCCGGTTTTGTTGCCGATGGTTATTGCAGGTTTAGGCCTTATATTTTCTATCGTTGGCGCCGCCATGGTGAAAATTAAAAACGAAACAGACAGCGTACAAAAAGCGCTTAATATAGGTAACTGGGCATCTATTATCTTAACAGCAATTGCCACCTACTTTTTGGTACAATGGATGCTGCCCGATACACAATTCCACATGCTGCGCGATGAGGATGCAAACCATGCGGTAAAAGCAGGCTCGCTTGTGTTTACCAAAAATGGTGTTTTTGGGTCGATACTGGTAGGTTTGGTTGTAGGTACATTAATGTCTATCATCACCGAGTACTATACCGCTATGGGCAAACGCCCGGTAATGAGTATCATCAGGCAGTCGGCAACCGGGCATGCTACCAATATTATAGGTGGTTTGGCTGTGGGTATGGAATCTACCGTATTGCCAATTTTGGTTTTAGCAGCCGGTATTTATGGCTCTTACTTTTTTGCAGGTTTATATGGCGTAGCTATCGCAGCAGCCGGTATGATGGCTACTACAGCTATGCAATTGGCAATAGACGCATTTGGCCCAATTGCAGATAACGCAGGTGGTATTGCCGAAATGAGCCGCCTGCCCGAAGAAGTACGCCACCGTACCGATAACCTGGATGCTGTAGGTAACACCACAGCCGCAACAGGTAAAGGTTTTGCTATTGCTTCTGCCGCATTAACCTCGCTGGCGCTATTTGCGGCATTTGTGGGTGTTGCGGGCATCGAGCATATCGATATTTATAAAGCCAATGTTTTGGCAGGCTTGTTTGTGGGCGGGATGATCCCATTCATCTTTTCGGCCTTGTGTATATCGGCTGTGGGCCGCGCCGCAATGGCCATGGTGGAGGAAGTTCGCCGCCAGTTCCGCGAGATCCCGGGCATTATGGAGTACAAGGCACGCCCTGAGTATGAGAAATGCGTGGAGATATCAACCAAGGCATCTATCCGCGAGATGGTTGCACCGGGCCTTATCGCACTGATCACACCAATTATTATCGGTTTTACTTTCGGCCCCGAAGTACTGGGCGGTTTGTTGGCAGGTGTTACCGTATCGGGCGTATTGATGGGTATTTTCCAAAGCAATGCCGGTGGGGCATGGGATAACGCTAAAAAATCGTTCGAGAAAGGCGTAGAGATAAACGGCGAGATCTATTATAAAAAATCTGAACCGCATAAAGCATCCGTAACCGGCGATACCGTAGGTGATCCATTCAAAGATACTTCTGGCCCATCCATGAATATCCTTATCAAACTGATGTCAATCGTTTCGTTAGTTATTGCCCCGCACTTAAACACTGCCGACAATACCAACAAACTAATGCAAAAGCAGGAGAAAGTACAATCAATGAATGTGCATGTAGTGCATGTGGATAAGAAGATATAATCTGTCTTTAGATATAGGAAAGCCCCGATGAAAATTGGGGCTTTTTTGTTTGGGAATTAGTAGCTTTAGATAATGGATATAAACCGGAAAGAATTCAACGATAATTTGAATAAGGTAGTTTCATGGACTAATAAGCTAATGAAAGAGTCTGATTATTCGGACGGTTTTTATGGCACGGTATTCCGTCAAACTCACCCGGTTGTAAACGGAGAACCTCTTTATGAGGAGGGTGAAGATGGCTATGTTATTTGGACATTAGCTAACTACAAAAGTATGTCAAACTATATGGAAGGGTTAAAGCAGGTTTTGACGCGAAGGGAAGATATGCCATACGAACTCTATGATAATTTAGCCGAATTAGGCAGGATATTAAAAATTGAATTAGGATGTTCAAATACTGATGGGGTTATGGTAATTGAAAGTCAATTGTTTTTTGACGAATTTGACATACCTCCAATTGATACATGGTTTTACCTGGAAAATGATGTTGATAACAGGGAACGCCTTGGAGTGCTATATTGCTGGATACCCGAGCATTTTGTATCTATAGTGGAGCATAGTTTGTATTTTGATTTTTACAAAGCTTGCGAATGGTTTGATTTTGCATATGTAAATCCATAGAACGCCTGTCTTGTCCATCTGGCAAGAAGCAGGGACGCTCGCGGCAGCGACAGATTTGGGCCTTTTTTTTGGATTTGTATGTAGCAGAACTTAAATTGTTGGAAATTCAAAAATATTTCCTATCATTGCGTCGTGAACAACAGAAATCTATACAGCCTCTTATTAAGTTATTCGTCACCGAATGATTGAGAGGATTGCTATGGATTAAAATATAAACTTTTAAAAAAGGCCTCTTGATTATTTCAAGAGGCCTTTTTTTTTGCCCTCATGGCGTAATTGGCAGTCGCACCGGTTTTAGGCACCGGGTGTCCCGGTTCGAATCCGGGTGAGGGTACACGCTCCCATGGCGGTAACTGGTAGTCGCACTGGATTCAAACTCCAGGTGTATGGGTTCGAATCCCGTTGGGAGTACAAAAATAAAATTAAGACTGCCCCCATGGCGTAATTGGCAGTCGCATTGGACTTAAACTCCAATTGTACGGGTTCGAATCCCGTTGGGGGTACGAAAAAACAGAAGATTAGCCAAGTGGTACGGCAGCAGACTGCTAATCTGTACAGGTGTAAAACCCTGCGTGAGTTCGAATCTCACATCTTCTGCAACGACTTGACGATAATGTTGAAGGCAGCTTTTATTGCAGCCCCAATATGTTTTTAATAATTGGAAGATATTAGATAGCTTTATAGCTATGCGCAAGAGAACCGCCCTTTTTATTGTTTATATCCTCTGCCTTTACGATATCTACCTCTATCTGCCCGACACTCTTGGCCTTTTCAATATTGATTTTTACCCGCCTGATCCGGTAGTGCTTACTTACTTTGATGCCGTTATTTGGCGGGATAGTGATAGGTATTTCATTGCTGAAACTTGGCGGGAGGTTTAATAAATATTTAGGGGTAGTGATGATTGTTTTGAATGTGGTACTTACGCCATTGTTTTTATTTAAAGCTATACCATAATCAAGGAGCAAACCGGCTACTTTACCGCCTTCACGCCAAAAGTATGGTTCTTATAAAATACCCGTATCATACTCGGCAAAACGATCAATAGCAGTGGCAGGGCAGCCAAAAAGCCGCCTATTACGGCAATGGCCAATGGCTGGTGCAATTGGGCACCGGCACCAATACCCAAGGCCAATGGTGCAAGGGCTATTATAGCGCCGAAGGCTGTCATAAGCTTTGGGCGGAGGCGGGTAGAGATGGAATAAACTATTGCATCATCTATGCTGCTGGTTTTTGCACTCTCGCGGAATTGCCAAAAGGTAAAGATGGCGTTTTCGCCAATGATGCCTACTATCATGATCAGCCCGGTGTAGCTGCCTACGTTTAAGGGCGTATTGGTTAAGAAAAGCGCCAAAATGCTGCCGCCTATACCCAACACCGCTAGCACTAAAATGAGCAGGGCAATCCTGAATTGCTTAAACAGGAATAGTATCACCCCGAACACAAGCAGGCTGGAGGTAATTAATATCATCAGCAATTCTTTAAACGATTGCTGCTGCTCGGCATAAGCGCCGCCATATTCCACATGATAGCCGGGAGGCAGGTTCACCTTATCGCGGATGCTTTTTTGGATAGCGGGTATAACGCTGCCAAGGTCGGCGTTTTCCAGCCGGGCGCTGATAACGCCCATCGCCTGCAGGTTTTCGCGCTCTACCTCTGCATCGCCGGGGTGGAGCTCTACATTGGCCAGCGAGGTAATGGGTATCAGCCTGCCGTCTGCTAAAAATATATTCAGGTTTTTTATGCCGGATACATCCTGTTGGCGGCTGCCGGGGTACACCAGGCGTATGAGAGATTGCTGCTCCCGCTCGAACAGGTTGCCAATCACAGTACCCTCTAATGCCGACTGTACCTGGGTTTGCAACGCTGCAGGGGTAAGGTTGTATTGGGCCAGTTTGCGGTAATCGGGCACGATATTTACCGATGGGCCGGCTATTACAATGCCATCAAATACATCGGCTGTGCCTTTAGTATTGGTGGTTATATCTGCTATCTGTTTGGCTAATGCCTGTAGCTTTGCCTGGTCGTCGCCAAATATCTTTATTTCGATGGGCTGGGTGGAGGTCATCAAATCGCCCAGCATATCCCCGATCACCTGTCCAAAATCCACCCTTAGTGCCGGTTGGGAAGCTTCTATCTGCTGCCGCAAATCGCTAATAACTTCTTCCGATGTTTTATCATGCTCTTTTTTTAATTGTATCAAGTAGTCGCCGGTATTAGGCTCGGTAATAAAAAAACCCATTTGTGTACCCGTACGGCGAGAGTACGTGGCCACATCGGGTTCTTTAATAATAAGTTTTTCGATTTCGCGCAGCATCCGGTCGGTTTCTTCCAGCGAAGTGCCCGGAGGGGAGGTATAATCAAGCACTATGCTGCCTTCATCCATATCGGGTAAAAAACCGGTTTCTAACCTGCCGGGTATAAATACAATTACCAATACCAGCGCTAATATCATTACAATGCTGATAAGCGGGTTAAGGATGAAGAACGACACCCAGCGCTGCCTTTTTACCTCGTGTACTTCTTCTTTTGCCTGCTGTTTTGCGGCTGGTTTCTCTTTGGTAAGCAACAGATACACCACCGGCAAGCCTATCCAGGTTACAAAAAACGAACATACCAGCGTAATGATCATGGTATCCGTCATCACTTTAAAGTACGCCCCGGAAACCCCGGTCATCACTAAAAAGGGAATAAATATCACAATGGTACTCACCGATGAACCCACCATGGCGGGGAACAGGTAATCGATAGCTTTTTGCAATAGGCTCAGAGTTGGTTCATCGGGGTGTTCCTCGTGTGTGCGGTGTATCTGTTCTACTACCACAATGGCATCATCTATAATTAAACCAATGGCCGCGGCAATGGCGCCCAGTGTCATGATATTTAAGGTGTACCCCGCCGCGTAAAGTACTATCAGCGTAAGGCAAAGCGTAATGGGGATGGTAATTAATATGGTGGCACTTGCCTTTAACGACCGCAAAAATATAATGGCTACAATAATAGCCAGCGCCAGTCCTATCCACAAACTGTCGCTCACGCTCTTTACCGATTCGTTTACAAAATCGGCCTGTACATAATAGGGTTTTAGCGTTACGCCTTTAGCCAATACCTTTTGCAGTTCGGCAACTTTCGCAGCCATGGCCGAAGAAAGGTCTATCAGGTTGGAGTTTGGTTGTTTAATAACCGCTATTAGTACCCCTTCGTGCCCGTTGGCGTTAATTTTGGTGTATTCTACACCGGGGTTTATTTGTATTTCGGCAATGTCTTTTAATTGGATAACCCGCTTACGGTTATTGCTTACTACCAGGTTTTGCAACTGTTCGCTGGTATTTACACTTGCGTCGGTAACGGTGAGGTACAGCATTTTATAATCTGCCAGGTACCCGTTTGCTTTGATGAACGCCGTTTGCGTAAGCGTATTGGTAATTATATCCGGCGTAAGGCCCAGGGCGCTCATTTTTTGCCTGTCGAGCACCAGCCAGTACTCCTTGGTTTTACCGCCGATAACCCTTATTTCGGATACACCATCCACTTGCGAAAGGAAGGGCTTTACTGTATAAGTGGCGAGTTGCTTTAGTTCGATAGGTGAGAGGTTGTGGCTCTCCAGCGTGTAGCCGCTCACCGGGAGGATGGACGGGTTCATTTTCTCTACCGATATGTTCACATCGGGTGGCAAGTCGTTTTTTATCTGCGCTATGCGCGATTCGATGCGTTGCTGGCTCAGGTCGATATCTGCATCCCAGTTCATATAGGCCGATATCTCGCAACTGCCGCGACTGGTGGTGCTGCGCACGTAATGCAGGCCGGGCACTTGTTTTACGGCGTTCTCCAGCGGTTTTGTCACCGTAACCATCATCTTATTTACGGGTTGTAGCCCCGCATCGGCAATGATCTTTATTTTAGGGAAGGTTATTTCGGGGAAAAGTGATGTTTGCAGCCGCGAATAGGAAAATATCCCGCCAAGCAGCACAATAAACAATACCAGGCTGATGGGCTTTTTATGGGTGATAAAAAAGTTTTCCAGCTCGTTCATGGCTTCACAACTTTAACCCTAGCGGTATCTGCTAAACCATAATTGCCGCTTATGGCGATGCGGTCGTTTGCGTTAAATTTTGGCGACAGTATTTCCACCCTCCCGCCCGACTCGATGCCTTTTTTTATCAACGTTTTAATTGCTATGGTATCGTTAACCAGCTTCATCACCCAAAACTCATCCTGTGTTTCGTTGGATAATACAGCCGATTTTGGCAACGACGGCGCACTGCTTTTTGCCGACTTGATGAGCAGTGCTTTCGCAACCAAGTTTTCGGGTATGGGGTGCGCATTGTTTACTTTAATAACAATGCCTTGCGTTTGCGAAAGCGTATCCACAGACGGCATAGTGGAGGCTACATGCCCGTTCAGTTTTTCGCCGTCGGGCAGGGTAAGTGTTAGGTACTGGTTGTTTTGTAATGTTCTCTTTAGTTCATAGGGTAATTGCAATACAAAAGCGAAGCTTTCCCTGTCGCTGATGGTGGCCAGTTGGTCGCCATCCTGCACATAATCACCTGCCTGGTGTGTTAATTCGGTTACGTAGCCACTGCGCGATGCGCGGATGCTGTTGATGCCGGTAAACTTAAAGGTGGTATCCAGCACGTTGATGGTATTGCCAATGCTTTGTGCCTCCTTGGTTTTTATGGTGAACATCAGCTGCCCTTTTTCCACGTAGTGCCCGGGCTGTATATTTACCTTTTGGATATAGCCAATAGCGTTTGCCTTTACATAGTTTTTTTGCAGGAAGATAGAAGTGGCATTCAGTTCGATCGAATCAGCCATTGCGCTGTTATCCACCGTAGTAATAGTTATCGGGGTTTGGGCATCGGAAGTAGCTTCTTCTTCCTCATCGGGCGCCTTGCTGCCGCAGGAATAAACGGTTATAATTACCATGCAGGCCAGTAGGATATAAAATGGTTTAAAGGCGTTTTTCATCATCGGCTCCAATAATTAAGTTGGTTTATCAATTGCAGCCTGCTTATTACGTTTTGTGCCAGCTGGTTTTTTATGCTGAGGTAACCATTGATGGCCAATATCAGGTCGGCAATCTTCAGGTCGCCTGTTTGCATCAACTGCGTATTTACTTTTATCAAGCTTTCCGAATATTTAAACTGCTCGTTTATCTCGCCTATCAGCTTATCATATTCGTTTATTTGCTGGTTTAACTGGTTTATTTGCTGCCTGTATTGGTTTAAGTTAAAGGCTTTGTAAGCTTGCTGCGCTTCCTGTTCCAGGGAAAGCTTTTTATAAGCCAATTTTTTTTGCCCGCCATCGTAAATAGGCATGCTCAGGCTAAAGCCAACACTTGCGCCAAAGTTTTTATAGTACTGGCTGGTAAGGTCGGAGTTATAGCCCCCGTCGGCAAAAGCGCTTAATTTTGGCTTGTAGCTATAATCAATTAGTTTACGTGCATTGGCAAGGCGGAGGCTATCTAATTGGTACTGCTTGAAAAATATACTGTTGCCACGGTCATACGCCACCGTGCGCTGCAATTCGGGCTTGGCAACCTCGTATATGGTAGTATCGGCTATGCCGCTTAAATAATTCAGTGTGGCAAAATCGGCTTTGTATTGCAGTTTGGTTTGCGAAAGCTGCAGCTCTGCACCTTTCAATGTTACCAAAAAGGCGAGGTAATCGCTTTGGCGGTAAACATTGTTGCGGGTGAGTTTTTTTAACAGGTCTTCTTCTTTGCTAAGTAACTCCACGATGTCCTGGTTAAACTTTTGCTGCTGCAGGCTGCCATAAGCGGTTATATATTGCCCTATAATAGTTCGGCGCAGGTCCTGTTCGGTTAATTTAACACTGTTCCGCAACGAATCCTGCTGCAGCCCAATTGCAGCAAACTGCGAGTTCAGGTAATCTTTACCAATGAAAGATTTGCTGATGATGAGTTGTCCATTTAAGGTGTGTTCGTTAGTGATGGCAGCTGCATACCCATAACCTTTTATAACCGGGGCGTAAAGCCCGCCCGCATTCAAGGCAACTTGTGGTTTAAAACCCGCACGTATGCGCACGCTATCTATTTGTGCAGCGAGTACCTGGTTGTTAAGGTCTTTTATCAGCGGGCTGTTTTTTAATGCCTGTTGCAGGTAATCGTCCAGCGTTTTGCCTTGCCCTAAACAACAGGTGCTAAAAAAAAGAAAAGCGAGAAAGTAGAAGAGCTGCTTTATGTACATATGTTTTAAGATACGCCCGTTCCTGTTGTACTTTGTAAATATGAAATGCAATTCTGTACGAATTTTGTACTGTTATTGCGAGTATACTACAAGGGGCGCTATACGCCGGTGGAGAAGTATGGCGATAGTGCCACCAGCGCAACAGTACTACAGCTTAAAATGCGGATAATTAGAAGTTAACACAGAAACTATGTTGTTGGCCGGAATGGCTGTATGCTAACCGGAAATCATAATTATCGCACACCTGTTTGCAAATGGTTAAGCCCAGCCCAATGCCTTCCGAGTCGCTTGATTTATGGAACCTTTTTAGTGCCTCATCGACATTGAAAGTGTTTTTACCGGTATTGCAAACTACAAGCTGCTGAGGGTTAAGGGTGATGGTGATTTCTCCTCCGTGGTGATTGTGCCTGATGGCGTTGCTGATCAAATTGTTCAAAAGCACTTCCATCAAAAGCTTGCTTGCCCTCACCATTTTTTCTTCAAGGTTGACCACGAGCTTAATGTTTTTGCTATGAATAATTTCTTCGTGCTGATAAAGGCACTCTTCCAAAATTGATTTTACATCAACATCGTCATCGCCACCAATTAACCCGTTCTCTATTTTGGCTAATAACAGCATTGATTTGTTGAGCCGAGTAAGGCGGGCAACGGTACCATATATATCGTTCAACAGTTTGCTTTGCTTATCGGTAAATTCGTCAGTTTGTAGTAGGGTATCCAGTTTGGAGTTGATAACCGATATGGGGGTCATCAATTCATGCGAGGCATTTTCGGTAAAGGCCTTTAAATTTTGATAGTCGTTTTTTACGCGGCCCGCCATCAATAATACTGCCTGATCTAACTCTTTAAACTCATCTATTCCTGATGGGATGCTGCTCACATTGGCCTTATCGGCCAGGCTAAACTCTTTCAACTGCGCCAAAACCCTGTAAAACGGTTGCCAAATGCTTTTTAATATCACCCGGTTCAGCACCGTTAGCAATACCAGCAAAACAAATATTACACAAATAGTTATCAGGAAAATAATCTTGATAAGGTATTCAGTCTCCACTTTTGATTGGGTTACCAGTATGCGGTAATATTGCCCCTTTACTTTCACAAAACTGATAAGGGCCCGCCCTGCCTCCAGGTCGTTTTTATCAACTTCTTTATAAACGGTATCTAAAAACCGGCGCCCGATGCTGCGGTTGCCCAGCGGCATAAAGGTTATCTGTTGATGGTTTGATTCGTAAACCTCCGGCAGCGAATGATTAAGTCTTACGTAATTAAATACCTCGTTTTCCTCCAGCACCAGGTCTTTATCGATCTGGTTGGTGAGGATTTGGCTAATAGTGTAATAATAAATAATACCCGTAACCAGCATAATGGCTATGGTAGCGGCTATGTTGATCCGGTTGAATTTATTTAGCAGTTTCACGCCTCAACAAATTTATAGCCCATGCCATAGGCGGCCTGTATATAGTCGCGGGCGCCACCTTCTTCCAGTTTTTTACGGATGTTTTTAATATGCGAATAGATAAAGTCGAAGTTGTCAGCTATATCGATGCTATCGCCCCAAAGATGCTCTGCAATGGCATTTTTAGATACCACCTTGCCACGGTTAGCAATAAAGTATAATAGCAGGGAGTACTCTTTACGCGTAAATTTTATGTTTTGGCCATTCACCGACACCGTTTTTGCTGCCAGGTCTATACCAATCTCGTTAAATTTTAGGACGTTATTGCCATTGAACGATTTGCGCCTTACAATGGCGGCCACGCGTGCTTTTAATTCGGAGAGGTGAAAGGGCTTGGTTAAGTAATCGTCGGCGCCAAGGTCGAGCCCCAGCAAGCGGTCATCCAGCGAGTTTTTAGCGGAGACGATAAGCAGGCCATCGTTATGTTGATGGTTTTTTAGATGGCGGACAATATCCAGCCCGTTACCATTGGGCAGCGTTAAGTCGAGTATAATACAATCGTACCGGTACACGCTTACTTTGGCAAGCGCCGATGTAAAATCGTTTGCAGTTTCGCAAATGCTATCCCCATCGGTAAAATAGGCCTCTATGCTATCCCGTAACCCGGTTTCGTCTTCTATAATTAAAATCTTCACCCTTTAAAGTTAGCAGTTAAAATTGGAGAAAAGTTGTATACTGGGTACGGCACCACGGTGTTATGCATAATAATTTAACTTTCAGGATGTTGTGATGGTTGTGTGCGGCCAATCGAAAAATATCTGTTAATTATTAGTGTTGGTGCAACAATTAATCGTTAATTTTATCTACGGTAATACCCCTCTGACATTGCCCATGCCAATTCTAATACGATGAGATTAAGGTTATATGTATCGTGCGTGCTGTGTATTTTGCTGCAACAATCCGTTTTTGCTCAGCAAGACAATTACGAGTTTTCGCGGCTTGATATAACCAACGGGCTGTCTGATAATCAGGTCAATTGCATCTTTAAAGATGGAAAGGGCTTTGTTTGGTTTGGTACAACATCCGGGCTTAACAGGTACGATGGCTCGAAATTTAAAGTCTTTAAACGCGATATCAAAAACCCGAACTCCCTTGCCGAGAATCATGTGGTACGGATAGAGCAAGGCCCCGACGATAAATTATGGATATTTACACATAGCAAAATCAGCATTTACGATCCGCTAACAGAAAAGATCTCTAATAATATCAGTGCTGAAACTGCCCGCTTTAAAATTTCAACCAACCAGATAACTCACGTACGTAAGGATGCACAAGGCAATTTTTGGTTCGTAACCAACCAGACCGGACTCTATTGCTATAACCCTGAAAAAAAAACGACTCTTTTTTATAGTACCTTATCAAATTCGGCAGGTATCCTGCATTCTGATTATGTAATGGATGTTGTTGCCAGCCCGGGGCATTCCATTTGGCTGTTATATAACGATGCTGTATTAAACGAATTAGATACCAAATCAAACAAAATAACCCGCCGTTTTGAAGGCTTTGCCAAGGCAGTTGACCTAAGGCCGCGCAACTATACGCTTATGATGGATAATAAGCGTAACCTTTGGATAAGCTCGGACGGTGGACCGATTGGCGTATTTAATTACAATACAAGCACAAATACATTAACCCATTATAGTAAAGATAACCCGGCGGCGAGGCTAAATTCAAACGTTGTAAATAGCATTGTACAAGCCGACGATGGGAAAATGTGGCTTGGCACAGATCATGGCGGCCTCAACATCATCGACCCGAAAACCAACAAGATAACCTATATATTAAGCAAGGCCGACGATGCAAAATCCTTAAGTGGTAACAGCCTTTTCCTTTATAAAGACAATACCGGTATTATTTGGGCAGGCACTTTTAAACAGGGCATTAATTATTACCATAGCGGCATTATGCAATTCCCGCTGTTTAAACATTCTAACAGCGACCCTAATAGTCTGCCCTCTGCAGACATTAACACCTTTGCCGAAGACAGTAAGCATAATTTATGGATAGGCACCAATAGTAGCGGGCTTATTTATTTCGATCGTGCCAATAATACGTATACACGCTTTAAACACAATCCCGCCGACCCTAACAGTTTGGCTAATGACATTATTATAAAACTGTTTATTGATGATAAGCATAAATTATGGATAGGCACTTATTTTGGGGGGCTCGATTGTTACGATGGCAAAAAATTCACCCATTACAGGCATAATGAAAAAGACCCTGCCAGTATAAGCGATGACCGCATTTACACTATTATGCAGGATTATAAGGGCGATATGTGGGTGGGGACCTTTTCGGGCGGTTTAAACGTTTTCGACCCGAAAACAAATTCTTTCAAGCATCCAAAATATCCCATGCATTCGGATTATACTGCCGTTATTTATGAAGACAAGGACAGGAATATATGGATAGGGCGGGATAAAGGGGTTGATGTAATAGACTATAAAACAAATAAAGTAAGGCATTATGCTGCCGAGCCAAAAAACCTTAACAGCCTGGTAGGTAATGATGTAAATACCATTACCCAGGACCACCGCGGGCTGATATGGATAGGCACAAAAGATGGCTTGAGTATTTTAAATGCCAAAACCAACAGTTTTTTAAATATAGAAGAAGGCGTAAACCTGCCTGCGAACAACGTATCGAATATTGTAGAAGATAATGAGGGCAAAATGTGGGTGAGCACCACCAACGGACTGGCCAAAATACAGCTTAGCCAGATTGGTGGGAAATACAAGTTCCAAATAAACAACTATAACGAGTTGGACGGCTTGCAAGGCAGGGCGTTCAATTTATATTCGGCCTTGAAACTGACAAGCGGTGAACTTGCTTTTGGCGGGATCAATGGTTTCAACTTGTTTCATCCGGGCATTGTAAATACATTTAAACCTAAACCAAGCCTCATTTTTACCGATCTGCATTTGTTTAACAAAAGTGTAACCGTAGGCGATACGGTAAATGGAAGGATAGTATTAACAAAGGCCCTCTCCGCAACTAAGGAGATCACTTTATCGCATAGCCAAAATGTTTTTGATATTGAGTTTGCAGCCTGCGATTACTTTAACCCCGATAAAATAAGGTTTGAATACAAACTGGAAAATTTCGATAAAGGTTGGATAACCGTTACCGGCAACAACCGTAAGGCCACCTACACCAACCTGGATGGCGGCGACTACATTTTTAAAGTTCGCGCGCAAAACCCTAATAGCCAGGCAGACAATCAGGAGATATTCCTGAAGATTACGGTACTGCCACCCTTCTTTAAATCGCCGCTGGCTTATGTCAGCTATTTTGTATTGCTGGTGGGCGGCTTGCTTTTGATAAGGCACCGCGGTATAATGAAGCTGAAACAACAATTTGAAGCAAGGCAGGCAAAAGCCGAAACCGAGCGGAAAATTGCCCAGGAGCGGGAAGAGGCACGCCGGATGCACCAGTTGGACCTGATGAAAATAAAGTTCTTCACCAATGTAAGCCACGAATTCCGCACGCCATTATCGCTTATTTTGTCGCCTATCGATAATCTCATTAAAACTACCGAAAAGCCTGAACAACAAAACCAGTTGGTTACCATTAAACGGAATGGTAAACGCCTGCTTAACCTGGTTAACCAACTGCTCGATTTTCGTAAAATGGAGTACAACGAGCTTAAGCTAAGTTTAAAAAAAGGCGATATAGTGCAATTTATAAAGGAGGTGTGTTCTTCTTTTAAAGATGTTGCCCATCAAAAGCAAATACAATTTTTGATAGAAAGTGATATATACTCCTATGTGACCGATTTTGACCACGACAAAATGGAGCGGATACTTTTTAACCTGTTATCAAACGCGTTTAAGTTTACCCCATCGGGCGGGCACATTAGCGTAATGGTGAGCGTAGCCGATGGTGATGGGCATAACCCGTTGCCGACCATGCTGGAAATAAAGGTAATAGACACTGGGATTGGTATCCCTAAAGAAAACCAGGATAAAATATTCGAACGCTTTTTCCAGGACGACCTGCCCGAAAACCTGCTTAACCAAGGCAGCGGTATAGGCCTTTCTATAACCAAAGAGTTTGTTAAAATGCAGGGTGGCAACATACAAATAGAAAGCGAGCCCGATTACGGAACTTGCTTTACTGTTAACCTGCCTATTGGCGTAAAGAGTGAAGATTGGGTTGTTGCTGATACCCCGCAGGAAGAGCCGGTGCCCGCAATTTTGAAAAACCCGGATAGCAATATACCGGGTACCGCCCGTAAACCTACTATTTTACTGGTGGAGGATAACGACGATCTTCGGTTCTACTTAAAAGATAACCTGAAGCACAATTTCCATATCGTGGAGGCTGTAAATGGCAAAGATGGCTGGCAAAAGGCCCTCGCTATACACCCTAAGCTTATTGTGAGCGACATAAGCATGCCCGAAATGAACGGCATTGAACTATGCAAAAAAATAAAGGCCGATGAACGTACGGCGGAGATACCTGTTATATTATTAACCGCGCTGGGTACCGAGGAAGACCAATTGGCGGGGTTGGACAGTGGAGCCAATGATTATATTATTAAACCATTTAATTTTGAGATCCTGCTATCCAAAATACACAACTCGTTGCGGATGCAGCAAACTTTTAAGAAGACATACCAGAAACAGATCGAGATAAAAGCGCAGGATATCACCATTGTATCAGAAGACGACAAATTCCTGAAAAGTGCGTTTGAATACATCGAACTGAATATCACCAACTTGAATTTCTCGGTAGAAGAATTGGCCCGCCATTTAAACCTCAGCCGGGTATCGTTATACAAAAAATTACTTGCGCTTACCGGCAAAACGCCTGTTGATTGTATCCGCACAATACGCCTTAAGCGAGCGGTGCAGCTATTGGAGAAAAGCAAGCTAAGTATAGCCAACGTGGCTTACGAAGTAGGGTTTAATAATGCTGCCTATTTTGCCAAAGTATTCCGCGAAGAATATGGTATACTACCGTCAGAGTACATCAACGAATTGAAAAGCAAAGTGCGGGAAAGCGAACTGGTTAGTTAACATTTGGTGTACCGACGTTAATCGGGCCTTTCCCTCTTTTGATTTAAGTGCAAATGATTGTGCAACCAAAATCGGACCGACGGGGCGGTAATTGGTGGTTTACTCCAAACGCACCCGTCTTTATAAAATACTTTAAAAAGTTTCAGGTGCTCCATCAATTATCATTGGTGCTAAAATATGCGTAAATAAATGTTATTGGCATAAAAAGCACGTAGCGTGTAATTGTATTTGTTTTTGCTTTAAAAAGTCCGGCTACTCACCATATGCGCAGAAAAGCCAAAAAATGCCCAAAAAGGTATTGTTGGTTTTTGCGGATTTTTTGTTAAAAATGTACCATAAATTTTGGTTGTAAGATGTAGAAACACGTCATTAACATACAATTTTTTAAATTAAAGGTTAATCTTTAATTTATTCAGTTAATTATTCTTTTTATAAATGCAATAATACGCTTTTATTTTACCAATAGTTAAAAATAAGCGCCTTAACATTTGTTATATAAACATTAACATTTGTGGTATAACCTCCGTGTTTACTCCGATACATTTACTTCTGATGATTAAGGCTTAAACCGTAGGCCTTTTTCATCGCAACAACCAATTAAACTATTAGAAAATTAATGTATGATGAGAAAATTACAAATTAAAAATCTTGTGGTACTACTTGGCCTAAGCTTATCATTTTGTTTGATGAGTTTGGCCGGCTATGCCCAAACCCGGCAAATTACAGGTACCGTAACCTCTGCCGAAGGCACCATGCCCGGTGCTACTGTTTCGGTGAAAGGAACAACTACAGGCGTAATTACCGACGTTAACGGAGGGTTTAAACTAACTGTTTCAGGTAATCCAACTTTAGTTGTCAGCATTATCGGCTACGCCACAAAAGAGGTTGCCGTAGGATCAGCCAGCGTTTACAACATCCGCCTCGAATCTAACGTAAGCGCGTTGAACGAGGTAGTTGTTATTGGTTACGGTACCGCAAAACGTAAGGACCTTAACGGTGCTGTAAGTTCTGTAAATGCCGAAACCATCGCTAAGTTGCCTGTACCATCGTTAGACCTTGCATTGCAGGGCCGTGCGGCGGGCGTGCAGGTTACCGCAAACGACGGTGCCCCTGGTGGTAATACTTCCATCCTGATAAGGGGTGTTGGTAGTTTAGCCAGCGGTGGTAACAACCCCTTGTACGTGGTAGATGGTTACCCGCTTGATGGAGGCATCAACAACTTCAACACAAATGATATTGCCACTATTGATGTATTGAAAGATGCATCAGCAACTG
>NZ_CAMLOV010000075.1 GCF_946481715.1 uncultured Mucilaginibacter sp. | reverse complement strand
AATACATCCTCCAGTTAGGCAATTCATCGCGCAACATTTCAAAAACAGTAAAAATATCGGTTAAATAAACTCAAACCCATTTCAGAAGCAGCGCGAAGTTTATGGAAAATCTGCGAACCGGACATACAGGCTATCTGGAATGCCGGTAAACTCAGGAATAATTTTCAATGGGAATAACCCCATTGGTAAGCGTAAAAACACAATTAGTAATATAAACTTCCATGATGGAAAAGTTGCTACCAGGTAAAAAAGCAAATACCAGTATGAGGGATACGATTTACAGGTTATGGATAACGGCCTTAAAGCCATTTAAATTAACGAACGTTAAAATTGGAAAATATACTTGCTGTTATTAAGCTTGCAGCCACGGTTGTTTGCAGGGCGCAAAGCAAATCACACATAAAACAGCACGGTTTTGTAGCATAGCCCCACAAAAATTTAAAAGCCTTTAGATGAAAAATCTGGAGGCTTTTTGCTTGTTATTGCCTATTTTTAGATTGCTGCGCCTTCATCCAAAATCCCATGTTAAAAAAACACGCAATCCTCTTCTGCATAATTATTTCATTGGCTTTGCTGGTGATAGCCACCTTCCGTTATCCCGGCGGTTCGCAGGTTGATAAAAACTCCGTTGGATACCACTGGGCCGATAACTATATCAGCAACCTTTTTGGCGAGAAGGCGGTAAATGGAGCAGATAATACAGCACGGTTTTGGGCTATTGGGGGCATGGTGTTCCTTTCTGCGGGTTTTGCGTTGTTCTTTGTTGAGTTTTCGAAGCGGATACCGGCAAAGGGCGCCGCTAAAGTGATAAAATACGTTGGCGCCGGCGGTATGGTTTTTACGTTTTTGATTGCCACACCATTACACGATACCATGATCTCCATCTCGAGCACCATGTTTTTGATCGGGTTGTTTTATATCACGATCTTTGTTTTCAAGTCGCGGTTGCACTTGTTTAAATTCCTCTGTGTTATTTGCCTTGTTGTTTTTTATGCCACGCTGTATATGTACGGCGCGGGCAGCCGCGAATTTTTGCCGGTGATGCAGAAAGCCAATTTTGCACTTACAATAGGTTTGGTTTTACTGCTGAATTACTTTACCCGCAAAGAAGATTTTCAACCTGTTGGGTTGGAAAGTAGAGAGGGTTAAATCCGTAGCGCAAATACATCCTAAATAATTTCCTTGCCATTACAGTGCATAACAGTTAGCAAAATTCCGTTAATTAGCTTAGCACTGTTATTTACCAATTAACCTATTTTTCATGCAAGCAATATTTGGGATCATATTCCATTTTATCGGCGGTTTTGCCTCCGGCAGTTTTTATATACCCTACAAAAAAGTAAAAGGCTGGGCCTGGGAAAGCTTCTGGATAGTAGGTGGCATCTTTTCCTGGCTTATCGTTCCGCCCGTTGCGGCTTGGTTAACAGTGCCGCATTTTATCGACATTATTAAAGCTACCAATGGCGGCATACTGGGTTTAACCTATTTCTTTGGTTTGCTGTGGGGTATAGGCGGCTTAACTTACGGCTTAGGCGTGCGCTACCTTGGCGTATCCTTAGGCAGTACTATTATATTAGGCCTATGTTCGGTATTTGGGGCTTTGGTACCTGCGGTTTTTTACCAGTTCTCGCCAACGGCCGGTAAAGATAGTATTGGCACCCTGGCTACAACCCATTGGGGGCAAATGGTTTTATTGGGCATATTGGTATGCGTTATTGGTATTATAATTTGCGGCAGGGCCGGTACTTTAAAAGAGCGCGACCTGGCCAAAGCAGGCGCGGCAGCTAACGAAAATAAAGATTACCGTTTTGGGCTGGGTATAACCGTTGCCATTATATCGGGGGTATTAAGCGCTTGCTTTGCATTTGGTATTGATGCCGGCGCTGCGATGGCTAACGCCGCCAACGAGGCATGGCGTACGGCCAACCATATCACCGATGATACTAATTTCCTCTATAAAAACAACGTTACCTATATCGTTATCCTTTGGGGTGGTTTAACAACCAATTTTATTTGGTGCATGATTTTGAACGCCCGCAACAAAACATTTGGCAATTATACCGATAGCAAAACACCACTGTTAAAAAACTATATATTCTCGGCCTTGGCCGGTACTACCTGGTTCCTGCAATTCTTTTTTTATGGTATGGGCGAAAGCAAGCTGGGCAATGGTGCAAGCTCGTGGATACTGCATATGGCTTTTATTATATTGGTAGCAAACAGTTGGGGATTGGTACTTAACGAGTGGAAAGGGGTGAGCAAAAAAGCGTTTACAACAGTTGTTATAGGCATTATTACCATCATCCTTTCGGTGGTGATAGTGGGTTATGGCAACTCCATCAAGGCTTAATTTTTGCTGCGAAAGATATATTAACGGCCTTGTTCAATACAGTGCATAACAGTTTAAAAATATTGGTTAATTAATTTCGAAGCGTTTACTACACGCGGTTAAATGCCGTGGCAACCCTTTTAAACAACAACAAAAATATCATTTGAAGCATATGGCTGTCAACACCACACAATTTAAACATGTTAGCTATCTATGGGATGATGCGAAAGCCGCTGAACTCGCCGGCGACGAAGTAGCCCTGTTAATATACCGCTCTAACTTACTTGGCGCCGATCTGCGCCTTACCAACTACGGCGGTGGTAACACCTCCTGTAAAGTGATGGATAAAGACCCGTTGACCGGCAAAGAGGTTGAGGTAATGTGGATAAAAGGCTCGGGCGGCGATATCGGCACCCTAAAAAAAAGCGGGCTTGCTGCGCTGTATGTAGACAGGCTCCGGAGCTTAACCAACGTTTACCGTGGTATTGCGTTCGAAGATGAGATGGTAGAACTTTTCAACCACAGCATATTCGACCTTAATTCAAAAGCGCCATCCATCGATACACCATTACACGGCTTTTTGCCCTTTAACCATATCGACCACCTGCACCCCGACGCGGCAATTGCTATTGCTGCTGCAAAAGACGGCGAAAAAATAACAAAGGAATTATTCGGAGGAACCATAGGCTGGGTAGGTTGGCAACGCCCCGGTTTCGACCTGGGTTTGCAACTAAAAGAATGCCTGGATAATAACCCTGGCATCCGGGGTATTATGCTGGGCTCGCACGGTTTGTTTACCTGGGGCGATACCGCTTACGAAAGCTACATAAACACGCTTGAAGTTATTGAAAAATGTGCGGAGTTCCTGGAGCAGAGCTACACAAAAAACGGCAGCGTATTTGGCGGCCAAAAAATAGATAGCCTGCCCGAAGCGGACCGTAAAAAGCAGGCCGTTGCATTGGCACCTATCCTGCGCGGTTTCTGCTCATCAAAAACACAAATGATAGGGCATTATACCGATGATGCAAGGGTGTTGGAGTATACCAACTCTAATGATTTGGAGCGCCTTGCCCCAATGGGTACCAGCTGCCCCGACCACTTCCTGCGTACAAAGATCAGTCCGCTGGTTTTAACGCTTGCACCGGGCGAGGACCTGTCTGATGTTGCCGCCATTAAAGAGCAACTTACCCCGGCATTTGAAGCATACCGCAAAATGTACGAGGATTATTATAACACCTGCAAGCACTCCAACAGCCCCGGCATCCGCGATGCAAACCCGGTAGTGATACTTTACCCGGGCGTAGGGATGTTCACCTTTGCCAAGGATAAACAAACGGCAAGGGTAGCGGCAGAATTTTATATCAATGCCATCAACGTTATGAAAGGCGCTGAAGCGATATCAGAATACACTTCCCTGCCAAGGCAGGAAGCTTTTGATATTGAGTATTGGTTGCTGGAAGAAGCAAAATTGCAGCGTATGCCAAAGCCAAAGGCATTATCCGGCCGCGTAGCATTGGTAACCGGCAGCGCCGGCGGTATTGGTAAAGCCATTGCCAAAAAGTTTGTTGAAGAAGGTGCGGTAGTTATCCTGAATGATATGAATGCCGAACGCCTGGCCGGCGCTTATGACGAATTTGTAAAGCAATTTGGTAAAGATGCCTGTGCAAGTGCCCTATTGGATGTGACCAACGAGGCGCAGATAAAAGATGCTATTGCTATTGCTATACTTGCCTTCGGCGGGGTAGACCTTATTGTTAATAATGCGGGCCTCTCCATCTCAAAAACAATAGCAGGCCACACCGAAAAGGATTGGGACCTGTTATATGATGTATTAGTGAAAGGGCAGTTTTTTGTTACCCAGGCAGCAGTGGCGGTAATGAAACAACAGGCCATCGGTGGCGATATCATCAACATTGTGAGCAAGAACGCCCTGGTAAGCGGGCCTAATAATGCCGGCTACGGGAGCGCAAAAGCAGCTCAGCTACACTTAAGCAGGCTAAACGCTGCCGAACTGGGTGCAGATCATATCCGTGTAAACGTAATTAATCCCGATGCGGTAATAAGCGACAGCAATATTTGGGCAGGCGGATGGGCCGAAGGCCGTGCAAAAGCTTATGGCGTTACGGTGGAAGAACTACCGGCATATTATGCAAAACGCACATTGCTAAACGAAGTGATATTGCCTGTTGATATTGCAAACGCCTGCTTTGCCTTAACAGGCGGCTTACTAAATAAATCAACCGGGAATGTGATCAACGTAGATGGGGGCGTTGCCGCAGGATTTGTAAGATAACCGCCAACACAAAACTGATTAAATAAATAGCCTGCTAACCACCGGCTTAAAAATTATAACCGAGATGCAAATTGAGAAACACAAAGTTGATGAATTAAACCATCAGCTAAGCGGTAAACACAAATGGCAGTTTGAGCATGTGGCTGAAGATGTTGTTAACCTTGATGACGTTCTGCAAAAGCTTAGCGCCTTTAACGTTGCCATACCAAGCTGGGCCTTAGGCACCGGCGGTACGCGTTTTGGCCGCTTTTCGGGCGGTGGCGAGCCACGCAGCCTGGAAGAAAAAATTGAGGATGTTGGGGTGATACACGCCTTAAACAAATCAAGTAACTCCATTTCCCTGCATATACCCTGGGATATCCCGGAGAATGCGGCAGCTATGAATGCTTTGGCGGCGCAGCATGGCTTGCATTTTGATGCGGTAAACTCCAATACCTTCCAAGACCAGAAAGATCAAAAACTAAGCTATAAATTTGGCTCATTGCACCACACGGATAAGGCGGTACGCCAACAAGCTATCGAGCATAATATCGAAGTAATAAAATATGGTGTACAGCTGAATTCAAAGGCACTATCGGTTTGGCTTTCTGATGGCTCAAATTTCCCGGGGCAGCTGAATTTCCGTAAGGCTTTTCAAAATACGCTGGAAAGCTTGGAGGAGATATACGAGGCTTTGCCGGATGATTGGAAAGTTTGGGTAGAATACAAACCCTACGAGCCGAATTTTTATTCGACCACGATTGGCGATTGGGGGCAATCCTACCTGCTGGCATCCAAACTGGGGCAAAAGGCATCAACCCTGGTGGATTTGGGGCACCACCTGCAGGGCACCAATATCGAGCAGATCGTATCCATATTATTGATGGAAAATAAGCTTGCCGGCTTCCATTTTAACGATTCTAAATACGGCGATGATGACCTTACCGTAGGCAGCATCAACCCATACCAGTTATTCCTGATATTTAACGAACTGGTAGAAGGCATGGACGCGCGGGGAATGGACCATGCTAAAGACCTGGGCTGGATGATAGATGCTTCGCACAATGTTAAAGACCCGGTGGAAGACCTGCTACAATCGGTACAAGCCATTAAAATAGCATACGCACAGGCTTTGATAGTAGATAAAACCGCACTGCAAGCCGCCCAAAGCAATAACGATGTAGCCTTGGCGCAGGAGATATTGCAGCAGGCTTACCGTACGGATGTAAGGCCGTTGGTTGCCGAAGCCAGCTTACGCAATGGCGGCGCGTTAGATCCGATAAATGCTTACCGGGCCTTAAGTGTACGGGAACAACTAATAGGGGAGCGCGGTTTGAAAACCGTTGCAACAGGTTTGTAGGATGATAGCCGCCATACCCGTTATAGCGATATTTGATGTAGGTAAAACTAACAAGAAACTCTTCCTGTTCGATCAGGGTTACCGCATCGTGTACGAGAAATCGGCACGGTTTACCGAAACTGTCGACGAGGACGGCTTTGCCTGCGAAAACCTGCAAAGCCTGCGCCTTTCGGTATTCGATTCGTTGAGCGAAATTTTCCGGTTGAAGGAGTTTAAAGTAAAGGCAGTAAATTTTTCTGCTTATGGCGCAAGCTTTGTTTATTTGGATGAGGCCGGCCAGGCAGTAGCACCGCTATACAATTACTTAAAACCTTACCCGGAGGCTTTGAGCAGCAACTTTTACGCTAATTATGGTAGCGAATTCAAGTTCAGTACCGAAACTGCCTCACCCGTTTTAGGCAACCTGAACTCGGGCTTGCAGCTTTATAGGATCAAGCACGAAAAGCCGGAGTTGTATAAAAGCATTAAACACGCCCTGCACCTGCCGCAATACCTAAGCTTTTTACTGTCCGGCCAATATTATTCGGACCTTACCAGCATAGGCTGCCACACCGCTTTGTGGGATTTTGAGCACGACTGCTACCACGAATGGGTACAGCGCGAAGGGCTGGCCTTAAAACTTGCGCCTATTGCTGCTGCCGATAAAGCGCTGCCGGCCTTATTCCCCGGTAATAATTATAAGGTGGGAGTAGGCTTGCACGATAGTTCGGCGGCCTTAATACCGTACCTGGTAAATTTTAACGAACCGTTTATCCTTATTTCTACAGGTACCTGGTGTATCAGCTTAAACCCTTTTAACCAGTCGTCTTTAACCGCCGATGAACTAACGAAGGATTGCCTGTTTTATATCCAGTATAATGGCAGGCATGTAAAAGCATCACGCTTATTTTCGGGACTGGAACATGAACAACAGGTGAAACGGATAGCTGCCCATTTTAACCAGGATGCCATCAAATTCCGGAACATCCCCTTCAGTGCCGATATAATTGCCGGGCTAAAAAAACAACACCCGCAAAGCCAGCAAGGCGTTTTTGCGAAAGAATCGGCATTTGCCTCAAGGGATTTGGCAGGTTTTAAAGATGATATCGAGGCCTACCATCAGCTGATGCTTGATTTGGTAAATTTACAATTGGCATCAACTATGCTCGTGTTAAATAATACCCCGGTAAAACGGATATTTGTAGATGGGGGCTTTAGCAAAAACAGTATTTATATGCATTTGATGGCTGCTTCGTTCCGCGGGATAGAAACTTTTGCGGCATCAATGGCGCAAGCTTCGGCAGTGGGTGCCGCGCTGTGTATCCACAAAGAATGGAATACAAAACAGGTGCCCGGCGATATTATCGAATTAAAATATTACTCGGCAAGCGAAACGATTACGGTATGATATTGATGACGGGCAGGAATAGTGTTATATATGTATTTAGGCAAAGAATTAGGTGAGCGCCAATGACAAAGCAACCAACTTTTTATGATTTTATAAAGATTGACGAGTACTCTGCAACGCCCAAGTATTTGCAGTTGGCCAATTCCATTATCAATGCGCTGGAAGCAGCGGGCGTTAAAAAAGACTATTTGCTGCCCTCTATAAACGAACTGAGTTATAGGTTCGATATCTCGCGCGATACCATCCAAAAAAGCTACCGGCACCTTAAAAAAATAGGGGTGGTTAATTCATTCCCCGGTAAAGGGTATTGTATTTCCAACCTGGATTTTAAGCAAAAGCTGAAAATATTTTTGCTGTTCAACAAACTCAGCGCGCATAAAAAGATCATATACGATTCGCTGGTAGCTGCCCTGGGCGATGATGTGGCCATAGATTTTTACATCTACAACAACGATTTTAATTTGTTTAAAAAGCTGCTGCAGTCTAAAAAAGAAGACTATTCGCATTACGTCATCATCCCTCATTTTATTGAAGGTGGCCAAAATGCCAACGAGGTGATCAACGCCATTCCCAAGGATAAGCTGATACTGCTGGATAAAAATATCCCCGGAATTACGGGCGAGTATAGCGTGGTATACGAGAATTTTGAAAAAGACATTTACGATGCCTTATATAAAGCACGTACGCATCTTAGTAAATACCACACCATAAAACTCATCTTCCCGGAGCAAACCTATTTCCCGGTAGAAATTATAACAGGCTTCAAGCATTTTTGCCAGCAGTACGCCTTTAACCACGAGGTGGTAAGCAATATCAACACCGTGCCAATAAACAAAGGCGAGGTATTCATCAACCTGATGGAGGATGACCTGGTAACGCTGCTGGAACGGCTTTTAGAATACAAGTTTAAAGCAGGCAGGGATGTGGGCGTTATCTCGTATAACGAAACGCCGGTAAAAAAGGTGTTGTTAAACGGCATCACCACCATATCTACCGATTTTAAATATATGGGCGCAGTGGCTGCAAGTATGATCTTAGAAAGCACTAAACGCAAGATAGAGGTGCCGTTTTATTACACCAAAAGGGCATCGCTATAGCCTCGTTTTTGCATCCCCATTTTAATTTATAGATAAATGTTGTTAAAGAAACTCTGCTTTTATTTAGTTCCGTTGTGCTTTTTAATGACCGAATTGCACGGGCAGCAAAAGCCGGTCGGTACGGCAGCGCCCTATTATTCGGCAAAGTTCAAAGCTATCGAAACGGGCTTTTTAACCATTCCCGACTCTGTACAAATGAGTGTTTACTGGTATTGGATCTCCGGCAATATCTCAAAAGAGGGCGTGGTGAAGGACCTCGAGGCCATGAAAAAGGTGGGAATAAACCGCGCATTCATTGGCAACATCGGGTTAGATAATGTGCCTTACGGCAAAGTGAAAATGCTATCAGACGAATGGTGGGATATATTGCACACCGCGCTTAAAACCGCTACCCGTTTAAATATTGAGATAGGCATATTTAATAGCCCCGGCTGGAGCCAGTCCGGCGGGCCTTGGGTAAAACCACAGCAGGCCATGCGGTATTTAACCTCATCGCAAATAATGGTTAAAGGGCCGGTATTGCTGGACCGTAAGCTGGAAAAGCCAAAGGAAAATTTCCAGGATGTAAAGGTGATAGCCTACCCCGTAACGGCTGACTACACTACAGATATTAGCGCACTAAAACCTAAGTTTACATCAATCCCGGCAGTAGATTCATTAAGTAATTTGTTTGATGGCAATGAGCAAACCGCGATAGCCCTAAAAGGCGGGCAGCAATTCTCCGTCGATATAAATACCCAAAGCCCGTATACCACCCGCGCCGTGGTGATAAACACAACAAAAAAGGCTGTTTTTATGGAGGGCGATATACAGGCTAATACAAACGGCAGCTATGTTACTGTAAAGCATTTTGCAATCGACCGCAGCAACCCAGAACTCAACACGGGCTTTACCCCTTATGGCCCCGCCATCATATCTATACCGGCCACTACTGCTAAAAACTTCCGCATCATATTTACTAAAGTTACCTCCGATTCGGGCATAGCAGAGTTGAAATTATCGGCTGTGCCGATGGTAGAGAATTACATGGAAAAATCGCTTGCCAAAATGTGGCCCACCCCGCATCCGTTTTGGACGGCATACCAATGGGCGCCGCAACCCAATGAGGCATCAGGCTACGCCATCGACCCGGCAAAGGTGATGGATATATCAACAGCCATGGCAGCCGATGGCACCCTAAACTGGAACGTGCCCGCAGGCAATTGGGTTATAGAACGCACAGGCATGGCGCCAACAAACGTTACCAACTCCCCGGCGCCACCCGAAGGCCAGGGGTTGGAGGTGGATAAAATGAGCACAGAGCACGCCGCCGCCCACTTTGATGCCTTTATGGGGCAGATATTAAAACGCATCCCTGCCGAAGACCGCAAAACCTGGAAAGTGGTGGTGCAGGATAGCTACGAAACCGGCAGCCAAAACTGGACGGATAATTTGGTTGCGGAATTTAAGCAGGCATATAATTACGACCCTATACCCTACCTGCCCACCTTGCAGGGCAAGGTTGTGGGCAGCCAGGATTTGTCCGACCGGTTTTTATGGGACCTGAGGAGGCTGATTGCCGATGATGTTTCATATAAATACGTAGGCGGCTTACGCGAGATCAGCCATAAAAATGGCTTAACTACCTGGCTGGAAAATTACGGTCATTGGGGCTACCCCGGCGAGTTTTTGCAGTACGGCGGGCAGTCGGATGAGGTAGGTGGCGAGTTTTGGAGCGAGGGCGATCTGGGCGATATCGAGAACCGCGCAGCCTCATCTTCCGCGCATATCTATGGTAAGATAAAAGTGTCGGCAGAATCCTTTACGGCTGCCGGTGCCCCTTTCGGGCGCTACCCGGCCATGTTTAAAAAACGGGGCGACCGGTTTTTTACCGAAGGGATAAACAGTACGCTGTTGCACGTATATATACAGCAGCCGGTTGAAAACACTGCGCCGGGCTTAACGGCATGGTTTGGGGTAGAGTTTAACCGCTTTAACACCTGGTTTTTTGACATGGACATGCTGATGAAATACCTGAAACGCTGTAACCTGATGCTACAGCAAGGGCAGTATGTTGCAGATGTGGCGTATTTTATAGGCGAGGATGCTCCTAAAATGACAGGGGTGACTGATCCTGCTTTGCCTGCGGGATACTCATTCGATTATATTAACAGGGAGGTGATCAAAGAAAAACTGACGGTAAAAAACGGCAGGTTAACCCTGCCGAATGGCATCAGTTACAGCATACTCGTTTTGCCGAAGTTAAAAACCATGCGCCCCGAGGTATTAGCGAAGATAAAGGACCTGGTACAGCAAGGCGCGGTAGTTTTAGGGCCGAGGCCATCGCGCTCGCCAAGCTTAAAGGATTACCCGGCTTCAGATAAGCTGGTGCAAACCATGGCAGCCGAACTGTGGGGGAAGATTGACGGTACAACAACCAAAATTAACCGCTACGGCAAAGGCATGGTGATAAGCGGTATGGAAATGCAGGAGGCACTAAACCTGGTAAAAGTGATACCTGATGTTAAGGTCACTAAAAGCGAATCGGTCTTGTTTATCCATAGGCAGTTACAGGAGGGCGACCTTTATTTTATATCGAACCAAAACGATACGCCGGTAACAATTGACGCCGAATTCCGCACTACAGGCAAAAGCCCGGAACTGTGGGACGCCATATCAGGCAGCACACGCGATTTGCCCTCATACCGCCAAACAGCTACAACAACGGTTGTGCCAATGCAGCTTGCGCCCTTAGAGAGTGCTTTTGTAATATTCAGGAAACCGGCCGGTGCAGGCGATGCCACACGCTTAAATTACCCTGATGCCATAAAAACGATAAGCATTACCCAACCCTGGATGGTAAGCTTTGACAAGGCCATGCGCGGCCCTGCTGCGCCTGTAAAATTTGATGCCTTAACCGATTGGGCTAAAAGCAATAACGACAGCATTAAATACTACTCGGGCACTGCCTATTACCGCACTACGTTTAAACCTGGCAGGCTGGAAAAGGGCGCAAATTATATTATCGATCTGGGTCTGGCCCGTTCACTGGCAAAAGTGTTTGTAAACGGCGTAGAAATGGGTGGCGCCTGGACACCGCCATACCGCGTGGATATAACAAAAGCCCTTAAGTCGGGAGAAAATAAGCTCGAAATTAAGGTGGTAAACAATTGGGTGAACAGGTTGGTGGGCGATGCTTTAATGCCCGCCGGTACGCGCCCAACTTCGGTCCTTTGGGGCCCGGACCCGAAGGGTGGCCTGCAATCCTCGGGGCTATTGGGACCGGTTAAAATTGATGTTGTCAAATACTAAAAATGAGGAGCGGCTTAAGGCTGCCGCAACCCTTCCCGTCGCGATACCTTTGGTTTTTAAAGATAAAAAACACCCGGCTTGCCAATGTGCTTTTTTGCGTAGAAAAAGCACAGAAAAACACAGAAATCCACCGATTTTTGTCGGGAAAATTGCGGTTTTTGCATCAAAAAAACAAAAATGCGCAGTTTGTACTCGTATGCTATAAGGTCAAATAAATGCCGATATTTGCGCCATCGATACACCCAATATGCCATCTGCCGAAAAACAAAAACCCGCCGAAAAAGAAAGTCTCCATCCCCGCAATGTGCACCGCGCGGGCTACGATTTTGAAAAGCTGATAAAAGCATCGCCAACGCTGCGGCCATTTGTAAGGCTAAACCAGTATGAAGTTGAATCGATTGATTTTGCTGATGCTGAAGCGGTTAAAGAGCTCAACCGGGCGTTGTTGAAAGTCTTTTATAATATAAACTACTGGGATATCCCCGCAGGCTACCTTTGCCCGCCAATACCTGGCCGGGCAGATTATATCCACTACATTGCCGATCTGCTGGCCGAAGGCAATAATGGTGCCGTACCTACCGGCAAAGGCGTTCGGGTTTTGGATGTGGGCGTGGGCGCCAATTGCGTTTACCCGCTTATAGGCAACAGCGTTTACGGCTGGCAGTTTACCGGCACCGATACCGATGCCGAAGCTATCCGCTCTGCCAACAAGATTGCATCATTAAACCCCGCTTTGGGCAACCACATAAAAATACGCCCGCAAAGCAATAAGGCCAATATTTTTAAAGGCGCCATTACGCAAGGAGAGATATTTGATATAACGATATGTAACCCGCCCTTCCATGCTTCGCTTAAGGAGGCGCAGGAGAGCGCTATCAAAAAAGTAAAGAATTTGCACAATGGTAAACCGCAACAGCCCCAATTAAATTTCGGCGGTAAAAATAACGAGCTTTGGTACCCGGGCGGCGAAGTAGCCTTCATCCGTAACATGGTTGACCAAAGCACGCTGTTTGCCGATAGGGTGCTTTGGTTCTCTACCCTTGTGTCAAAAAAAGACACGCTGGCGGCGGTTTACCGTGCCCTGGGCAAAGCTAAAGCGCTTGAGGTAAAGACTATCGATATGGCACAGGGCCAAAAAGTTAGCCGCATTGTTGCCTGGACTTTTTTGAGCGAAGCTGCACGGCGCACCTGGAGAAATACTTACTGGAAAGCCGCTAACTAACCTGCAAGCGCGATGCTGATATATTTGTTAAAACCAATGCAGGTATTGCATTTGATGCTCGCTAAACCTATATTAGTACAAAATATACACGGGCGCTTAATGCATATAAAGCCTATTAACCTAAAATAAACCTTATTATGTTTGGGATACAGCACATCAAATTCGACTCGATGACCTATGTGATCCATTTTAAGAATGGAGCAATAAAACGGGAGGGTCGGGGGCTTTCATTCTTCTACTTTGCGCCAAATAGCTCCATTGTGGCTATCCCAATGGGCAGCAACGACCTGCCTTTTATCTTCGCTGAATCTACAAACGATTACCAATCTGTAAACATACAGGGGCAGATAAGTTATAAAATAAGCCGCCCGAAAGAGCTTGCAGATGTTTTAGATTTTACGGTGAATGACTATGGACAATACAAGAAAAACGATATAGAAAAGCTGAACCAACGTATTATCAACGAAGCGCAAACCGCAACATCAGCCTATATCCACAGCATAAAACTAAAGGATGCTATCCGCTCGGCAAAGGCTATTGAAGAAAGGATATTAGAGGGGCTTAAAGCATCGCCTGCAATAGGCATGCTGGGGATAGAGATATTAGGGGCAAACATATTGGGAATTTCGGCTACGCCGGAGATGGCGCGCGCACTGGAGACCGATACGCGCGAAAAGCTACAGCAGGAGGCAGACCAGGCAATTTACGAACGCCGGAATTTTGCAGTGGAGCAGGAGCGCCGTATAAAAGAAACGGAACTGAATACTGAAATTGCGGTAGAAGAAAAGCAAAAGCAGATAGCCGAAAAGAGGATGGAATCTGACGTGCAAAAGGCGGATAACGACCGCAAGCTGCGCGAGATGCAGTTGGCTGCGGATATTGCGGTTGAAAATCAGCGAAAAGAATTAATAGAGCAAAAAACAGCAAACGATAAAAAGGAGGCCGAAACCCAGGGTTTTGTAATTGAAACAACCTTGAAGCCTTATAAAGATATTGATTGGAAAACGCTGACCGCGTTGAATAACAACCCTGACCCCAAATTTAATATCGCCCTTGCTTTTAGGCAATTGGCGGAGAATGCCGATAAAATAGGCAACCTGAATATCAGCCCCGAACTGTTAGAATCGCTTTTGCATGATAAGCCGAAAGGTAAAGGATGAACGTAGAGTACGCCGTTATTGTAAAAAATAAAACCAGGCTGGAGGCGTTGATCGAACGTTTTAATACCAAAGCACAGGCTAAGTTTTACATTGAAAGGCTTGGCGGTAATTTTGAGGACTACGTGCTGGAGCACGAAATATTCCACGCATCGCTAAGTGCGTTGCAAACCCGGCTTTCCAAGGTGGTTAAATACAAGATCATCGAGCGGAATTTTATCCCATCCTTCATCTTTTCGCCAAAGCAGATCATTATTGTAATTGGGCAGGACGGGTTGGTGGCCAATACCGCAAAGTACTCCGGCGGCATACCTATCATTGCCGTAAACCCGGATGAAGAACGTTACGATGGCGTGCTGTTGCCCTTTAATACCAATAACTTTATTGCAGCGGTAGAGAATGTGCTAGCCGATAAATTCCAATGGAAAACGATGCGGTTTGCTGAAGCAAAATTAAACGATGGGCAACGCTTACTGGCTTTTAACGACCTGTTTATTGGTGCCGCGTCGCACGTATCTGCCCGCTACAAAATATCCTACGGCAAAACCACCGAAGAGCAGTCGTCCAGCGGGTTGATAGTTTCTACCCCGGCCGGTTCAACAGGCTGGTTAAGCTCTGTATTTAATATGGCTTACGGCGTTGCCGGTTTATTTGAGAAAAACCTGCAGGCAAAAAAACCCCGGATAAAGGAAAATGAGTTGCTTTTTGCCGTGCGCGAGCCCTTTCAAAGCATCCGTACCCAAATAGGCATCACCGCAGGCATCATTAAACAAACCGGTACGTTAACGGTAGAATCGCTAATGCCGGGCAGCGGCGTAATATTTAGCGATGGAGTTGAAGCAGACTTCCTAAAATTCAACAGCGGCTCCATTGCAACCATCGGGCTTGCTAACGAAACGGCACAGTTGGTAATAAATGAGTTAAAACGGACTTAATGGTTATTGGTAAACACCATCTTCAAAAGATCATAAAACATTCTTATTTTTAGGCACCAATTAAACGATTAGTGAGGCCCTGCATCATTGCAATCCTTTTTTTCCTTTTTTTTAATACCGCGGTATTTGCAAAACCAGGCAAGCGGTTTATAATAAAGCCGTGCCTTTTAACGGCAATGGGTATTCCCGATACTATAAAAAAAGATAAACCGAAGAAACCAACTGCTAATTGCAATACTATAGGCAATCTTACAGGCAACACCTGTATTGGCAGCACGCTTACAGCAAGCGCTACGGATCCTATCGAATCGGTGGAGTGGATATACGAGAACAACACAACGGTAAGTAAGCAGCAGGCACAAAATGCCCCCTATACGTTTAAGGCTGACATTGCAGGTAAGTACTTTGTTAAAATAATTACGAAGGCCGGCTGCGAGTTGAATTCAAATTCAATTACGATAACTAACCTAAAGGTGCCGGTTATAAAAATTTCTACCAGGTCAAATATCATCTGCGCCGAATACCCCAACCCATCCTTTACCGGCGTGCCAACCTATAACGGCGACCAAGCTACCTATCAATGGAAGGTAAATTATATAAAAGTTGGTGGTTTGGTCACCGATGTTAGCCAGCCATTTTCTCCAACCGGCTTAAAAAAAGGTGATGTGGTAACCTGCGAAATGACGAGTACAGATATTTGTATCACTACCCCGGTTGTACAAAGTAACCCTGTTATTATTGACGACGTCCCGACGGAAAACCCATCGGTTAGCATAGAATCAAATACAGCTAAACCTTGTGAAGACAGCGAACTAACTTTTACCGCAATACCGGTAAACGGCGGAGATAATCCTGGCTACCAATGGTTCGTAAATCATGTAGCGGCGCCCAACGGCAATGCTAAAATATTTAAATCGGCGCAGTTAACAGAGGGCGATGAGCTTACCTGCACCATGGCCAGTAATGCAAAAGTATGCCAGGTTGCCACTATTGCAACAAGCCTTCCATTTATTGTACACACCATTCCATCGGTTACGCCCGAGATAAGTATACAACCTACGGCCGTTGAGCCAGATGTATCCATAACTTATACGGCTACCATAAAAAACGGTGGCGCCGCGCCCATATACCAATGGCAAATAAACGGTGCAAATGAGGGCACAAACTCCGATACATTTACGGCTTATAAACTTGTGCCGGGCGATCTGATAACCTGTATTTTGGTAAGCAATGCCGATTGTACCACAAAAAGCATGGTTACTTCTGATCCGATTGTTAACAATGCCACCATTCCATTTAGCCCGGCCACGGCAAATTTATTTACCCCAAACGGAGATGGCGTAAACGATACCTGGGCGTTCCCGGGTGTGGGCGCTTTCAGGAATGCAAAGGTAAGGGTATTTAACAGGAACGGGCAGGAGGTATTCCGTTCAAGCGGTTTGGCAGAGCATTGGGATGGCAAAACAAACGCCGGAAAGGCATGCCCTTCCGGCGTATATTATTATTTTATCCAACTGGATTCAACGCAAACCAAATCCGGGGCGGTTACTATTATCCGTTAGCCAATTCAGCCTTTTTTTCTGCCTTTGGTTTTGCAGGGGCTTGTTTAGCAGGTTTTTCGGTTACAGGTGTAGCTGCAACAACAGGCGCTGTTTTTGTTTCGGTAGCTGCCTGTGCAATAGCGTCTTTATCTATCTTAACTTCTGCGGATAATTTCTTAGCTAAACTTTTAGCGCTTTTCTCTATCTCTTTTGTTGTTTTTTTGGAGGCGATGCCCAATTTTTCGGCGGTATCTTTTAATTGGGTAACGAGCGTTAATTTAATGGTTTCGGTTGTGCTTTTCCGTGCGGATTTTACTAAGGCCTTAAGTTTATCTTTTTTCATAGCTGCAAATTATTCGGCAAAGATAAGTTGCTATCAAGTTAATCCAATGTTATCATTATGTTAACACTTATATAAGTGCTTAACATTGACCAAATTAGGCATCACTATTGTGGCGTATATTACATGCAGATCAATTATTACGAAATAGGGATAGTAGTGCTACTGGCAGTAGCTGTGCTTATATGGCTTATAGTGCGCAATCGCAAAGACAAAGACGCGTTTGAGAAAGACGAACTGACGGATACCATCGATTCCGCAGATCCCAAAAAGGATTAAGCTACTTGTTTTTGATAATAATACTCTCTATCACTACGGTAGCATGCTCGCATTTATCGGTAGTACGCTCAAGGGCAGAAAGTATCTCGGTATATTTGATCACCTCTACCGAGTTTTTTTCGGTTTCCATGATAGCGCCTACCGCTTTACCCGATACCTGGTCGGCGTAATGTTCCAGCTGTTTTATTTTGTTACAGCTTTCTTTTATCTGGTCGGAGTTGGCCAAATTGCTCAAGCCCGAAACGGCAGACTGCAACTCTATACAGCTTTCGATGATAATGCCCGAAAGCTCTTTTATGGCCGGGCTGGCCGGCTCTGATTGAAACAAGCTATAGCGGCGCGATGAAATATGAATATAATCGCAAATGTTATTGATAGCGGATGCTAATGCATACATATCGCTACGGGCAAATGGCGATACAAATGCTTTTGCCGATGCCAGGTAAACTTTATGCTTTACTTCGTTGCCGGTTTGTTTAAGGCGGCTTATTTGGTTTAAGAGTATATTATGGCTCTCAGATTCGCCGCTTACCAGTTTGTGCAATAGTTCGGCCATTTGCACATTAACGGTGCATGATTGGTCAAAAAGGTCAAAAAATACGCGGTCTTTCGGTACCAAAAACTTTAAAAACGAAGTTTCCATTCAGGGGCTGTTTGCTACAAACCTACGAAAAGCATATTAAGCGAATGTTAATGTTTGGCTTTATATTAGCATTAAGCAACAAAAACCCACATCCGGGATGTAAATATTTCTGTTTGCGTACCTTGTCGAAGCTCGCTTTGCCTCTCCATTTTTGCCATGGGGTACGTTAGCACATGCCATTGCACGTATGCAAATGGGTTATAGCGCCTTTTACACTGCAGCCGTTGCGCTTTTATTATACTTATTACGGTACTCCACCGGCGATACCCCTGTTATCTTTTTAAATGTTTCGCGGAAGGCCTTGGTATCGGTATAACCAACGTTGTACATTACCTCGTTCACGTTTTCGCGCATGGTTTCCAGGCTCATTTTGGCGGCTTCTATGCGTACCCGTTGCATATATTCTACAACGGTATTAGATGTTGCCTTTTTAAAGCGCCGCTCCAAGTGGCGGCGGCTCATAGCCAGGGTAGAGGCCAGGTGGTCAACCGTTATTTTTTCGGAATAATTAAGTTCAATAAATTCCTGTGCCCTTTTTATGGCATCGTCCTCGTGGTTTTTTTGCCCGTGGAAGATGATGAACAGCGATTGGCTATTTCGCTCAATATCTATCTCGAACATTTTGGATGAGCTGATAGCCATATCGCGCCCCGAGAACTTTTCTATCAGGTATAATAATAAGTTTAGCGATGAGTAAGCACCGCCGCTGGTGTATATGCCACCCTCATCGGTGATGATTTTATAAGGCATCAGGGTTACATCCGGAAACATCTGCCTAAATTCTGCCGCGGCAAGCCAGTGCGTGGTACAGTTGCGGCCCTTTAGCAAGCCGGTTGATGCTAATATGAAAGCGCCTATGCACAACGATACCACCTCGGCACCGCCCTTGTATTGTTTAATTATCCATGGCACAAATTCGCTGTTATCGCTCACCACCTTCGCCATATCGCCGTGTACCGCAGGGATAACAATAAGGTCTGTTTTGGCAACCTCACCTATGGTTAAGTCGGGCTTAATAATAAATAAACCATTGCCCAGTGTGGTTTCTTTGCTAAGCCCAACCAGTTGTATTTTAAACAGAGGTGCTTTTTTCATCCTGTCGAACGCGTTGTTTACCTCGGTAAACATTTTGTAGGTCGATTCGATATTGCTGAGGCTGGCATTGCCCTGCGGTATAAGGATTGATATGTGTTTCATGATACCAAAAGTAAGGGTAAGTGCCGTCGCAATCAACCCCTTAGAATGTCGTAATTGCACCCTTCATGTTAGGCAAAGGGGCCGCACCTTTGTGGTGTTAGCAAATGGTATGATAGAAGTTTTCAAAACAAATGTTGATGATGCAGCCCGCTCTAAGTTGCTGATAAGGCTTATTGCCGAGCATTTTGCGGTACACCGGGTAAACTTCGATTTGGAAGATTGCGACAAAGTGCTGCGGGTAGAAGGACGGGAGTTTTGCCCCAAAAGGGTAATTGAGTTATTGAAAACAAACGGGCACCATTGCGAAATAATGATTTAAACATATAACCAAAATAACAAGCCATGCCAAAAATTAATGCGTACATCGGTTTTAATGATACCTGCCGCAAAGCAATGGCGTTTTACCAGCAATGTATAGGCGGGGAATTAACGTTGCAGGTGGTAAATGAGTCGCCTATGAAGGATATGTTCCCTGCAGATCACCAGGATAAGGTATTGCACGCAAATTTAGAAAGCGGGGATTTTACATTGTTTGGTACCGACCTGCCGGGTGCTCACCGCTCATTTTCGCCGGGTGCCATAACACTGATGCTGACCTGCGATACCAAAGCCGAAATGCAAAGCCTTTTTGAAAAGCTAAGCACCGGCGGAAAAGTAACCCATCCCATTATGGAGTTTTTCGCGGGCAGCATGGGCAACTTTACAGATAAATTTGGCATAAATTGGGGCGTGTTTTCGGCAGAAAAATAACTAATTTAAGCTTTCGAAACCCTGATAAAAGCCCTACAATTATGAATATCCTTTTTACCGTCCTTGCAATTATTGCTGCGTTAGTTTTGCTGGTACTGTTAGCGGCCGCTTTCGCCAAAAGCGATTACACTGTTGAGCGCCAAATAACCATTGATAAACCGGTTGCACAGGTTTTTGGCTACTTACGGTATTTAAAAAACATGGATAATTACAATAAGTGGGTGATGGTAGACCCCATGATGCGCAAAGATTACAGGGGCGAAGATGGTACCGAAGGCTTTGCTTACGCCTGGGATAGCGATAACAAAGGCGGCCAGGGCGAGCAAGTGATAAAAAAAATTGAGAACGGCAAGCGGATAGATGTGCAGATAACTTTTGTAAGGCCATTTGCGGCGGTATCTAATTCGTACATGATAACAGAACCTACTACAGGCAACCAAACAATAGTAAAATGGGGCTTCGCAAGTAAAATGCCTTACCCCATGAACGCTATGTTGCTGTTTATGGACATGGGCGAAATGCTGGGGAAAGATTTGAGCATTAGCCTGCAAAACCTTAAACAAATAGTAGAAAAACAACCACAAGAAATATAAACAATGGCAACTTTTAACCCGTATTTGAACTTTTTGGGTAACACCGAAGAGGCATTCAACTTTTATAAAAGCGTTTTTGGCGGCGAATTTACCGTACTGCAACGTTTTAAGGATACCCCACATGGTGGGCAAATGAGCCCTGTGGACCAGGAGAAAATAATGCACGTTGCGCTCCCGCTTGGAAGCAACACTACTTTAATGGGTACCGATGCACTGGAAGCTTTTGGCCACACTTTAACGTTCGGCAATAACGTCTCCATCGCTTTTTCGCCGGATACTTTGGAGGAAGCAGAAAAACTTTTCAAAGGGATATCTGAAGGGGGCGTTGTACAGATGCCTTTAGAAAAGATGTTTTGGGGCGCTTATTTTGGCCAGTGCACCGATAAATTCGGGTTGCAATGGATGGTAAATGTTGAAATAAAAGATTAATTACATTAAAAAACTAAATATTATGAAAATTGCGATGATCATTGTACGCACCCTGATGGGGCTAATGTTCCTTTTTGCATCAGTGGTGGTATTGTTTAAAATTGATATGGGCAAAATGCCCGAGATGAGCGAAGCCAATAAAACTTTTATGGCAGGTATAATGGCCTCCGGTTATTTAATGACATTAATTAAAGTGACCGAACTTGTTTGCGCTATAGCCTTTTTAACGGGCAGGTTTGTTACGCTTGCTACAGTGGTAATATTCCCGATAACGCTAAATATATTACTGATAAATGCTTTTGTTGCGCCCGATGGCGTGCTTATGGCCGCACTGTTATTGCTGGGGAACTTATTCCTGGCCTGGTACTACCGTAAAAACTACGCTTCGTTGTTTGCGGTTAAATAGCCCAAGATTTAACCACAGAGAGTACCGGGAAAACGCAGAGTTTCGCAGAGATTTTTTTGTGAAACGCTGCGTTTTGTTTTTACAAGAGGTGTGTATAGCCTCTGCGTAGTCTCTGTGCCCTCTCCGCGCACTGTGGTTAAAATATTAACCATGCAAATCTCAATTGCAAATCAACCTATATTTGCCGTATGAAAAAGCTTTGGCTGTTTATATTTTTCCTTTCGGTAGTCACGGTTACCGGTAAAACCATTCACCGCAACAATACCATCCCCGAATTTATGAAGGGGAAATTTAAGGATGATTACGGCATCAAATACGAGATAAGCGATACCCTGTGGGCGCAATTGCCCCGCAGTAAGTACCGTATTATTAAATGGAACCTGCAGGAGCAATACCTGGTGGCGCGCAATAACGAAGGCAACCCCGGCGAAGGCGGTTTATACACCCGGATAGATTTTATGGAGTTTAAAAACATGTCGCCATGGAAATGGGGGTATTGCCTTACCGCCTACGATGCCAAAACAGATGTAATAGCCGAAAGTATGGCAAAGGCAGACCGCAAGCATCCCAAAACCGGATGTAACGGTTTCCCGTTTTCGCGGATGAAAATAAACGAATGACAAAAAAGCTGCACCGAAAGATGCAGCTTTTTTATGGCACAGTAGCTTCAGCCGACGCTGCTAAAAAACTTATTTCCCAGCCCTTTTATTCAGCTCATCAATCGGCATTATCAACATACGACCTACTGGTACTTTGCCTTTGTAAGTTATCACCTTTAATTGCGTTGCATCAATAGGTACAGTAAGAGCGCTAGTGTATTTAGGGTAAAACCTATCGGGCGACGAATTATCAAAACTATAATAAATATCCAACCCCGGTACTTCAGGCGTAAGCGTTACACTCAAGCTTTTATCTGCATTGCGGATGGCTTTAAACGTTGGGTCGTAAACGCTTGGGGAGTATTTGGTTTCTGACAGGTTAAAGCGCTCAAACTGTTTCTCTACCTTCGGAAAGAAGGTTGAAAAATTCTTTTTGGCTTTCGGCGACCATACCGATTCTGACACGGCAAGTGCCCGCGGCCATATCATATACTCCACCTGGCGGAAATTGTAAACCTGCTCGGTCCACAAGTTTGCCTGGCCGCCTTTTATCAGCCTGGCATCAACGCTATCCGGTACGGGTTCAAACTCGTAAGTTTTGTTTAGGCGCAGGGTGGCATACACAGGTGGCTCGGTTATGCGGTCGCTTTGCATGTAGTCCAGGTAAACATAAGTGGTTGGGCTCATTACTACTTCGTGGCCCATTTTAGCGGCTTCTATGCCGCCTTTTATGCCGCGCCAGCTCATTAGTGCGGCATTGGGGCCAATGCCGCCTTCCAGTATTTCATCCCAGCCCATAAATTTTTTGCCCTTGCTTTCTACAATCTTCTCTACCCGTTTTTCAAAATAGCTCTGCACCTCCTCCATGGTTTTCAGGTTTTCTTTTGCCATCAGCGCTTTTACCTCGGCACTTTGTTCCCAAAAGTTTTTGGCGCATTCATCGCCGCCCATATGCATATACGCAAAGGGGAACAGTTCGGCAATCTCGCCAACCACTTTATCCAAAAACTCATAGGTGTACTCGCCAGCAGGGTTCAGGGTGTTATCAACCAAAGCAGGGTGGCCCGGTTTCGACCAATCCATTATCTTCTCTCCGGAACGTACTTTGTATTGGTCTGCCCCCGGTGTAGCCGATAGTTGGGGGTAAGCGGCCACTGCAGCAAGGCTATGGCCGGGCACATCAACTTCGGGCATAATATCTACAAACCTGTCTTTAGCATATTTTACTAATTCGCGGATATCATCCTGCGTGTAAAAGCCGCCATAGGTGCGCGGCTCGTCGGCTGGTGGTGCTTTAAAATCACCAAAGGCACCTTCGCGTTTTGCATTGTAGGCACCCACAGTTGTTAAACGCGGAAGGCTTTTAATCTCAATTCGCCAGCCCTCATCATCTGTAAGGTGCATGTGCAGCAGGTTAAATTTGTATTTAACCATATCATCAATAAAGTGCTTAACTTCCTGCTTGGTAAAAAAGTGGCGCGATACATCAAACATCAACCCTCTCCACCCAAAGCGGGGATAATCGTATATATCCACAACAGGTACCGCCCAATTTACGTTTTTGGCTACTTCCAGCCCCTCAATTTCTTTCGGCAGCAATTGCATCAGCGTTTGTGCGCCGTAATATAAACCGGCTGGCTGGTTTGCGCTTATAGTAATACCTTTAGCCTTTACGGATAAAAAATACCCCTCCTTGCCAATGGTAGCGTCGGCTTTTTTATTGAGCACCAATTTTATGGTTGCCACCGGCGCCGTAGCTTTTACCGATACCGTTTTACCCGCAGCGGTACTGAATTTGTTTTTGAGCAGGTCCAGTACAGGAATAATTTCGGGCGCGGATGGAGCTTCAACTACGATCAGTTTCGGTAATACAAACTGCCCGGTATGTTTGGTAATTTTAACAGGTTCGGGGATTATGGCAATATCGGACGTTGCTTGCTGCGCAAAGCTTAACGAGCCAAAAAGGCAGGAAAATACCAGTAAGGGTAATTTTTTCATGGATAATAAATTGATGGTTTATGAGAGGTAATAGGGTGCAATTTATGACTTTTTAAATAAAATTAATAAGTTTTTTTACAACCGTCAATCTCAGGTTTTATGCGGTATTTTATTATTGGGAAATAAAATTTCCGGTTGGTTTTTTTGTTAAATTGCCTGCATAAATCTCACAATTGCGCCTGCAATTTTATAACCAATTTATTAAACTTTAATTATTAAACATGTCAACTGATCGCAGAAAATTTCTCAAGCACCTGGGTACTTCGGTGTTACTTACGTCGGCCTCGCTTACCAGCTTTGCTGCCCGCGAGGAGCACGAAATACGAACGCTACGCGCCCAAAAACGCATCACCCCTAATGATAAGATACGCGTTGCCACCATTGGCATGGGTATAATGGGTTTTAACGACACTAATGCTGCGCTAACCAGTGCCGGTGTAGAACTGGTTGGCGTTGCGGATCTGTACAAAGGCCGGCTGGATAGGGCAAAAGAAGTTTATGGCGCAAACCTGTTTACTACCGATGATTACCGCGAGCTTATCCTGCGCAAGGATATTGATGCTGTAATTGTAGCCACCAGCGACAACTGGCACAGCCAAATAGCTATTGATGCCATGCGGGCGGGCAAGGCGGTGTATAGCGAAAAGCCCATGGTACACCAGATAAGCCAGGGGCTTGCTGAGATACAGGCGCAAAAAGAAACAAAAATGGTTTTGCAGGTGGGGAGCCAGCGCGTAAGCAGCATTGCCTATAAAAAAGCAAAGGAAATGTACGAGGCCGGGGCAATTGGCAAGATAAACGCTATTGAGGCATCGTTTAACAGGCAGGACGCCCTGGGCGCGTGGCAATATACCATCCCGCTGGACCAATCGGTGCAAACAGTTAACTGGGCAAGGTTTCAATCGAATGCGAAAGTAAAATACGATTACGACCCCAATAGATCGGAAGAGCGTCGTGTAGGGAAAGAGTGTAGATCTCGGTGGT
>NZ_CAMLOV010000074.1 GCF_946481715.1 uncultured Mucilaginibacter sp. | reverse complement strand
GCCGAAAGCCTCGAGGCCACAGCCCGTACCATCGCCGCAGCTTTTTGGCGCTGTCCAAGCAGGGTAAGGGTTTCCAATATCATGGCCTCATCGCGCACATCCGAGCCATAGGTGCCGTACATGGAGTTATATGGTGCAATATCTGTAGGTAAACCGCTGATCATCCGCAAGCCCACCTCTGGCTGCCCGGCAAGCTTATAAGCCGCGGCTAAGCGCCAGCGAGCCTCTACGCTTATGTATTGGTATTCTTTCAGCCTGTTCATAGCACCTAACTCCGGCGAGCCGGATAGTGCCAGCAGGAACAGGCGGTAAGCCTGCACCAAATCGGTATAGTAATAGTAGCCGTGTATGTTCGTCCGCGGATCGGGCGACCAGTTAACCGCCTTTTGCCTTTGGTAACGTTTCCAATCGTTCATTAAACCTGCGGGCAAGCTGTAGCCTTTTGCTTGTGCAGCTAACAGGAAATGCCCGGCGTAGTTGGTTCCCCATTCGTCGGCCTCGCCACCGTAACCCGGCCAGTAGGTTAAGCCACCACCGGGTGCCCTAAAGCCGTTTAAGCGGTTGATAGTCATTTTGATGTTTCGGTCGGTCTCCGCCTTTTGGCGCGAAGAAAGATCGAGCAGCTGGCTTAAATACAACTGCGGGAAGCCAGAAGAAGTGGTTTGTTCCACACAGCCATGCGGGTAGGTGATCAGGTATTCTAATCGTTTGCCCAGGTTAAGCGGCGGTATGCTGGCAACTTCCAGCGTTGCTTTGTTGGTGCCGTTAATGCCTATTGCTGTATATGGCGTTGCCCAGCTTTCGCCCGGTTTCAGTTCTTTCTCCAGCACCCTGGTTACCGGCGGGTTGGGGTTGCGTACGTTCAGTTCTACATCGTAAGCCGTGCTTTCGCCACCAGATTTTGCCGTGATCTTCACCTTACCAATGCCTACAAAATCTTTCACGTCCAAATCAAAAGTCACCAATTGGTCGCCCGGTTTGGCAAAGGTTATCACTTTTGTATTGTTGCCTGCCAAATTGCTGAACGCGTTTGATTGCACCTGTACGGTAACCGATTTGATGTTGTTCTCCATAGCGAAAACCGTAACCGGCAGCTGCACTTTTTCCGAGGGACCTAAAACTCTTGGCAGGGTTGCCAGTATCATCAGCGGTTTTTTAACGGCCACTGCTTTTTCGGCAATGCCGTATGCGCCATCGTGCCCGGCAATAACCATGGCTTTTACCGAACCAACGTACTGCGGCAGGGTGAATTTTGTGGTTTGGCTTGCACCTTTCTCCAAACGGAATGGCCCCAGGAATTTCACCACCGGCTTAAAGCGGTTTACGGTTACGTTTTTATTTACGCCGCCCGTGCCGTCGCCACCAATACTCAGTATCCGCTCTAAACCGCCGCCAAATGCGCCGATAACGTAATCGAATAAGTCCCAGGTTTTTACGCCGAGGGCCTCATGTGCGTAAAATGCCTCATGCGGGTTGGGGGTTTTATAGTTCGTGATGTCCAGCAGCCCTTCATCTACAATGGCTATGGTATAGGTCATTGCCTTTCCGTTTGCTTCGGATACCGTGATGGCCGACTGCGTTTCCGGTCGGATCTTATCCGGCATGGTAATAACCGGTTTCAGGATCGTTTCGGGGTTATCCACGTTCAGCGGGATAGCGCCATACATGCGTATAGGCAGGTCGTTTTTTGTTTGCGAATGGCGCTGTAATAGCGTTACGTTCACAAAAACATTCGGTGCCATGGTTTCGTCCACCTTAAAGGTGTGGCGCGTTTCGCCTTTTTTGGTATCTATCCAGGTTGTTTTTAAAACCTTGCTGCCGTTTTCGAAACTAATGAGCGCATGCCCGTCGCCACCTGTTGGGATGGTGAGTGTGGCTTCTTCGCCAACTTTGTAATTGGTTTTATCAGATGTAAAGGAAAGCATCGCCGCCTCGGTTGGTGCGGTGTTCTGTAAACGCTCCGACCAGTTTGGCCAATCCACATACATGATCTTACCGGTAGAGTGCCCTGTTTCCGGGTCTTTTATACGGATGAGGTAGCGGCCCCAATCTGCCTGCGGGATGCGCAGTGTGTATTTGCCGCGCCCGTTGTTAAGCGTAACTGTACCGGTTTTGATGAGCTTGTTGTACTTATCCTGTGTGAAATTGCTCATCTCATTGCCGGTTTCGTCCCACCACCAACGCCATTGAATTTTGTAAAGTTCCAGTTCAACCGTCCGGGTACCGGCAAACAGCTTGCCCTTGCTGTCTACGTCGGCTATTTCAATATCGTGGTTTTTATCAGTAACCAGCATGCCCGATAGCTCGCTGCCTTTTGGCGTTTTTAACCCAACATAACCGGGGTAAACGTTATAATCCATTGCAGCTTGCTGCAAGCTGAAGTTGCCACCAGGTTCAAACACTTTCACCACAAAATTGGCGCGTAACTGGCCCGGTGCCTGTTTGTCTACATTAATATCGGTGTTCACATCGGCCAACCCGTTCTCGTTCAGCCTGCCATCAAAAACGGTTTGGGTTTGGGTGTTGAAGGCGAGGGTAGGGTCGTCAAATTCGTAACCTTCAAAGCCTTCAAACTTGGTTTCTTTAGATGACAGGAAAGCATCAACCTTGGCCTTTAAGTTTTGCGCTGCGCCGCCAAATAACCACTGCGCGCTTAGCTTGCCATTGGCACCGCTGCCTTTTGTTAACTCCGTAGCTCCGCCAAAATCGAGTTTCAGCTTCATGCGGTTTGGCATAATGGTTTCTACCTTTATCTTCTTCTCGAAGGTGGCACCGCCAACCTTTATCCTGGCCGACCAGTTACCCGTTGGCGAGGTAGTTTCGGTAGCTGCATGGAAGCTATAGAAGCCATCTATGGAGTTTGTACGCGTAAGTTTTTTATAAAGCTGCCCGTTGGGATTGTAAAGCTCGAACTCTACGGGATGGTCGGACGGGAGCGTTTTCAGCTTATCCTCTAAAATAAAGGTGGTGAATATCGAATCGCCGGGGCGCCATACGCCGCGCTCGCCGTAAATAAAACCTTTCAAGCCATTCTGCACCTGTTCGCCACCTACGTTGAAGCGGGACAGAGGGAGCGAGCTGCCATCGTCCAGCTTTAAATACCCGCGTTCTTTGCCGTGTTTGGCTACCAGCAGGTAGGGCTTGCGTTTCATCTCCAGTTTGGCCATGCCATCCCCATCAGATGTTACTTTGCATATCACCTGTTTCTGGTAATCCAGCAATTCCAGGTCAACGCCCTTCATTGGCTCGGCTGTTAAAATATTGGTTACCGCAATGGTGATGTTGTTATCGTTGCCGCGTTTTACAATAAGGCCGATATTGGATGCGATGATATTGCGTATAGCCCAACGGTCTTTGGTATAGTAAGAGTTATCGCATGGGTCTGCCCGCTTTTGCCAGTCGTAACCTTCGGGGTAATAATTGTCATACCTCGACCAGAAATCGTCATCCTCATCGCTTACATTGTTGGTATTGCCGCCGTATTCGTTATAGTATTCGTCGCCATCACTGCCCTCATCATCGCCTTTTAGCGCTACAGGGCTGCCAGCTTTACAATTATACAGCGAGTATTCCTGCCTGAAACCGATCACTACTCTGTAAATTGCACCCGGCTCGGCACGGAACAGCTTATCCACATCCAGCATAAAACGGTTCTTTTTGTGGAGGTTGAGCCCTTTATCAGCGGTGAGGCTAATAGTTTTTTGCAGGATAGGCTTGCCCACCTGGCGGAGCTCGTTGCCACCATCAAAGCCATTGCCCTGGAAATATTGCGGTACATTGTTCTCATAAATTTTGATGATGCTTACGTCCACCGCCTTTAGGTTAACGGCCTCGAAAGGCATCATTAGTTTGCCCGAATCGGGTAGGATAACGCCTTTGCCCGGGATGGTTACAGCAGGCAGCCTGTTCTCGAAGAAGACATTTGCGGTATAGCTTTTATTTATTTTTTTGTGGAACACGCTTTCTACCCCCTCGTTCACTGCCACGCCAAAGTTGCCCTCCAACCTTTCGGGCGAGTAAACTTTCACCACGCTGCCATCAATGGTATAAGCGGGTTCGTTTACACCGGCTATGGTGATCAGCCCGTTCAATTCCTGCCCAACCATTATTGGGTCTGAAAATTGTACGGCTACGTACTGGTCGTTATCCTGCACGGCTTTAATATCCAATACTTTAAAATCGCCAATGGCAGGCACGTCGAAGCTTTGGTTGCCATTTTTGTCGATATCCAGTCCGCTGCCATCCCAGTTTACTTTGATGGGGGCAGAGATTGTGGCGCGTTTAATGCCGCTGATGGTAAACCTGTGCAGCCTGGTTGCGGGGTTGTGTTGCCAGGTTACACTTACCGGGCTGTCGTAACTGGCGGTAAGGATTTTCTCTATCTTTTCCTGGTTTTCGGCATCGGCAGTTTGCACGCAGCCCGCCAGTTTCATCATATCGGCCGAGCTGTTGGTGGCGCTGGTGAGCCCGGCAAAGGTTACGCTAAAATCGGGCCGGATAGTTTGGAAATCGAACTTAAAATGCTCAAACTCGTCATCAACTTTTATCAATTTGCCGAGGTTGAAATCGGCGTCGTATTTTTTATCAGCGTCGAGTTTTCCTTCAGGGCGAAACTCTATCGTGCGCTCATCCAGCCAATACGCCTTACCTTTTACAGACGGGGAAAAATCGAATACTTTATTGCTGAGCTCTTCGCCCTGCGCATGCGTAACCTGTACTTCGCCCGCCAGCTTGATGCGGATGGTGCTTTGCTTGGATATTACACCGGTGGTGTACGATTCGATATACCGGCTAAAATCGGGCCCATTCTTTTTATGGTTGTGGGCGCGGACTAAATAAATGGTTAATGCAACAAGTAAAAGTGATGCTGCGGCAACAGCGGGGCCTCTTCGCGAACGGAAAAGGCTGTAAATGTAGTTCATGGATAGGCTTGTTATTTTCCTATGAATTTAAATAACTTTTATTGAATAAATAATGGGGTTGAGAAATATTTATTTAGTTAATATTTATTTGTTGTTGAGGTGATAATAAGATAAATAGTTTTGGTGGGGGGATGAGATAAGTAACAGTTTTTAGTAATGTTGATGGGTAAGGATAATGATTATCGATAAGTAAGTTTTATAACCAATTTTAAAAAGGGAATTTTTCGCAATGTTTATTATGCGTTCCCGCTGATAGAAGCGGGCCGGGCTTTCCGCTCATACTACGCAGGCCTTAGCCACAGGCCGGTATCCGCTGCAATCCCTAACGTTGGCAATTCGGTACAAACAAAAAAGAGACGGAAAATATTACGTCTCTGCATTTTTTATTCGTAAAATCAGGCTTACTGCAAACCGTACTTCTTTTTATTTAACTGCCTTGTCAAGGCACTCCTGCAATACCTTTGCAAATTGTTTATCATTAGGCGGAGCAAACATGGTGTTGTGCTCGCCGGGCATATCGTGTACATTAACTCCTTTAAGTGCATAGGGAATCCAGCCAAGGTTTTTAAAATCGTCCATGTAAAAGGTTTTCTTTTTGGCACGGAACAGGTCAATTTTTATATCAACCGGGGTGAGCTTGTAATTGCGTTGGGCAGTTTCGCTTTTCTCACGGACATCATCTGTATAAGCGGCAAAACCCACTTTATTTTTCACCATATGCGGAAATGCCTTTTTATATGCTTTCGCAATGCGGCGGCCAATTTCGCGGCTTTTGTATTCAACGGCACGTTTGGGGCCTTCTATGAACAGGATAAGGGTGTAAACTACCTGCTTTACAAAGAACCAGGCGTTGCTCAAAAAGCGTTTTAAAGGCGGGGTATGTATTTTAGTTTGGTTGGCGTAGGTATCAAACATGGCCAGCATTTTAACATCCTTGCCCATGGCCAGCATTTGTTTTGCCATTTCGTAAGCGATAAGGCCACCAAGTGAGTAGCCCGCTACCGCATAGGGCCCAACCGGGTTGTGGTTGATGATCTCTTGCACGTAGTTGGCGGCAATTTCTTCCATCACATCAAGCGGTTCATCAATACCATTAATGCCTTTAGCCTGTAAACCGTAAACAGGTTGTTCGTCATCCAAACCCATGGCAAGGGCATTAAACAGCAATACGTTTAAGCCTGCACCGTGTACTATATACAAAGGCATTTTGCTGCCCATCGGCTTTATCGGCACTAAGGAATCCCAGGTTATTAATTCCGGATTTATATCCAGCCTTGCAGCCAATTTCTCTACCGTTGAATGTTCAAACAGGGTTGCCAATGGCAGGCGTTTGCCGGTTTTCTCCTCCAGCTTGGCCATTATCTTTACTGCCACCAGCGAGCGTCCCCCAAGTTGGAAAAAGTTATCTACCATGCTTATTTTATCAAGCCCCATCATTTCCTGCCATATATCGGCAACCAGTTTTTCGTTACTGGTACGCGGCGCTACGTAGGCTTGCGAGCGTACAATGTGGCTATAATCGGGCTTAGGCAGCGCTTTGTGGTCGATCTTGCCGTTTGGTGTGGAAGGGAAGGTATCCAGTAACACAAAATCATCGGGTACCATGTACTCCGGCAATTCGGCAAGCAATGCGTTTTGCAAGGCATCCTGTTGTTGCGCAGATGGATACCCGGTTTCGCCCGAGTGCAGCAACAGGTAAGCCACCAGGCGGGGATAGCCCGGTGTATCTTCGCGCGCAATTACAACGGCCTCTTTCACATCCGCCTGTTTGCCCAGGTGAAACTCTATTTCGCCAAGCTCTATCCGGTAGCCTCGCACCTTTACCTGGTGGTCTATACGGCCAAGGCAAACTAATTCGCCATTGGGCCTTAGCTTGCCCAAATCGCCGGTGCGGTAAATTTTATCGCCCGGGATATCCGAGAAAGGGTTGTGAACAAATTTTTTGGCGGTAAGTTCGTGGCGGTTCAAGTACCCCCGGGATACCCCAACGCCGCCTATCAATATCTCGCCTACGTCGCCATCGGTAAGGCTGTTCATGGCCTCATCAACAACATAAATCTGCGTATTATCAATCGGCCAGCCCACGGTTACATCTTCGGCATCGGTAACGTGTTTTATTACAGAATAAATGGTGGTTTCGGTAGGGCCATACAGGTTCCATACTTCCTTGCTGCGGGCTATTAGCTTTGCTGCCAAATCTTTTGCCAATGCTTCGCCGCCGGTAAATACTTTTAGGGGGAGTTTTTCATCCCAGTTTACCTCCAGCATCATGCGCCAGGTGTAGGGGGTTGCCTGCAGTATGGTAATGCCCTGGTTGCGTACAATATCCAATACCGCCCGGCCATCCTTAGCGGTAAGCGAATCGGCAACAACCAGCTCGGCGCCAACACTTAAGGGCAGGTATATATCCAAACCCGCAATATCAAAAGAGATAGTAGTTATTGCCAATGTTTTATCAGCCGCCGTAATGCCGGGTTTTTTTTGGCAGCTTAATATGAAATTTACCAGGCTGTGGTGCGCAATTTGCACGCCTTTTGGTTTGCCCGTAGAGCCTGAGGTATAAAGGATGTAGGCTAAATCGCTGCCTGTAACGCCCGCTGGGGGTTGCTCCGGTATCAGGGGTGCAGAATCTGCCAGCGCTTGCTCTATCAATATTTCCGTTGTATTTGCCGGATAGTGGCCCGCGTATTTTGCCGATGTGATCAATATTTTTGCGCCGGAATCTTCCAGCATGAATGCTATGCGGTCTTTTGGGTATTCCGGATCGAGCGGTACATACGCGGCACCCGATTTCATGATGGCCAATAAGGAAATAATCATCTCGGGCGAGCGGTCTAAAGCCAGCCCGATAACATCGCCTTTTTTTATGCCTTTTTGTACAAGCAGTGATGCAATACGGTTGGCGGTATTGCTCACCTCCAGGTAAGTTAAGGCACGGTTGTGAAAGCTGATAGCAATTTTTTGTGGGAATGCCACGGCGCTCTCGTTAAAAAGGCTAAACAACGTTTTCTCTTTCGGGTAATCTACCTGGTTGTTGTTTAATATTGCTGCTTCCATATTATCGCTTAGCTAAGCAGGGGGGCTTTTGCTAAACCTATACCTTTGCTATTTAATATTAATGTGAATTATAAACAATATACGTGCGTATTTAATTGCCGGATGGGTTATGCGGCGTGTGAATAAATTTCTTATTGGCGCCCTTTAATTTAAATAATAATGCCAGCATGGTAAAAAATATCAGTGGTATTTTTAAAACCGCGCCCAATAATTTACCGTTGAAAAACTGCCCCGGCACAGCCACCAAAATGCCAATGTAGCAAAGCGCTGTTGCCGTTAACCACATTTGCCAGGACGGGCCAACGCCCGGTGTTAAAAGCGATACGATGAACATAAAAGGCATTAGCCCCAACATTAGTATGCGCGGCAGTATGGCGGTTTGGTATATCTCGTTAAAATAATCAAAGTTGCCGCGTGCAAACAATTCTTTAAAACCCGTCATTCCGTAGGTTTTCAGCAGGTTAAATTGTGCCGATAACCAACGGCGGCGCTGTTTTTTAAATACTTCGGGGTTGCTTACTTTTTCGTCGTAAATTAAAGCAGCATCTGCATAGGCCACGTGGATGTTTTGGCGGGTAAGCACAAGCCCCATCTCTTTATCAAAGCCGCCAACCGCATCTATCTGCGCCATGGTATCCTTAAACAGCCTGTACTCGAGCGCCATGCCAGAACCAATTATAGCTGCCGAAAGGTTGAAAACACGTTGCGCCTTGCGGAAAATGTGGTTATTAATTTCCTCGCTTATGGCATCCAATATTGCAACTGGAGTCTCCGTGTTTTTTGCTACGCGGTGGCCCTGTATCACCCTGTCGCCGGCATGGATGTAGTTATTAATGTGGTGCAGGTAATCGGGCGCGGCAATGTTATCAATGTCAAATACCACAGCAGCATCAACATCATCATACGTGGCGGCAATGGCGGCGTGCAGCGCCTTTGATTTTGTGCTGCTCTCAAATACTACCTCTACCACCTGTAAAGGCATCTCCTTTAGTTTTGCGATGGTTTCCGGCTGCATCGAATCGGCTATAACGCAAACATGGAATTTATCCTTAGGGTAATCTATCGTAAGGGCCTGCGCAGCAGAATTGAGGATGATAGCGTCCTCTTTATAAGCACAAATGTATATTACAAATTTGCTGTATGCCGATGCGGCGGGGGGAGCCTTTTTAATAATAAGTTTGCCTACAACCGAAAATACAAACAGGTAGAGGCTATAAATGCCCAGGTAAATAAATACCACGGTGAAAATTACTGAGAAAATAAATTTTATAAATTCCATTTTAAGCCTTTAAATTAAAAGTTAACTATCCGTTTTGTTTTTTTGTGCCAGTGCCGATGATAATAATTCTTTAATATCGGCAATTCTATGCTCCCATGTATTGTTTGCTGCAATACTTATACGTTGCTCAACTTTTTCGGTTGCTTGTGCATCTGTCAATGCTTCATTTAATTCCTCTGTAAATTCATCCGCAGTACCGCAATAGGGTATAAGCCCGCCGGTAAAATCCTGTAGGTCATCATTAAAATCGGTTGATACCACCGGCTTGCCGGCCCCTAAATACTCAAAAAGTTTTAGCGGGAAAATATTATTGCTCACTTCGTCTTTTTTAAAGGGGATAATGCAAACATCGAAACCTTTTAAAACGGAGGGCATCTCCCCGTACGGCACAGGGCCAGGCAGGTAAAGGTTGGGCGCAGTAAAATCGCCTTCGCGGATGTAATCCTTATTAACCGGGCCTACAAATACAAAGCTTTTATCGGGGTTGGCGGCAATTACCTTTTTTATAAGTGTATAATCTATACGGCGTTCTATCGCCCCAAAGTAGCCCACCACCGGTTTTTTTATGCCCGATAGCATATCAGCTACCGGCAGCGCAGGGTCTAATGCTTTTTGGCTATGCGTTATATTGGCCGCATTGGCCACAAAGTACGAGTTGCGGTTTAAGAACGATTTTCTGTTGCGCAGTTCGCGGCTGGTACAGATGATCATATCCACACTTTTAGCCAGTATTTCCTCGTTATGTACGCCGTGTTTTAGCTGGTATGCCTCAATAATAGGGTCAACGCAGTGATAAACGGTTAGTGCCGGCTTGGGCTCTAATATTTTATGCAGCTGTGGGTACGAAAAACAGTATGAGTTGATGTAAATATAATCGGTAATGCCTTGTTGCTTAAATACTTTTTTTAAGCGCGTTGCTACCATCCACTCGTTAAACCTTACAGCAAGGCGGTAAGCTTTCCCTTCGGGGATTGTGTTGATCGATGGCACTGGCGGGCAAATGATGATCTTAAAGTTGGGCAGGCTGGTTTGAATGATACTGTTCTTCCCGTCGAAAAAATGCGGCTTGCGTACACGGTATGCCTCGGTATCCCTAAACTTAAAGTAATCCTTCCAGGTAAAGGGCCTATCAACAAAGTACACGTAATTATCCTGTGCCAGCAGGCGCGACATGGTGTATATGGTAGATTCCAGGCGCCCGTCGAACTGCATCTGCGAAAAAACAACGATATGTTTACCGGTTAAGTTCATTCGTTTTGTTTTTCGGGGTGCTTATGCAACATATGATTTATCACCCCCTTTACCTCTCCAATGCCCACGGTGAACAGGTCGCGTAAACTGAAGCGGAGATGCTTTTTTAGTTGTATGTAGCCGAAGATGAGGCCGGAGTAATAAGTAAACAGCGATGCTATGGCCACGCCATATAAGTTATGGAAAATTGCAATGCCGGCAAAATCGGCAATAACGTTCACCGTCAGCATCAGGAAAACCTTCAGCATATTGAGGTGTGGTCTGTTAAGGATGTCTAAGGTGATACCAAAGAACCTGTCCATAGGCATAATGATCGCATAGCATAGGAAGATGCGGAAAATATCGAACGACTCGCTACCGGCGAATTTTTCGCCCGAAAGGAGTTTAATTACCAACCCGCCCAGCAAAAAAGCGACTATAGCTATTGGTATCAATAACACGGTGAGGAGCGATGCATATTTTTTCATGATATGGGCAACGGCGGGTTTGTCGCCCCGTTGTGCAGCTGCCGAAAGTTCGGGCAGGGCGGTTGACACAAAACTCCGCATCGGGATCTCGAAGAATTCCATTAAGCGTTGCGGAATATAATAAACGCCAACCAAATCTTTAGGGAACATGGCAGCGATAATGAAAATATCAGAACTGCGCAGCAGGGTAGAGCCTATAGATGTACCCACGCCGTATTTGCCAAAATTGGCCAGCTCCTTAATCGACTCAATAGTCTTATGCTTAATGGTATGCACCTGCGACCAGCCCATAAAAATACAAAGCAAACTGGTGAAAATATTTGTGGCCAGGTAGCAGTAAATAACGGTTTGGAAATGGATAACCTTGAAAAAAATGATGATAAGTACGAGTAAAAGAAAACCACCCTGGTTGATGATCTGGATGATAAACATTTTATCGAAACGTTGTTCTGCCTGTAAAATCCAGCCTGCAATAGCTGATGGCAGCGTACAGATGTAAATGATGCCAAACCATTTAATTGTGGCTTGCACATCAGGATTTTCACTTTTGAAGAAGAGGTAGAGCAAAAGATCGAGGAAAGCAAGCCCGAAAGTTAAAATGAAACCAACACTCCAAGCCGACCCTGCAACCGTTACAGCACGGTCTTTAGTAGCACCTGCATAAAACTTTATCAGCGAGGTTTGTAAAAAGCCGGTGCGAAACATATCGGCCAGCAAAAAAACGTTCAGAAAGAAGATGTAATTACCAAATTCGGCCTTGGTGGGAAAATGCCTGGTTAATTGCGATATCACCAATAACCCGATAACAGGCATTGCTGCGCTACTGGCCAAATTGATAGTATGTTTGTTTACGATTTTTTTTAAAAACGACATAATATCCTTTGGCGTTAAATTTTTTCCCAGTTACCGGACTCGAAATTATACTTCTTGATCACTTCAGCGGGGTTACCAACGGCTACGCTATATTCGGGGATATCTTTCGTTACCACACTGCCCGCGCCAATAACAGCGTGCTTTCCAATGGTAACGCCAGCGGTAATTACGCTGTTTGCGCCTATCCAAACATTATCCATTACGGTAATTTGTTTAGTTACCACTTTCTGTATGCGGGGCGGCAAGGTAACATCCTCGTACCCGTGGTTTAAGCCCGATAACACGATGTTTTGCGCCATCATTACATAATTGCCCAGGGTTACGGGGCCAATTATAGTGTTTGATAGGCCTACGCCAACATGGTGCCCTATAATAATATCGCCTACGCCATTGTTAAGTGCAGCAAAATCCTCAACAATGCTATGCTCGCCAAGGGTAAAATTATTAAAGGGGAATAGGTCCATGCGTGCATAGGTGCCTACTATCGAGCTCCATGCGCGTTTATGGCAAAACGGGTTTACAAACCAACGTACCCAATACCTTGGCCTGGAATGGCCCGACCTTACTATAAGCCAATGCACAAATTTTTTTATACGGGGATGAGATTTGATTACCGTAAGTAACGACATCTATAAAAAAAATTAGTTATGCTTTCAATCCTTCTACACTGCTATCGCCTTGCGCTTTTCTTTCTGCAATATCCAACCTCAACGTAACGTTCAACAGCGCGGTTGCAAGATAAAATAAAATATTAGAAGGGTACTGTACCAGCGCCTGTTGTGGGTAATTACCAATATTAAATACAAAAATAACCAATACCATGGCCAAACAATATGTTTTTAGCTCGGGGTTTTTTATCAGGAAATAGTGGTTAATGCCCGTGTATAAAATTACAAACATTAGGGTGCAAAACAATAGCAGCCCTATCCAGCCCATTTCAACCGCAACGCGCACGTACCCGCTATCGGGCGGGAACTTGGCCAGCATTGAGTTTGGCGCAAACCTGCGCCCCCAAATACCAACCGAACCCAAGCCGCCACCTATGGGGTGCGACAATATATACGGTTTTATTTTCCGTTGGTTTTCGGCCCTTACATTAAAAGATGCATCGGCACCGGGGTTAAAGGCCGATTGGAAACGTTTGATGGTTGGGTTTGAGGTTGGCATGAATATAACTATAACCAGCACAAACCCTGCCGCAAGCACGCCAGCAATAATTTTTTTGTTGAATTTGAGTATGGCAAGCAGCGCCAAAGCAGCCGGCAGTAGTACATAAGCGCCCCTGGTACCACTGTAAAGCATGGTAAGCAGGTAAAAGGGGATTAAACAACCTAAAATAATTTTTTTGGCGAGGCTGATGTTGAGCATAAAAAAGCAGATACATATAGTTGATGCCACCACCATATTGTACGAAAATGTAACCGGATCCGGAAAAATAGCCACCTTACGCAGGTGCCCGTTGATGTATAAAAAGCTAAGGCGGATCGGGTCGGAATAATACCACTTGCGCTCGAACTCCATTAAACCAAAGTTTTCCTGCTGAAAACCCGATATAGCGGCCAGCAAGCATAAAAAAAGCCACAGCTTAAATAAAAAACGGATGTACTTGATGTTGTTTACCTGGTAAAGGAATACAAAGTACATCAGCATAATAAAGCCCACAGTGCGCACGGTGTACACCCAGGCAAGTATAGAGGGCGACGCGGGGTTTACCGCCTCTAAAAAATTGTAGGCCAGCCAGGTTAATACGAGGTAGGTGATGGGGTTTTTAAAATATTCCCAGTTACTATCAAATTTCTTTTTTACAAAAAAGCCGAAGATGAGCAGATAGGTAATAACATCCAACAAAATGCCGCTTGGGGTATCAGGGGGCAAAAATTCCGATGCATAGTTTAGCATAAACGATACTACCATCAGCACCGCTATACCAAACTGCGGGTAAGCAACAATGCCAAAAACTACAGGTATGCCAATAACCAAGGCTAGTATGCCGGCAATGCCAATAATGCCCAGCTTTGCCACAACCACGGCTATAAACAAGGCCACGGGCAGCATTAACAGTATCATGGTTGTTGTGGTTAAGTTACTTAACTGCAACTTTCTGCGTAAATAGCCCCTTAGCCCGCTATGTTGTACCTGGTTATTAAGCATGGTTGCTACCGGTGGTTACGCGAGGATTAATATTTTTACCGCCCAAACAAACACCCCGGCAAATACAAAAATAATTGCGGCCTTGCGTGTTTTGTTCTCTAACGGGGTAAGCCCGGCGAAGGGGTCGGGCTTGCTTTTTGTATCAGGGGTTATTTTCATATCAGCAAGGCTAAAGTGTGTATAATAAAAAGCAATTCAGCAAAAAGCGGGCCTACTCTTCGGGTATGCTCGCCTTGTTCAGTATCCAGCCGGCAAACTTGCCATTAAGGTTGCGCAGGTAAGCCAAATCATTTTTCTGCATTTTTTTTACGCCCTTATCTGCCTCGAATATGCCAATCACCTTACCTGCAAACAGTATCCATTCCTTCGATTTATTTAGGGTAGATAGGGCCGGGGTTTCTATGATAATGATATCGTACTTAGTTTTCAGTTCGTTAAAACGGCTGCGGATAAAGTTTTCGTCGCTTACTTCCAGTAGCGTAACATCGCCGCCATGGTTGCCCAAAACTGTGGTAGCGCCCGAGAATGCCTCGTAATTATCGGGGTTGTTTTTAAAATAATCCTCGATATATGAACGAGGCTTTGCGGTTTCGGTGATGGTAGGATTGGTAAAGTTACCATCTATCAACAGCACCTTTTTGTTTATCATGGAGTAGGAGTAGGCCAGGCTGATGGCCAGCACGGTTTTACCCTCATGGTGGGCAAGGCTGGTTATGGCCAGTACTTTTTCACCCTTCATTTCCTGGTCAATCTCGAAGCGAATGGAGCGTATAAGCTCTTTAAAGTGCCGCATTTTTTCGCGGTGCTCTACATCCCAAAGCTTCCTCAAATCCAGCGAACCACCGGTTATGGTGTTTAAATACCCAAGCGACGGCAGGCCGGTTTGGGTAACCAGTTCCGCAGGCTGTTTTATGGTATCATCAAAAAAGTATATGGCAAACAGAAAAACAACACAAACCGCAAAAGACCCCATACCGGCAAGTATGATGAGCAGCATTTTCTTAGATGGTTCGGCAACATCTGGCGTAGCATAATCAACCTGCCGCAGTTTGATAGCGAGGGTAGATTTAAGGTTGGTTTCGTTATATCTTGTCAGAACCTCCAGGTATTCTTTACTGGCAATATCCAGCTCGAAATTGTAAGTTTTTACGGTAGCATCAAAAGGTACCAGGCGGTTAAACTTAGCATTTAGTTCTCCCAATGTCCTGTCTATAGCCCGCAGGCTGTACTTGGCAATGTCGCGCGATACCTCAAGCGCTAGCTTTTGTGTAACTAACGCATCTTTACCCACCAGCGGGTTGGTAATGTATTTATCTGATGTAAGGTTTAATTGCTGCGTAAGCTGTTTGGTAAGCGAATCTATTTGCCCTTTATACTGCGGCGAAAAATTGCTTCGCACGTACTTGTCGGTGAGCGCGTGTAACTGCTCCTGTGTGTTTACAATGGCGACATTGTATTTGTTTGTCGAAGCTTCGAGGTAACTGCGGTCTTTAGGGTCAAACCTACTGTTGATACTGGCAATTGCACCATCGTAAGAGGCTACATCCTTTTGAGCCTGCTGTTTATGGTCGCCGTAAATCATTATTTGGCCGTAAATAGATTTTGATTGTTCTTCCAGGTTTATAACGCCGTTGCGTATTTTGTAATCCTGCAGCTGCGCTGTTTTTTTATTGAGGGCCTCGCGCTTTTCGTTCAGCAGTTTCGCCAAAAAAGTAACCGCATCGGTTTCGCTTTGCCTTATGGTATATGTATAATAGTTAATAAATTGGCGACACAGTTCATTAACTACAAATGCCGAAAGCTGCGGATTGTCCGACTTGTAGTACACCGAAATAAAATCGCTGTCCTCATCGCGTACTATCGCCAGTTCCTGGCGCAGGCTGCGTTCGTCGTACCCCATAGATCGCATCAAGTTGTTCAGCCCATTCTCGTCCTTATTGTAGTAATCCAGAGGCTCCATGCGCTTTAGCTTGTCCGTAAACAATTCAATTGCATGCTTTTTGGCCGCGGCGTTCATGGTTAAAAATAGTTTGCTGTGCGGTTTATAGGGCCAAGCGCTTGTAAGATCGTGCAGGATGAGTTGGTACGATACCTGGTTAACGAGCTTTTTAAGCTTCATTATCTCTATCAGGTTGCTAAAGCTTTGGTTTATTTGCTGTTGCTGTATGGAGCCGTTTGTTTGCTTATCAAGCAAGTGGCTCGATTCATCTACGATACCCGTTGCTATCTGCGATTTGGATACGTATTTATCTGCCAGGTTTTTTACGAGGAAATAAGAGATAATTATAGTAACCAGCGGAATAATGATCAGCAGGTTTTTATGTTTCCATAAAACTTTCAGAAAATTTACTAACTCCATTATTTATTTAACCTCTTCTAATTTAACGCCTAAAACCTCCTCAAGGTTGGTTTTTGCTGTTAACATCGCCAACTCGGCCGACACCTGATACCCACCTTGTTGATAAAGGCTTGTTAGTGCCTCATTATAAAACTGAAATGTTGTTTCGCCTTTTTGAAAAGAATATTTTAACTGCTTAACTGCGGTTTGCCCGTCGATAACTGCGCCCGAACGTAAACGCAGATCTGCTTGTGCCGCCAAATACTGGAAATATAAGCGTTTTACGTTCGCCTCAAGGCTGAGGTTGTATTCCTGCTGCTGAAATTCGGCTATGCGTACGTTTTCTCTGGCGCCACGCGATACAAAAGGCTTCGCCAAAAACCGGCCAATGTTTATAGAGATGCTTAACTGGTAGCCATTAAAAATGGTTGGCTGTATGAGGTCGAGGGAACTTTTTGGGCTATAGATATAAGACGCAGTAAAAGCATCCAGCCACGATACGTTGGCCTGGTGGTATGCAGCTTTGGCAAGGTTCACCTGTGCCTGGCGCTCCTTTACCTGGGGATAGTTTTTTTTTGCGGTGGCGATCAGTTTCTCTAAATAGGGGTACGATATATCCGGAATCAATGATTCTTGCGCGCGCAAGCCCGATGTAAAAAAGCAACCAACTATTAAAAGCCCAAGGAGTTTGAATTTGATAGCCATAAAAATTAAACTTTCTCTTTTTGAAATAAAGCAGGTACGGTACCTATTATAATCTTCACATCCAACCAAAACGAGTACTTCTGCGCATAAAAATTATCCAGTTTTTTTCGTTCGCGCTCGCTCATATCTTCTTTGCCGCGTTTGCTTATTTGCCACAGGCCGGTTAAGCCGGCGGGGCCTAAAAAACGCATCGACCACTCGTTCGATGTCAGCATTTCTGCTTCGTAAACGGGCAATGGCCTGTTACCAACAACAGACATATCACCTCTTAAAATATTAAATAGCTGGGGCAGCTCATCTAAACTCGAGTTGCGTAAAAAATTCCCCAATTTGGTGATGCGGGGATCGTTTTTGATCTTCACAAATGCCGATTTTGTGGTGCCTTCTTCTTCTACCGCATATTGGTTATTGGTTTCGGATAATTTAGCCAGCAGTTGGTCGGCATCGGTACGCATCGAACGGAATTTGTAAAAATCAAATACTTTATAACCCGTGCCTACACGTTTGCTTTTGTAAAACACCGGCCCCTTCGAATCGAATTTTATGGCTATCGCCACAATTAGCATCACAGGCGAAAGCCCAATCAGCATCATACTGGAGATAAAAAGATCTAAAAAACGTTTGCCAGGCGGCATTTTGTAGGTGGTATCTACTTCCTTAGAAAGCTCTAACAGCTTGGGTTTTATTAGCTTAAACCTTACCAAAAAGTTCAGCCGTTCCCGAAGGTCGGATGTAGAGAACGGATAGGTATAAAAATCATGAAGCTTTAACTTCATGGCGGTTTTAACCAGGTTTTTATCGTTACGGGTAGACAGCATCACAACAATGAGCCCGTTCATCAAAAAATTCTCACGTAATTTTTCTACCAGGGAAAAGCATTTTTCGTCTTTATCAACCTCTACCAATATAATTTCGGGTATGGTTAATATACTTTGATTGCCCAGGTAGCCTTCAAGGTCGTTAAGCGTATCGTTAAATGCAAACCTAAAGTTATCACCCAAATCATTGGCTATCAAATCCTTTAATTCAAGGCCGGCATAAGCTACCCTAACCTGCGAGCCCGAATTTTCGTTCCAGTCAGTTGCTGTCTGTTGCGTCATAAATTTGTAGGGCTTGATTAATGGCTGATTTTAAGGTAGTTGGATTAAATGGCTTATGGATATAAGCTTCCACTTTAAACGGCATATTGGCCACTTGTTCTTCCAAATCGTGTGCTGCCGATAACATGATAACTGGTATATTACGGTAAAAACCGCTTATTTTAACATTTTTTATAAATGATTGCCCATCGAAATAAGGCATTTGCAGGTCCGAAATGATGAGCTTTGGCATGTTGCCATCTTCCAGCCAGCTAAAAGCCTCTATACCATTGTTTTTAGCAACTATTTCATAGTCTTTACTTAGGATAAAATTGAGTAGTTTTAATATACTCAAATCGTCATCAACAATTAATAGTGTTTTCTTCATGCCGATATTATCGTAGTTTCTGCTATAAATATGGTACTTTTAAATCAAACAACGATGAAAAAATTATCTTAATAGGGAAATACCATTAATTAAATCCATTATCAAATATTTATAAAATAGTGCTAATGTTTAATTTCCCCAACCAATATTTTTTATTAAAAGTATACCAAATTATTTGCAAGTGGGTTTAGTTGCTACTGTTATTACTCAAAATGTTGACAAATAATGCCAATGTGGATTACTTAATGCAATAACTTAGCCAGTATTTATTTATACACCTTTTATGCAGTTGCAGCCTAAGCAAAAATACTTTATCGGCATTGATTTAGGTACAGGAAGTACCAAAGCGGTTGCTGTTGATGAGCAGGGAAAAACACTTTGCACAACGCAGCAGCACTACAATGCGTATAGCCCCAGGCCGGGTATAAGCGAGCAGGATGCTAACGTGGTATGGACGTCGTTTTTGGCCTGTTTAAATGATATTATCAACCGCCTTGATGCGTCGCCTGTTGCAGTTAGTTTTAGCAGCGCTATGCACAGTATTATGCCGGTGGACGAGCGAGGGGAACCGCTGTCCAATGCCATGCTTTGGGCCGACACGCGAAGCGCTGAAATTGCGCAAACGTTGCGGGAATCGGCGGCAGGGGAGGAGATATACCATAACACCGGCACCGCGGTTTACGCGATGTCGCCATTGTGCAAGCTTGTTTGGCTAAGGGAAAACCAACCCGGATTATTCAACGTTGCACACAAATTTGTTTCTATAAAGGAGTATATATGGCACAAGCTATTTGGTGTTTTTGAGGTTGACCATTCCATCGCATCTGCCACCGGTATGTTTGATATTTTAAAATTGGGGTGGTATGGTGGTTCGTTAAAATTAGCCGAGATCGAAAGCAGCCGCCTATCAATACCGGTAAGTACTGCGCATACCCGCTTTATAGCCGGCGCAAATAATTTGTTGCCGGGCATTAGTGCCGAAACTGCTTTTGTAATCGGTGCCAGCGATGGCTGTTGCGCCAATCTTGGCGGCAATGCTGTACGCCCCGGTATTGCAGCGTTAACCATTGGCACCAGTGGCGCTGTAAGGTTAGGCAGCAGCAAGCCGGCTTACAACTATAGCGCCATGACCTTTAATTACCTGCTGAACGAAAAAACGTTCGTTTGCGGTGGCGCGGTAAATAACGGCGGAGCTGCAATAGACTGGCTGATTAAAAGCTTTTTAAAGCTGGATATTTCCGCTGAAAATTACGCATTGTTATTTGATGATATAGCTACAGTAAAGCCGGGCAGCAAGGGACTTATATTTTTGCCTTACCTGTATGCCGAACGCGCACCTGTGTGGGATGCCAAGAGTTCGGGCGCTTTCCTGGGCATAAACTTTAAACATCGGCAGCAACACTTTTTAAGGGCCGCGCTGGAAGGTATTTGCTTTGCCCTGTACCACGTGCTTAACGCGGTGGAGGAGTCCTCTGGCGAGCAGGTTAAAGAGATTGTAGTTAGCGGTGGCTTTATATCCTCGCAGGTTTGGGTGCAGGTGCTGGCGGATATTACCGGCAAAAAACTCCGGCTGTTGCAAGGAGGCGATTCATCGGCGATGGGTGCCATTTATTTAGCTATGGAAAGCCTCGGCATAGATGTGCAGGGAATATTAGACCGCGAAAGCGAAATTAGCGCTGTTGTTGAACCTGATACTGCCAACCATCAAATCTATAGCCGGATATTTTTAGTTTATAAAAAGTTATATAACGATTTAAAGGAAAGCATGAACCAGATGCATAGCCTCAATTTATAATATCATTACGCCCGGTTTGTTTACCACGGGCAACTTTATAAAATTGCCATCCACAATGCTTTCGGGCAGGAAGATGAATTTCTTATCGAAAATATTGGTGCCGATATAATAACTAAGCCAATATTCGTTGTTTAAGCCGAAGGTGGCTTCGTCGATGGGTTCTATCAGTTTAAAAGATTTTGGCGGTATTAGCGGGAAAGCGTGCCTCAATGTAGATGTTTTTACCTGCTCACCATTCTTTTCGCCATACCCTTTGGAGGTGATGAGCACCGTTTCCAAGGGTACATCTTTAAGGTTGATGAGGTAAACGTACCATGTTTTACTCTCTACGCTTTCGCCTTCCAAAGCAACGGCTATGCCTATGTCTTTTACTGTATTTTGGGGGAGGTCTTTTAACATTGTTTGTTGTTTGTTGGAAGGTTGAAATGTTACAAAGTTGAAAATGTTGGGTTATCCAATTTAACCTTTCAACCTTAAAACTTTTCAACACCTTACTTCTTCTTCGCTACTGCCTTTTTCTTGGCAGGTGCTTTTTTCTTGGCCGGGGCCTTAGCTGCGGGTGCTGCGGCTTTTGCAGGTGCCGATTTACCAAAACGGCCCTTTTTTCCGTCTTTAGGCATCGCATCCGCCAAAGCTTTACACTGTTCGTAAGTAAGAGTAAGCGGGTCTGTTATGTCCTTAGGTATCTTAACGTTCAGCTTGCCAAATTCAATATACGGCCCCCATCTTCCGTTTAAAACTTTTACGGTGTCGTCCTCGGGGAAGGATTTGATCAGGCGCTCAGCATCCTTTTTACGTTTTGCCTCTATTAGTTCTATCGCTTGCTCTTCGGTAACATCAAGCGGGTCTATTTCTTTCGGTAAGGATACAAAAGCACTGTTATGGCTGATGTATGGGCCGAAACGGCCTATGGCAACCTTCATGGGTTTGCCTTCAAACTGGCCTACCAATTTTGGCAGCTTAAACAATTCCAGCGCTTCTTCCAGTGTAATGGTTTCTATGCTTTGGCCGGTGCGCAGGCTTGCGTACAATGGTTTTTCTTCCCCTTCTTCGGTGGTGCTTTCGCCAAGCTGTACAAACGGCCCGTAACGCCCAATACGTACCGACATTTTTTTGCCGCTCTCCGGGTGCACGCCCAGTTCGCGTTCGCCGGTAGCTTTATCTGCAGTTTCTATAGTGCTTTGTACGTCCTTGTGAAAAGGGTCGTAAAAAGTGCGGATCATTTTTGTCCAGTCCTGCAAACCCTGAGCTATCTCATCAAATTGCTTCTCTACGCTGGCGGTGAAGTTAAAATCAACAATGCCCTGGAAATGAAGCACAAGAAAATCGTTCACTACAGCACCAATATCTGTAGGAAATAATTTGCCGCGCTCCGCGCCTGTGTTCTCGCTTTTTTCTTCCCTGGTGATGTTCTCGTTTTTCAAGGTAAGTACCCTAAAGTTACGCACGCGGCCTTCGCGCTCTTCCTTTACCACGTAACCACGATTTTGGATAGTGGAGATGGTGGGGGCGTAAGTAGACGGGCGGCCGATACCCAATTCCTCTAATTTCTTAACCAAACTTGCCTCGGTATAACGGGCAGGCGGGCGGCTAAAACGTTCGGTAGCCGTCATTTCCTGCAGATCCAACAGCTGGCCTTTGGTTAATGGCGGCAGGATAGCGTTTTCGCCATCGGCGGTTTGGTTATCCTCCTCGTCATCGTTACTTTCCAGGTATACTTTCAGGAAACCGTCGAATTTCATTACCTCGCCATTGGCAACAAGGTCTTCTTTACGGGTTGATATACTGATCTTTGCAACGGTCTTCTCAAACTGCGCTTCACTCATTTGCGATGCTATGGCACGTTTCCAGATCAGTTCGTACAGGCGTTTCTCTGCGGATTCGCCGTTGATAGTATGGTTATTAAAATAAGTAGGGCGGATGGCCTCGTGGGCTTCCTGTGCGCTTGCATTTTTGGTTTTGTACTTGCGGCTTTGATGGTATTTATCGCCCCAGGCAGAAACAATTTCGCTGGCTGCCGCTGCAATGGCGGTATCTGATAAGTTAAGCGAGTCGGTACGCATATAGGTGATATGCCCCGCTTCGTACAACCGCTGTGCCACCTGCATGGTGCGTGCAACCGAATAACCAAGTTTGCGGCTGGCTTCCTGCTGCAGGGTAGAGGTAGTGAACGGTGCAGCAGGCGAACGTTTGGTTGGCCTGGTCTCCAGCGATTTTATCTCGAAAATAGCCTTTATGCAATCCTGTAAGAATTTTTCTGCATCGCCCTGTTGCGTAAAACGCTCCGCTAATTCAGCTTTAAAAGCGTTTTTACCTTGGCCAAATATGGCTACTATTTTAAATGCAGCCTCTGATTTAAACTTATTTACTTCGCGCTCGCGGTCTACAATTAAACGTACGGCAACTGATTGTACACGCCCGGCAGAAAGGGATGGTTTTACCTTTTTCCACAACACGGGAGACAGTTCGAAACCAACCAGCCTGTCTAAAACACGGCGGGCTTGTTGGGCATTTACCAAATTGTAATCTATTTTGCGCGGATTTTCTATAGCACGTAAAATAGCCGGCTTGGTTATCTCGTGGAATACAATGCGTTTGGTGCTTGCATCTTTCAGGTTTAAAGTATCAAATAAGTGCCAGGAAATAGCCTCTCCTTCACGGTCCTCATCGGATGCGAGCCACACCATGTCTGCTTCTTTAGCTAATTTCTTTAATTCGCTCACTACCTGCTTCTTATCGGCAGGTACTTCGTATTTTTGTGCGAAGTTATTGTTGATATCAATGGCATCTTCAGACTTCACCAGGTCGCGGATATGGCCGTAGCTCGATTTTACGGTAAAGTCTTTGCCGAGGTAACCTTCGATGGTTTTGGCTTTCGCCGGAGATTCAACTATGAGTAAATTTTTAGCCATTTAAGCGGGTTGTTTTTGCAAAGAAAACATAAAATGCGGTAGAAACGCAAATTGTTTTTGTAAGTGTGTTATTGAATCTTAGTTGTTAAGGTTGTTTTTTTGGTATTTTTGACGATATAGTCAGCCTCAATTTATATAGCAACTCTATCGCTTTTTTATGTAATTCTTAGTTTTTTTGCGAGATAGAATGTAAGGATTAGGTTACAGCAATAAAGATCAATACTCAATATGTTTTGGGCGTTGCCTGCGGCCCGCGCTATCCGTTACAACTCCTCATTCCATGCTGCTGATAGAAGCAGCATTACATTCCGGGGTTTCCACTACTATCGCTAACGCGGAGCTACGGTTGTCCTACAATAAAAAACCGCCGCCTAATAAATCATTGCCTTCGTAGAAAACTGCCGACTGGCCGGGTGCTATACCCGATACCATATGGTCGAAGGATACTTTCATATGGTCGCCTATTTGCACTATTTTGCTTTCGGTACCTGCATCTTTATAGCGGATCTTTGTAATTGCTTCTATCGGCTCCGGGATGCTTTCGTATTTAACCAGGTTAAGGTTGCGTACCCATGCTTCTTTCTTTTCCAGTTCTTCGGGTGTACCTAAAACTACGGTATTGGTAACCGGGTCTATTTTGGTAACAAACATGGGCTTGCCTAAAGCAATGCCAAGGCCTTTACGCTGGCCAATGGTATAAAAAGGGTAACCCTGGTGTTTGCCAACGATGGTGCCATCGGTCAATACAAAATTGCCGGGGCCAACACGCTCGTCCAGGTCTTCAACTTTATGCCTTAAAAACGAGCGGTAGTCGTTATCCGGCACAAAGCATATCTCGTAACTTTCGCTTTTACCTGCAAGCTCCAACTGCCCCATGTCTACGGCCATCTGGCGTATTTCGGGTTTAGAAAAACTGCCTAAAGGGAATTTGGTACGCGCCAGGTTGCGTTGCGATACGCCCCATAGCACGTAGCTTTGGTCTTTATTTTCGTCTTTACCTTTAGATATCACATAACGGCCGCTATCCTGCTGGCGGATGTTGGCATAATGCCCGGTGGCAATAAATTCGCAATCCAGTTTATCGGCACGTTTTAATAATGCCTCCCATTTAATATGGGTATTGCACAGCACGCATGGGTTTGGGGTGCGGCCGGCCAGGTATTCGTCAACAAAGTTATCGATCACAAAATCACCAAACTCGTTGCGGATATCCAGTATATAATGCGGGAAACCATAGCCAACGGCCAATGCGCGTGCATCATTAATACTATCCAGGCTACAGCAGCCTGTTTCTTTTGAGCTGCCGCCGGAAGAGGCGTAGTCCCATGTTTTCATGGTAAGGCCTATCACTTCGTAGCCCTGTTCGTGCAGCATCACTGCCGCTACCGAACTATCGACCCCGCCGCTCATGGCCACTAATATTCTTCCGTGCTTGCTCATATTGGGCGCAAAGATAAGGCTTTACGGCGGATTATGGGTCAGGGGAGGGTAAAATGCTGCTTACGTTCGTAGCTGGTGGTTCATAGTTCACAGCTTTGGTAGGGCAGTGGTGTTACCCGTAAAAGTTCGGTCCGATGTAATTTTAGGTAAATTCTAATCTTTTACCTCTGATCATTAACGAACGCCTACGCTGTCATCGTTTCTTCTTTCCTGTGCTTCACTATACGCTCGCGGTGCT
>NZ_CAMLOV010000073.1 GCF_946481715.1 uncultured Mucilaginibacter sp. | reverse complement strand
ATTCCTGAATGCATTAAAAACCAAACGTTCGGGTTACGAAGGTTCGTTAGAGGGCACGCCGATCAAAAATTTAAGCGGCTTTACCTGGAATGTTTTGGTGAACGTATCTACCAATAAAGAAGTTTACAAAGAACTGCCTCCGGGTCAGGACACGTACAACACCTTTTTTAAAGCAGGCGACCGCACCGATAAATTATACGGAAGCAAATTTGTACGCACGCCGGATGGGCAGATCATAAACGACGCCGCAGGTAAACCACTGGCAATGCCGGTTGCACAATACCTGGGCAACATGAATGCTAAATACAGCTGGAGCGTTTACAACAAGATCCGTTACAAAAACCTGAGCATGGGCTTCCAGTTTGATGGTTCGGTTGGTGGTGTAATTATTGATTACATGCATAACAAAACCATGCGTGGCGGTGCCAACATCGAAACGGCAACCGGCGCCCTGGGCGACGCCCGTTATAAAGACTGGCAAAACTTTGGCGTAACGGGCTACAATGGCAGCTACGTAGGCGAGGGTGTTGTTATCACCAATGGTACCGCCATCAACTACGATTCGAAAACAGGTGCGGTGCTTAACTACAGCGCATTACAGTATGGTGCTAACAAACAAACTGCTTTTGTGCAGGATTATGTGAGCAAGTATTACAACGTTGATGAAAGCAACCTGATGAGCAAAACCTTCTCTAAGCTGCGCGAGGTAACTTTTACTTACGATTTCCCAAAATCGTTCCTGCAAAAAACCTTTATCCAGAAGGTATCGGCATCGCTGTACGGGCGTAACCTGTTGTACTTCTACAAAGATAAACGCTTTAAAGATGTGGATCTGGACCAGTACAACGGCGCGGTATCGCAAACGGTATTGCAATCGCCAACGGTTCGCAGCTATGGCTTTAACCTAAACCTATCATTCTAATTACGAGGATAATACAATTATGAAAAAGATATTTAAATTTTGTGTGCTGCCGGTATGTTTAATGCTGTCGGTAACAGGTTGTAAAAAAAGCTTCGACGAGCTTACTATTAACAACAACGTTCCCAATGCGGTTCCGGCTTCACTTTTATTCAACGGTGTGTTAAACAGCATGGTTGATGGGCCCGATGGCGAAAACGAGATACATTCCCAGTACTACATTTACAACTATGATTATTACGGGAACAATCGTTACGATTTTGGCAGCGGCGATAACTATTACAACACGCTTAAAAACGTTGTTGCTATGGAGCAGCAGGCCACACTTGCCGGTTTACCGGCGGTAAACCAGTATAGCGCGATCGGTAAATTTTTCCGTGCTTACTTCTTCAGCAAAATGAGCCTGGAGATGGGGGATATCCCGATGAGCCAGGCGCTAAAAGGGCTGGATGGCTTAACCCCGGCTTACGATTCGCAAAAAGATGTGATGAAACAATCGCTTACCTGGTTAGAAGAAGCGAATACCGATATGGCAGCAGTTATTGCCAAAGGCGGAAGCACTTTAACCGGCGATATTTACCTGAACGGCGACCTGGTTAAATGGCAAAAAGTTATCAATACCTTCCACATAAGGTTATTAACCGAACTGAGCAAGAAAGCAGGAGAAGCCGACCTTGGCGTACCAAGCCAGTTTGCTGCTATTGTTGGCAACCCAACAAAATACCCGGTAATGCAAAGTGCAGATGATAACCTGCAGTACACCTTTGTTGCGCCAAGCAATTATTACCCTATGACGCCCGATAACTTTGGGCAGAACGGGTCGCGTAAAAATTCGTCGTCTACTTACGTTGGCTTATTAACCACGCTGAAAGACCCGCGTGTATTTGTTACCAACGAACCTGCCCGCGACCTGGTTGACGTTGGCAAGCAAAGCCCAACCGCCTTCAGCTCTTTTGTAGGTGCTGATCCTGGTTTGGACCTTGGTGTGATGTATAATAACGCCGGTTTACAGAAGTATTCTTTCATTAACCGTAAACGGTACTACTCAACATTTACCGGAGAGCCATCTATCCAGATTGGCTATGCCGAACTGATGTTTAACATAGCCGAAGGCATAAACCGCGGCTGGGCAACCGGCGATGCCGAAGCTTATTACATAAAAGGGATACAGGCATCGTTTGCATCATACGGCGTGCCAACAGGTACCGGTGCATTCACGGCTTACTTTTACCGCCCGGGTTCAACAGGTACGGCCAACATTGCCAACTATGATACTTACACCGTTAATGTAGATTGGGCTGCCTATTACGCACAGGCGGGTGTTAAATACACCGCTGATGCTGCCGGGTTAACCAAAATTTTACAGCAAAAATACCTGGCACTGTTCCGCCACTCGGGTTTGGAGTCGTACTTCACTTACCGCAGAACAGGTGTGCCAACCTTTACAACAGGCCCCGGTACAGGTAATGGTGGCCGTATTGCCACCCGTTTCCAATACCCTGCATCAGAGCGCACCTCTAATGCCGATAACTACAATAAAGCCTTGCAAGCCCAGTTTGGCGGCAACGATGATATCAACGGGTTGATGTACATTCTTAAATAGCAAAACTAAACCAAACAACCACAACAGGGCAGTTAGAGATAGCTGCCCTGCTTGTTTAAAAAAAATCGCCATGAAGAAATTACTTTTTATCCTGCTGGCGGCCAGCTTTATTACGCCGGCCATTGCCCAGCGTAAAACCAAAAACGTAATTGTTGTTACCATTGATGGGCTGCGCTGGCAGGAGGTTTACCGCGGTGCAGATTCGGCGCTGATCAATTCCGAATTCACCAATGATAAAAAGCAGGTTAAGAAGCAATACTGGGCCGCAACCCCGCAGGAGCGCCGTGAAACCCTATTCCCCTTTTTGTGGGGCGTAGTAGCCAAACAGGGCCAGCTTTATGGCAACCGCGATGCCGGTGGTAAAGATGAATTGGCCAACCCCTACCATTTTTCGTACCCGGGCTATAACGAGATCTTCACCGGGTTCCCGGACGTGCGGATGAACACCAACAACCCTATCACCAACCCCAACATGAACCTGCTGGAGTATATCAACAAGCAAAAGGGTTTCGAGGGAAAAGTTGTTGCCTTCTCGTCGTGGGAACGCTTCCCGCAGATATTGAACGTAAACCGCTCGGGTTTGCCTGTTTATTCGGGTTATGCCGATGTGAAGAATGCGGATGCCAATGCCCGTCTTAAATACCTGAACGATTTACAGCGCAGCGTACCCCGTTTCCTGGGCGATAGCACACGGTCGGATTTTATCACTTTCGAGTACAGCAAAGAATACCTGAAGCAATACAAACCGCGCGTATTGTATATGGCATTTGATGAACCGGATGATATGGCGCACGATGGGGATTATAAATTGTACCTGGATAGGGCAAATCAGGAAGACGGCTTTATAAAACAGCTTTGGGATATGATAGAGGCGGATCCTTTTTATAAAAACAACACCACGCTGCTGATCACCTGCGACCATGGCCGCGGCGAAACACCTTTGGATACCTGGAAAGGCCACGGCGCCGAAGTGGTTGGCTCAGAACAAACCTGGTTTGCCGTAATTGGGCCGGATACGGCACCCATGGGCGAAGTAAAAACCGGCACCACTTACCACAAACAATTGGCACAAACCATGGCACAGCTACTTGGCTTAGATTTTAAAGCCAATGCGGGGCATGAGGTTGGAGATGCGATTAAAACGGTAATGAAATAATATGCGGCTATTTTATCTGAACTCGAATTAAACGAATTTTTTGAATTAGCTGAATTTTAAATCTGTATCACCAGATTCTGTTAATTTTTTAATTCCCTAAAATTCGAGTTCAGACAATTTAGGAGACATCGTAAAAAAAGAGGCTGTATCAAAAATAACATTCCAATTGAGCAACAAATTAAAACTTGGCCAGAATACATCTTTGTAAATCGTAGCACTTTGTAGTGAATTTTAACGCAAAGTGCACAAAGAAAAAACGCAAAGAAGCGCAAAGCTTTGCAAATGGTTGTTTTTTATCGGAAGCAGGGTTTCAAATTCTTCGCGCCTTTGCGTGAAATAATCCGTCTTTGCGTCCTTTGCGCTCAACACCTTGCAAATCTTTGTGCGCTTTGTGGTAAATTTATGTTACAAAATAGACGTATGACACAGCCCCTTTGTATTTGCCAATATTTTGCGCCGTGGTTTAAAAACCGCTATCGTCTAATGCAAAGGTGCTTTTGCGCTCTTTCCACTTGCCTTTTGTAAAATCGGGGAACTCAACGCTGGCATTGCCTTCTTTTAAGGATTTTATTGAAAGGGGTGTTATCACGCTCATGGTAACCGAATCGTAAACATCTATCGGCGTTTGCTTCTTCTGTTTTACGGCCTCGACAAACGCATTAAATACAAACCAATCCATACCGCCGTGGCCTGCGCCTTCGGCTTCTTTTTCGTATTTTTTCCAAAGCGGGTGGTCGTATTTATCGAACCAAAGTTTGGCCGGGTCCCAAACATCATCCTGCTTGGCTTGATGGTCGATGTAAACGCTTTTATTTACATCCATCCAAATGCCCTTGGTGCCCTGCACCCTAAAACCTAAGGAGTAGGGGCGCGGCAAATGCGTATCGTGGCTCAGCAAAACGGTTTCGCCATTGGCGCAATTGATCATAGTGGTGGTGACATCGCCATTTTTGTAATTGATCTTGGCGTTTTTATGGCCGGGTGATTGCTCCTCTACATAAGCCGCCAAACCCCGCGCTTTGGAACTGAAAGATACCAGGTTTGTAAAACGGTTACCGGCGTTTATGTTGGCATAGTGCATGCAGGGGCCTGCACCGTGCGTTGGGTAAATATCGCCATCCTGGTCTATATTATATTGGGTACGCCATTGCGCTTCGCTCAAAGCATTAGGGCCAAACTCAACACCGCCGCCGTAATATTGCTTGCCGTTGTTGAACAGTACGCCTCTTAAATTATGCTGGTAACCGCCTTCGAGGTGGATGATCTCACCAAAAACGTTTTGGCGCACCATATTTAAAGCGGCCATTACATCGCGCCGGTAGCATACGTTTTCCAGCGTCATGTAAGGCATGCCTGTTTTTTCGGAAGTATGAACGATATCCCAGTGCTCATCAACGGTTAAGCCTGCAATAACCTCGCAGCCCACGTACTTGCCGGCTTTCATGGCATCTATGGATTGCTGGTAGTGGAATGCCCATGGGGTGGCAATAATGACGGCATCGATGTCTTTATGGTCCAGTAAACGTTTATAGGCATCCAGCCCGCCGGTATATTCCTTTACCGGCGCATGCCCTTTTTTGGCGATAAATTCCCGGCAGATCTTTAGGGAGCTTTCCTGGGTATCGCAAATGGCAACCACTTCAATATCATCGCGCAGCAAACCTTCTGCAATATGGCTCATGCCACGTGCGCCAACGCCAATGTAACCCAGCCGTACTTTTGCCGGTGCCGAGGCAAACAGGCTGCCCGATGGTAAGATAGCGAAGGATGCGGCGGCCATTGCGCTGTTTTTGATGAACTCTCTTCTTTCCATAATTATTGGTATATGCAGGTTATTTTGAGATTTTGTGCTTCGTTAATGTTTACGCTTGCTATGCTCTTTTTATTAAATATTTCCCCCGATTTTTCAAAGATTTTTGAAGATTTTCAAAGGTTTTTCGAGGCATTTTGCATGCATTTTCAAATGTATAAATTTTTTTGTGTGTTCGCACACACCTAAAAAATTTGATTTTATTTTCTCAATCGTGATTTACCTGGCCTAAGATAATTCAAAGAAATGCAAACAACCCCAAAGCATGAGGCGCCAATGGCCTATAAATGCGCTTTAATTACCCGCCTATATATCGAATAACTATATATTTGCAAGATTTTTTAACACATTATAGCTCTACTAATGCCATCCGGAAAAAACACTGTTGTACGAATTAAAGACATAGCCTTAAAAGCAAAAGTATCAACCGGTACGGTTGACAGGGTAATTCACAACCGTGGCCGGGTAGCCGAAGATGTTAAAGAACGGGTATTAAAAATACTGAAAGAGCTTAATTATGAGCCCAATATCATGGCACGGATGCTGGGCTCGAAGAAGCAATTCGTTTTTGCGGCTTTACTGCCCGACCATACCTACGATGCCTTTTGGATGGCGCCTAAACTGGGTATAGAAAAGGCGGAGCAGGATTTGAAACAATACGGGGTAAGGGTTGAGCAATATGTTTTTAACCCGCACGACCCGCAGGACTATGTAAAAATGGCCACTAAGCTCACCAAGCAGCAGCCCGACGGCATACTCCTATCGCCGATATATTATAACGAAACACTGCCCTTTTTTGAGAAATGGAACGAGGAGAAGATCCCTTTTGTGCTGTTTAATACGCAGATAGCCGATTACGACCCATTGAGTTACATCGGGCAGGATTCGTACCAAAGCGGGCTGGTAGCTGCCAAGCTGGTGCACTACGGGCAACCTAACCCCTGCTCAATATTAATAGCACATATAGACGAAGAAATAAGCAACGCCCAGCATTTGGTTAAAAAAGAACAGGGCTTCCGCAACTATTTTATCCAACACAACCTCAGCCATCATTACAACATTATCAGCATAGAGCTGAACAGGGCGAGCCAATCGGGCTTTATTAAGAAGCTGGACGAGGTTATTGAAAGCACTTTAGACCTGAAGCAGATCTTTGTTACCACTTCCCAGGCTTACGATGTTGCCAAATACCTTAACCAAAGGCACATAAAAAACATCAAACTAATTGGCTACGACCTTGTGGCGCCAAACCTTTACTACCTCGAACGGGGCGATATCAGCTTCCTGATCAACCAAAACCCCAAAGGGCAGGGCTATTGGGGCATTTACCAATTGGCCGAACACCTGGTATTTAAAAAAGAAGTCGCTATCCTAAAATACCTTCCGCTGGATATTGTTACCAACGAAAACCTCAACTATTTCCGCGACGAAAAGGACGATACATTTGTAAATATTTAATCCCCACGGGCCACTATTTGCGCCTTTAAGGAATTTATAAACAGGTGTATGAATACGCAATTGCCGCCGAAACAGGTATGAAACATTTCATCAGCCACACTTTGCCCGTTAATATTGCCAATAACGGTATGAAATCCGTGTCCGAATTCCTGGATGGGCAGGCATGGCAGTTGATCGGGGAGGCACCGTGGCATACAGGCGGGCATTTACCCGAAGCTTCATTTTCTTTAGCGCATAACCGGCAGGGCTTATATTTAAAATACCGGGTAAGGGAGCAACACATCCTGGCCCGCTATAAAGAGATCAACGACCCGGTTTATCAAGATAGCTGTGTAGAGTTTTTTATTGCCTTTGCCGGCGACAACAGTTATTACAACCTCGAATTTAACTGCATCGGTACACCGCTTGTTGGCTATGGGCAGGAAAAAAATGACAGGGTAGCGATACCAAATGATATATTAAAGGAAATAAAGGTATGGAGTATCATACAGGAGCCAACCGCCGAAGCGCCTTTGTATCACTGGGAGTTAACCTTGTTTGTGCCATTCTTCATATTCGCTCATCATCACCTAAACGATCTGACCGGGCAAACCTGCCGCGTAAATTTTTATAAATGCGGCGATGAATTGCCCGAGCCCCACTTCCTAAGCTGGGCACCGATTGAGCACCCCTACGCAGAATTTCACCTGCCCGAGTTTTTTGGCTCGGTTGCTTTTGTTTAGCCAACAAGGCATCATTTTTTTCAGTTGCGGTAACATTGCCTCTGCCTAATGCTTAAATCCCCGGGCGGAAAAAATAATTTCGATAAATGTGGGCGCACACGCAAATAAGCTGCATATTTGTATTTAGGCTATATATAGGCTGCAATTGCCTGTGCTGAGAGGGGTAAATTCCAGTTTTCGGTGCAAAAAGGGCTACACATGCACAGGCGTACGCAGGGCCCCTAAGAGGTGAAAGTAATGGATGCCAGGCCGTTTTAAATAATTGTGATTAGTAGTATATAACACAGGGGTAGATAAATTGCAGGCTAAGGGAATGAAATATAAATTTTTGGATATCATTGCTCAGTTCAGTATCGAGGCGGATTCTTTCGGGATAACACCTTTTGGCTCAGGCCATATCAACGATACTTACAGAGTTTCGACGCCGGCAAACGGTGGTGACTACCTGCTGCAAAAGATAAACGGCCATGTATTTAAGGATGTGGACGGGCTGATGAACAATATGCTACGCGTTACCAACCACCTCAAACAAAAGATAGCAGCATTCGGCGGCGACCCAGATAAAGAGGTTTTAACGCTTATCCCCTCCAATAATGGCTTGTATTACTGCCGCGATAATAACGGTAGCTACTGGCGCATGACCACCTTTTTGCACAACACCAAAAGCTACGACGCGGTTACCACAAGCAACCAGGCATACCAGGGGGGTATGGCATTTGGCCGCTTTCAGTATTTGCTTTGCGATATGGGCGCCGATATGCTGGTTGATACCATTCCCAACTTTTTGAATATCGAATTCCGTTTGCAGGAACTAAACGAAGCTATCCAAAATAATGCTGCGGGCAGATTGAACACTTTATCTGCGGAGCTTGATTTTTTGTTGAGCCGTGCCGACAGCATGAAAGGCCTGCTGCAATGGGGACGCGCAGGGATTTTGCCGCTACGCATTACCCATAACGACACCAAATTCAATAATATATTGCTGGATGAACAGGCTAACATCCAGTGCGTGATAGACCTGGATACCGTAATGCCCGGCTACGTAGCTTATGATTTTGGCGATGCTATCCGAAGCATTATCAATACAGCGGCAGAGGACGAGGCAAATCTGGGCGCTATCCAATTAAACATCCCCTTCTTCGAAGAATTTACCAAAGGGTACCTCAGTCAAACCATTTGCTTTTTAAGCGAGCAGGAACTGCGGTCGCTAATAAAGGGCGTGCTCCTGCTGCCTTATATGCAGGCGGTACGCTTTGTAACCGATTACCTTAACGGCGACACCTACTACAAAACGCAATTTGAAGGGCATAACCTGCAGCGCACGCTGGCCCAAATGCAATTGCTTACAATGCTGGAATTGAATGAGGGTAAGTTAACTTCCATAATCCAACGGGAATGGCATTGTGCGCATAACAACCTTCTGGCTTCGAAAGAGTTGTAACCGCTTCTATTCGTTCCAGTTGATAACCCCTTTAAAAAACTGGATACCGCCAAAAAGCATTGCGCCCCAAAATATAAAGCCGACATGGGCAAGCGTTAGTATTAAACCGCCGGCAAACCATAAGGCACCATATATCATATCGTTTTTTGCTTTTGCCCGGCGGGCATCGGTTACCTGCTGGCCCATCAAATCGGCAAGCTCGTTAGCCTGCTGTTCGTCGGCACCACGGGCAATAAGCGATAATCTTACTTCTTCGGTTGTGCTTCCGCTGTCGAACATTTCATTAGCGTAATAGTACATTTTTTCCGCAGACAATTGTGGGGCGCCTTTTTCAGTTTCCATTGTTTAGGTTTTTATAAGAGCTACTTTAATAGCCTGAATATACGGCAAAAAAGTATTGCGCAATCATTTTATTACCAATAAAGGGCTGCTTTGGGTTAAATCAGGCTGTATCCTCCCCGGTGGCGCATCGCCACTACTAAAGGTTTGCGCCCGGCTTCAAGACATTCTACGTAACTACACTGTTACTATTTGGTTTGCAAGCCATTGCGCCGAATTGTTACATTTGAATAAACCAATATTTTTATGAACGAGATAAAGAAAGAAGACATAAAGCAGGAAGTATTTGACCTGTACGATGATTACGCACACAACCGGCTGGACAGGCGCGGCTTTGTACAAAAACTATCTCTTTATGCTGTTGGCGGTTTAACTGTGCCTGCCATAATGAGTTTCCTGATGCCCGATTACAAAACAAAAATACAGGTAACCGCAGACGACCCGCGCTTGAAATCAGAATTTATTAACTACCCTTCGCCAAAAGGTGGCGGGACTATAAAAGGACTGCTATCAAAACCCATAGATGCCAAAAAGAAACTCGGCGGCATTATTGTAGTGCATGAAAACCGCGGACTAAACCCCTATATTGAAGACGTAGGGAGAAGGGCGGCCCTCGCTGGTTTTATCTCGCTTGCGCCCGATGCGCTTAGCCCGCTTGGCGGATATCCCGGTAATGACGATGCCGGGCGCGAGATGCAAAGCAAACGCGATAAAGGCCAGATGGAGGAGGATTTTATTGCCGCGTACCAATACCTTAAAAACCATAAAGATTGCAACGGTAAGGTTGGCGTGGTGGGCTTTTGTTATGGCGGCGGCATCGCTAATATGATGGCTGTCCGTGTACCGGATTTGGCAGCGGCCGTGCCATTTTATGGTTCGCAGCCTGCGGTAGCCGATGTGCCCAAAATTAATGCGCCGCTGATGATTCACAACGCATCATTAGATACCCGCATAATGGCGGGCGCACCCCCCTACGAGGCCGCTTTAAAAGAAAACGGTAAAAAATATCAGGCTTTTGTTTACGAAAACGTGAACCATGGCTTCCACAACGATACCACACCACGGTATGACAAAGCCGCTGCCGAACTGGCATGGAAACGCACCATTGATTTTTTTACTGCGAACTTGAAGTAAGGTCCGCCACCCTTATACACACAAAAGCCTTAAATCCAGGAGATTTAAGGCTTTTCTCATTTTTCAGTCGGCACTTAGTATATGCTGATGTGCCCCCAAGGCGCAACATATAAATTGAAAAAGCGTCCGTTCCGATCAACGTTGGAAAGCACCAATCCCCGTTGATGCTATCCCGGGTAAATAAAACAGGCAAACAAGTATTACCACAAAAAGCATTATACCGATTGAAGTGAGCAGCCTCATCATCAACGCTTCCTCCTGTACAACATGCGCATTTATCTTCTTTAACTCCGTATCCATAGCTGATGAATTATGTGGGCCGTGTAGCAGCTTGTCCAAATAATCGCCGGTGCAGCCGGTTACAGGGAGTTCTAATGGTGATAAATTTGCGTTCATATCAGTAGGTGTGTGATGTAAACATACACAGCATTTTAACTAATAGTATCAACTATTTTAAAATCAGGGGTTTCTACGTGCTTTTAAAATAAGGGTAATGGGTGCCCATTATCATAAAATAAACACTCATTGATGCCGTTATTTTGATACATGCGCTATACGGAATTCCGCCCCAATAACTTTTTAAAAAATTACGTACAATGTTATTTTGTGTGCGAAACGGATACCGCCGTATTTACCGAGGATAAGGTTTTCGCGACGGGAGCAGTAGAGATCATGTTTAACCTTGGTGCGGATGGGCCGCAGCAAATTATAAATGGTGGCCTGGTAAAACAGCCCGATGTGCAGCTTTGGGGACAAACCATCCAGCCCTTCACGTTTAAATCTGTAGGCAGGCATGCTATGTTAGGCATAAGGTTTTTTACGCATACAGCCGCTTGCTTTTTTAAGGAACCAATTGAGGAGTTCAACGGGCAGGTAATTGATTTTAAAGATATAGGCGGCGGCGAGATCACCATGCTTCATTCAAAATTATCTGAAACCAAATCGTTGGACAGGAGGCTTGAACTGGTAGAAGAATTTTTAACGCAGCGGCTTTTCCGTTTGGCTAATAAGTTTAACAAGGTAAAGCTGGTAAACAGCATTATGCATGATTTAAGCCATGACGGATTTTTCGAAAACGTTAATACCGTCGCGTCACGGTACGGCATTTCTTCCCGTTACCTGCAGAAAATATTCCTAAATTATTCCGGGCTTAGCCCAAACCTGTTTAGTAAAATAGCCCGGTTTCAAAAAAGCCTTCACCTCGTCTCGGCAAACCATTCATCATTCACTACAATTGCACATCAATGCGGCTATTTTGACCAGTCGCATTTTATTAAGGATTTTAAATTCTTTACCGGCTCAACCCCTTCCGGATTTTCTCCCGAAAGTTCAACGGACCTTTTGTCTGCCCTCAAAAATTAATCGGTTCCGGTTTTTACAATTTACGCGCTTCGCCGGGTGGTAGCTTTGCTGTAATTATTTATTCAATTACACCATCATGAAACAAAACAATTTAATAACCGCCCTCGTGTGCATCATCCTTTTTTTGACGTATGGCAGCAGCCTGGCTCAAACCCCTAAGCCGCGCTTACTTGCAATTAAAGAGGAGATTGGTAAAACCAACGCGGTTTATTTTAACTTGTTCGCCAAAAGCGACCTATCTATTGTAAACCTCTATACCGACGATGCGCGCCTATTGGCACCAAACATGCTTCCTATTTCCGGCAGAAGAGCGTTGCTGAAGGACTTTGAAGACACCTTTGCAGCAGGGAAAGTTAAAGGAGTTAAATTCCAAACCAGCAATATTTACGGCGATGGTAAGGAATATGTAGCCGAGGAGGGTACCTGGCAGGTTTTTGAACCGGGTGGTAAGCTTTTAGATAATGGCCATTACTTGAAATTGTGGAGGTTTACAAAGAGCGGCTGGAAAATATTCAGGGATTCATTTAATAGCAGTAAAAAAGCTCTGTGATAGTTTTTTAGTAAAATATTCCCTCCCAATGCAAAAGGTATGGTGGTTTGATTATCTTTAACGTACAAACCAATCCATTTTATCTCAGCATTATGCGTATTATAAAAACCCTTTTCGCGGTATTGGCAGTGGCATTTATGGTGTCGTGCCAGTCCAAATCGCAGCCCGAACCCTCACTGGCTGGTAAATGGAAGATAACTGCCGCCGTTGGCAACAACGACTTGCATTGGACAGGCTCGTTTACCCTGAAGCAGGAGGGGGGCGAAAATAAATACACCGGCTTGTTTTTATGGGATGCAGCCGACGGGCAGCAATCAGGCACCGATAGTATTATCGGGGAATATAATCCGAATACAAGGGTGCTTACCATGACATCGGTATTGATAAGCGGCAATATAGAAGCCGTTGTTTATACCGTAAATGTATCAACCAATGGCCGGATAATGAACGGCATCTGGACGGGCTCGAGCGATGGGTCGGTTGCAGACCCGGGCAGATGGTCGGCTGAGAAAGAATGATTACGCTGCCTGCATTTATGTTAACCACAATAATGGCGACCGGGAATACCGTGTGGAAGGTTTACATGTGCAAGTCCTTTCGCCTCAACGCTCATTAAAGTATAGCTTTAATATTTTAAAGGTTAGGAATAGTAATTAACTTAGCTTATTTACTTGAAACCATATACATTCCATATAACCCTTTATGACGTTGCGTTCCTTGGAACGATTTTCGTCGGACTCACTTTTATCCTGCTTTTATGGTTCACCAGGAAGGCAAACAGGCATGCAAATCGGTTTTTAGCTTTAGCGTTGGCTGTAGCTATTTTGTGGATAGCCCGGACATTGGCGATTGACGTTGGGCTGACTTCCTATTTCCCTTTTTGGGGCCGGCTGCCGCTGCAATTTTCACTGGCCCTTGGCCCCTTCATTTTCTTTTACGTGCTTAAGGTCACTTCGCCACGATATAGTTTCCGGCGGAAGGACCTGTTGCATTTTAGCCCCTTGCTGCTGGAGTTGGGTGCCTGGGCCTTAAGATTTAGCTATAGCATAAAAACCGGCGCGGCTACTTTTGATACACCCGCCTTTCAACTGCTGAACCCGGTATTACAATGGTTGGCAGCTGTCTCGGTAAGTATTTACCTGTACGCATCTTGCAGGTTAATAGAACGCTTTTACCAACGGGCTAAATTTAACAGCGGCGACCGGTACCGGCGCGAATTGCGGTGGCTGCATAACCTGCTTTTAGCTTTTGGCCTGCTATGGCTGTTGGTGATACCCTTTACTGCGACCGACCATTTTTATTATCATTACCAATTAAACGCACGGGGGTATCATCCGCTATACCTTCTTTTGGTGTTAACGTTGATATGGATGGCGGCGAGGGCCTTTTTACGTGCTGAAATGGACGCCCCATCTAACGCCCTACCTATAATGAAACCATTGCTGCCCGAGGAACTGAAGCAAAAAGGTATATGGTTAAAGAACGTGGTGAAAGAAAACCATTACTACCAGGACCCGGAATTAAGCTTAAGTGCACTTGCTGAAAAGCTTGATTTGCACCCCCATGAATTATCCCGGATAATTAATACGGCACTCAGAAAAAGTTTTAATGATTTTATTAATGAGTACCGCGTTAAGGCGGCTGCCCGCAAAATGCAGGATCATGGTTATGATCATATCACACTATTGGGTATAGCGTACGAATCGGGCTTCAATTCTCAAAGCTCTTTTAACCGTATTTTTAAGCAAATGGCAGGGAAGAGCCCGCTGGAATATAAAAACGGCTTAAAAAAAGAGTACCCATCTTATAATTTGAGAAGCAATCTTCAATATGCAAGGGTAATTTCGTTTAAGGAAGCCACCCCCAGGTGGGCTTACGACAAAATAACCCGCAATTTTATGTTTAAAAATTATTTGAAAATAGCATGGCGCAACCTAACGCGCAATAAAAGCTATGCCGCTATTAATGTTGTTGGCCTGGCTGTTGGTGTCGCCGTTTGTATGACGATTTTTATAATTATACAATATCAAACCCGCTACGATGGTTTTCACTCAAAAAAAGCCCGTATCTATCGGGTGTTGACCGAATATCATCATGCAGAATCGGGAACGGTTTCTTACGGGAAAGATATCCCGCTGCCAATGCCGGAGGGGTTGAAAGCGGCTTTCCCCCAAATAGAACAGGTAGCCCCGATTTATGCGAGCAAAGACGACCAGGTACTGATACCGGATAATAATGGTACATCAAAAAAGATATTTAAAGAGCAGCGGGGTGTTTTTTTTACAGAACCTTCATTTTTTAAAATGTTTGATTTCCCCCTTCTTGCCGGAACATATGCATCGTTGAAAGCCCCCAATAATGTATTGCTTACAAAAGAAATTGCTGAAAAATACTTTGGCGACTGGAAAGCAGCGATAGGAAAAACAATTAAGCTACAGGCAGGCGGCAATATATTCAGCCACGGTACTGATGTACTGAAGGTTTCGGGCATTTTGGCAACCATTCCTTCCAACACCGACTTTCAACTGAAACTTGCTGTATCTATCGGAACGCCGTCTACAGCCGATATGGTTAAATCAACCGATTGGGAGGACAGAACGGGATCGGATTTTGGTTGCTACATTTTGCTCCCGCCGAATATTTCAGCGGACAATTTAAATCAACAATTAAGGGCGTACTCCCTAAAGGTGCAATCTCCCGGCAACAAGGATACGCATATTGTGCAGCCATTAAGTGCGGTGCATTATGATACAGAGGCAGGCAATTATAGCAACAAAACAATCAGCCGCCAGTTGCTCAATGTATTGTGGCTGGTTGCTGCATTTATCCTATTAATTGCCTGCGTAAACTTTATCAACCTCTCTACAGCACAAGCCGTTAACCGTGCAAAGGAAGTTGGCGTACGTAAAGTTTTGGGAAGCAGTAAATCTCAATTGCAGATCCAATTCATCGTGGAAACATTTTTGATCGTATTAAGTGCTGTAGTCCTTGCTGGGTGTATTACCATCTTTGCGTTACCTTCTGTTAATGATCTATTAGAGCTTTCGCTTTCATTCAACATACTTGGCAATCCCACACTTATATTGTTCCTTTTGATCGTTACAGTTTTAGTAACGGCGCTTGCCGGTTTTTACCCTGCAATTGTTTTATCACGGTTTAACCCTATTAATGCATTAAAGAATAAACTCACGTCAAATACTGCAAACGGAATGTCGTTAAGGAGGGGGCTGGTGGTGTTTCAGTTCGTCATTGCCCAGGCGCTCATTATTGGTACGCTCATCATTGTAAAACAAATGAATTTCTTTATGGATCAGCCACTGGGCTTTGATAAGGATGCGATTGTAAACGTCCCCTTTCGTGTAGATAGCGTTCGCATCAGCAGGCTTGATTTTGTAAAGAATCAACTGTTATCAGTAAACGGCGTAAAAGTTGTTAGCTACAGTTCCAACACCCCGGTTGAAGATGGAATTGATTTGTGGAGCACCTTTCGGTTTAACCATGCAATAAAGGAAACAGACTTTAAAGCTATTACCAAATTTGCCGACGAAGGTTATGTGCCGGCCTATAAATTACAGCTGATAGCCGGAAGGAATTTGCAACCCTCCGGCATGACAAGAGAATTTTTGGTGAACGAATCACTCTTGAAAAGTTTGGGGATCAAAGACCCGGAAGATATATTAAACAAAGAAATAAGCATGTGGGGCGACAGGATAAAGTGCCCTGTTGTTGGCGTGCTTAAAGATTTTAATGACAGGTCTTTTCGCCACGGCCTTGCACCGCTGCTTATTACCACAAACGTTACTATGTACAACCAGGCGGGGATAAAACTGGCAACCACAAATATCCCTGCAACCATGCAGTCTATCAAAAAGATATTTGATCAAAACTTCCCCGATTTCGTTTACGAATACAAGTTCCTTGATGAGAAAATTGAAAACTTTTACAAGCAGGAAAACCAGTTAGCCATGTTGTATAAAATTTTTGCCGCAATCGCCATATTCCTTAGCTGTCTGGGGTTATACGGCCTAGCCTCATTCATGGCCGTGCAGCGGATAAAAGAAGTAGGTATCCGTAAAGTACTTGGTGCTAGTACAGGCAACATCGTCTACTTGTTTTCGAAAGAGTTTGTCATACTTATTACAATTGCCTTTTCCATTGCTGCACCAATTGCATGGTATTACATGCACCAGTGGTTGCAGGATTATGTTTTCCGCATTAGCATAAGCTGGTGGTTATTTGCTGCAGGCGGGTTTGCAGCCATAATTATTGCATTGGTAACCATAAGTTTCCAGGCAATAAAGGCAGCCACTGCAAACCCGGTGAAGAGTTTAAGGAGCGAGTAGCGGCGCTAAACATCCGGCTTTTTTATGCCATTTTAAATGGAATTGAATAAGATGGAAAAGAAACAAATAACAAGGCGGCGATTTTCTGATCCCAGCCACGAAAGCTGCTCAGATAGCCTTTGTATTGTTGCAGCAACTGTTTGCCATTTACGATGTAAAGCCCCCTTACAGGTGGCACCTAATGCAGTTGTTATCCAAATATGCCTTTATAAAAAGTGCGAATTCCGTTGTCATTGGTGCTCCTTTTTACTAAATTCCAGTCCCTTGTGATAATCTCGCCCGCTTTTTGCTTTACCGATAGGCATTCTAAGCAAAAAAAGCGCTTAGATCTCTCTAAGCGCTTTTAATTTTCCTGCGGAATGGACGGGACTCGAACCCGCGACCTCCTGCGTGACAGGCAGGCATTCTAACCAGCTGAACTACCACTCCGTTTGGGACTGCAAATATACGCCTCTTTTTGTTTTACACAAGTTGTTTTTCAAAATTTATTAGATAATTTGTTTTATGGCTTAATTCACAGCAAAACACCTTTAATTTCAATTGGTTAATTTGGTTGTTGCTACCCAATTAATAAAGGCCTATTATAATAAGATTAATAACACGCTCCCATCGGGTTTGATATTGCGTGCCTTGCCTGTAAAAAACACCTGTGATCGACGCGACTACCCACAGGCAATTGACAAATCAATAGCTGTTGAAATGACGTTTATTATTTAAAATTTGATAAAACGCCATTTATAGTGTATTATTAGCCTTCCAATTATTGAAACTAAATAATTAAACTAAGCAGATAAATGAAATCTCTTTCGAATGGCGACTACGCCGTATTTTTGATCTACTTTTTGATAGTGGCCTGTTACGGGTACTGGATATACAGGCGCAAGCATAATGCCGATGCAACATCTAAAGACTACTTTCTGGCCGAAGGCTCGCTTACTTGGTGGGCAATCGGTGCTTCTTTGATCGCTTCCAACATTTCTGCCGAACAGTTTGTTGCCATGAGCGGTAACGGTTTTACCATGGGGTTAGCGATATCTACCTACGAGTGGATGGCAGCAGCCACGCTGGTTATCGTCGCCATTTTCTTTATCCCGGTATATCTTAAGAACAAGATATTCACTATGCCGCAGTTTTTGCACCAACGGTACAACAGTACAGTTGCCATGATTATGGCGGTATTCTGGTTGCTTTTATATGTAATTGTAAACCTAACTTCAATACTTTACCTGGGCGCAATTGCTATTAACGGCATATCCGGCATCGATTTCAAATTGTGTATTGCCGGGCTTGCCATCTTCGCCATTATCATCACCCTGGGCGGCATGAAGGTTATTGGCTATACCGACGTTATCCAGGTGTTTTTCCTGATACTGGGCGGTTTAGTAACCACTTATATCGCGGTAACTAAAGTAGGCGAGTTTTATGGGCATCCAGGCTTGCTCAACGGTATGTCTGACATGTACACCCACGCCAGCGACCACTTTGACATGATCCTTAAAAAGGATAACAAAAGCTATGGTGACCTGCCGGGTTTAACCGTTTTAATAGGTGGTATGTGGATAGTAAACCTTAACTACTGGGGCTGTAACCAATACATTACGCAAAGGGCCTTAGGAGCAAACCTAAACACCGCCCGTAGCGGTATTTTGTTTGCGGCTTTCCTAAAATTGTTAATGCCGCTTATAGTTGTTTTACCAGGAATTGCTGCTTACATTTTATACAAAGAGAATGTATTTAGCTCCGACATGATGGGTAGTATAACAGAAAACCATGATAATGCCTACCCTGTATTACTGAATTTGCTGCCTACTGGTGTTAAGGGTCTGGCTTTTGCTGCATTAACCGCAGCCGTAGTAGCATCGCTTGCAGGTAAGGCCAATAGTATTGCTACCATCTTCACCCTTGATATCTACAAAAAGAAGATCCGCACCAACGCAACCGACCACCAACTGGTTGTTGTAGGCAAGATAACTGTAGTAGTAGCCATGATATTGGGTGTCGCTATTTCGCCGTTTTTAGGCATCGATAAAAAAGGCGGTTTCCAGTTTATACAAGAGTATACAGGCTTCGTTTCGCCGGGCATATTCGCCATGTTTATACTTGGTTTTTTCTGGAAAAAGGCCTCGTCTAATGCCGCGTTATTTGCGACCATCGGCGGATTTGCGTTCTCGGTATTCTTTAAATTCTTGCCGAAATTGGTCGACCTTAGCTCCTTGGCAGCCAGCGGTTTTTCAACCAAAAATGCCGAAAGCGGGCTATACGAAATCCCGTTCCTGGATAGGATGGGCTTCGTGTTTATCATTTGCGTGGTTGGCATGATCATTATCAGCTTAATTGATGCTGCTAAAGGCAAGGAAACAAACGGCTTGGAGATTGATGCTAAAATGTTTAAAACATCAAATGCTTTTGCTGTCGGCGCCATGATCATTGCAGGCATATTGGTAGCGTTGTATACTATTTTCTGGTAAGAACGGTTTAACCTTTATATTTTTAAGCGGCTTGTTTACAGGCCGCTTTTTTTGTGCCGGATAATTTAGAGTGATTAAAACACAATTGATACCGATGATGTTTAGCCATTACAACCGATTGTGATATGCCAAACGCTTATGAAAACATCCCGCAGCAGGTAGAGGGCGAAAAAGCCGATACCATACATATTGCAGATTGCGCCACACGGCAGGAAGCGCACCAGTTGTTTTTGCTGGCCAAGGACCGGCTGAAGGATATAAACATGTGGCATCAGTTTAGCGGTTTTGGCTCTGCCAGGTTTGCCATTACCGATGCACAGGGAAAAGAGCTTTATAAAATGGCGGAGAAGGGCGATATATTCTACATCAACCTGCCTGCACCGGGCCCTTTGGCAGGCGATGGCAAAGAGTGGGTACGCATCGAATCGATGGAACTGGTAGAAGATGCCGGGGCCGAAAGCGAGTACCTCACCATAACGGTAAGGCCTATAGCGAACCCGAAACATAAGAATGGTGCCTCTATCGCCCATTTTTATAGCCATGCATCTACAAGCACGTTCATAGTAGAGCGGTATAACAACCATGTAAGCGTTGCCGTTCATGGCCGCAACGAAACACCCAATACCGATACAAATATTTACGATACCGTGCGTAATACTATTATAGCACTTGCCGCACGTGAAGGGATGTCCTTTCCGCAATGGAAATCTTTGACCAAAGGCATATTAGAGTACAAGTAGCAAAATAGCATAAATAAAAAGCTCCCATTGGGAGCTTTTTATTTATATGGAAGCCGCTATACTTAATTCCTGCGTCTATTATCGTGTTTCATCTCCTTGCGGTCGTGTTTTATCTCTTTTCTATCGTTACGTATCTCCTTACGGTCGTAACGCAATTCCTGGCGGTCATTACGCACTTCGCGGCGGTCGGCTATCCAATGGTTGCGGTATTTTGCTTCGCGGCTATCGCGGATAATTGCCTGGCTGGTACGGCCCCGGTAGTTTGCATATTTGGCGCGGTATATACTGTTACGCATCCACGGTGTACGGTCGTTTACAACCACTTTATATCCGTTGTAGACATTATAGTTGCTGTATCGGGCAGGCAGCGATGCCCTGCGCACCCATGAGTTATTTTCTAAATACACGTACTGATGAGCGGGCACATCATAGTATGCATCTATATCAGGCATATAATAATAATCTGCATGGTCGTAACCTACAGGCCCCCACTCGGGCTGGCTGCCAATGTTTATACTAAAACTTATTTGTGCCTTAGCGGCCTGGAATGACAGGGCGCTAAAGAATATTGCGGTTGTTAAAACTATCTTTTTCATTTTCGTATGTTTTGTAGGTATGACATACAAACGAGTGCGGGAGTTTAATGCAAATGTGAGGTATAACGCGGATGTTACAATGGGCTGGGAAGAGATTCGGCTCGAGGCATACCGCTTATCGTTATTTAGTTTGTCCAGTTCGCCGTTTTCCCATTAGTCTCAATCCATATCTCCAAATAAACATCTTCTGCTATTGGCTTGCCTTTATCTTTAATGATATCAAACTGCAATTTTCTTAATGCATCAAAAATCATGTCCCTGCATGCCTCGGTTTCTTTTATTTCGTCGGCATCGCGTTCGTCCTCGCCGGGTAATTTAACTTGTGTAATCGTTCCTACAGGGCCAATAGTGATTATATATTTGTCGGAACAGTCACAGTCCGGAGCTATTTTCCATTTTATCTTCTTTATTTTTTTAAAAAGGATATCCGAAAGTTTCGTCCCATACCTCCTGTCGATACCGTTACGGGTATTGACATAATTTGTTACGTCTTCTGTTTTTAAGACCGTTCCATCAAAAATGGTCAACACCCGTTCTTTCTCATATATTTTATAGAACACACCATCCCACCTTAAAAGATTGCGGTTCAAGGGGAAGTTAATAGCGCCCGAAAACCAATCGATGAAGACCCGCCCATTTATCAATTTATCAGCGAAGATGCTCTTTAGCATTCCCTTTGACCAAATACTATCCCTTTTCCCGGCGCGAAGCGTACCGCATCGTATCATGTCTACAACAAAAAGGCTATCGCTTTCTATTTTGTAAATAGCCTGGTAACCTCTCCAACAGTTAGATGATGCCCCGCTTCGGAAACTGAGGCCAAACAGCTTGCCGGAATCTGCCTTTAACTGGTTTTGCAAGTATCTTTCTACAATGAGGTTATATGTACTGACAGTATCCGACTTATAAATAATATAATCAGGCATTTGGGGGCTGGCCAATGCCCGATATCCAGAAAGTAATAAGGCCAGGATCAATGATAAGGTTATGTATTTGCTTTTCATGGTTGTTTATTATAATGATGTAACGCTGAGTAACTTTCCATAACCACTCGAAAAAATAATACACAAAAAAGCCCACCTCAAAAAAGGCGGGCAATATTTGTGTAACTTCTTATTGATTCCTTATTCTAATCGTCGTTATCGTCTTTATCTTCTTGCTTTGCTGCCATAGCCAGCACAGGTTTACCTATCACCTTAAATGCCCCCTCGCCCTTTAAGATAGAGGCCAGTTGCACTTTATCCTGCATGGTTTTTACAGCTTGTGCCAATTCTTTATCGTATTTAAAGTTGGCTTCGTAACGTCCTTTTTCATAAAAATAGCGGGATGCTATCTCGTTTTCCAGCACTTGTTTTATCTCGTCTTTATGTAGCTGCAAATCATTCTTTTTGCTGGCTGCCATTTTTGCTTTCAGTGCATCATATTCCATCTGAATCTCCGGCAGTTGTTTTTCGCGGGTGGCTTCGGTCTTCAGTTGATCCAGCATTTTTTCGGAAACGGTGCTATACGAATAGTTTTTGCCAGTAAGGAATTTAGTGAAATCCAGGTACTCTGCGTCTTTCAGTGCAAATGCACGCGGGTCGCCTATTTGTGGGTGTGTATTGCGGTATTGGGTAGCGTAATCAAATATCAACAATTTGCTCACCAGGGTTTGGGTAATATTGGCAAACCTATCCTGTTTTACAAAAATATCCGGGTAAACGCCGCTGCCATCGTATACCGAGCGGCCATTTTTTGTTTTAAACTCATGCATCAACGAGTCGGCAAACTTTAGTACGCTTCCATCATCCTTGCGGTGAGCATAATCCAGGGCCTGCACGCAGCGGCCCGATGGTACAAAGTATTTAGCTATTGTAATTTTAACAAGGCTATTGTAAGGCAGGCTGAATGTTTGTTGTACCAAACCCTTACCGTAACTGCGCTGCCCTATTATAATGGCTCTATCCAGGTCTTGTAAAGCACCCGCTACAATTTCTGATGCCGAAGCCGAGTGGCTGTTCACCAGCACCACCAGCGGGAGGTTTGGCTCCATGGGGGTGACCACGGTACTGTAAGTGAAGTTTTTTTCTTTTACTTTTCCTTTTTGCGATACTACAATTACATCCTTGGGTACAAACAGGTTTACAATTTTCACTGCCTCCTGTAAAATACCTCCGCCGTTAGAGCGCAGGTCTAATATAATGCCGCTGGGGTTATTCTTTTTTATGGCAGTAAGCGCGCTGGTTACCTCATCTGCCGAATTTTCTAAAAATTTATTTAGTTTAATGTAGCCCATATTGCTGCCTACCATGCCCGAATAAACAACGTTGGGTTGTTTAATCTCATCGCGCACCAGGCTTTTCTCAACGGCATTTTCGCCATCGCGCTTCATTAGTAATTTTATGGATGCTCCTTTGGCGCCCTTTAGCAACAGGCTTACCTGGTCGTTAGTTTTCCCGGTTAGGTCTATACCGTTTATTTTAACCATTTGGTCGCCCTGACGCAGGTCGGCCTTTTGCGCGGGGAAGCCGGTGAATACATCGGCAATGTAAACTTTGCCATCGCGCAAAAAAATGCTTGCGCCAATGCCGCCATATTGCGTGCTTACATAGTGTAGTTTGTAATCTTCAATTTCAGATTCGGGTACAAATTCGGTATAAGGGTCCAACCCATCAAGCATGGCATCTACCCCTGTTTTTACCAATTTGGCAGAGTTGATCTCGTCTACATAATTGATGTTTACCTCTTTGTAAACAGATGCAAAAACATCCAGGTTTTTTGATATCTGGAAAAGGTCGTCGCTAAAGCCCCAAGCCGTAAAAACTACAGCCAATGCGCCGGCAATAATAACCGGCCTTTTGTAAATTCTCCTCGTCCTTTTCTCCGTACTCATTTTAAAAGCCCCTCATTAAATATAAAGCTACAAAAATCGAATAGCTTTTATGTAATTAACTGATTTTAAAGGCGGTTATTATCAATGTTCACCAATGCTTTTTTCAGGGTGAATACCACGTAGGCACGGTCGCGGTTTACCAGCTGCATAATGCGGGCAATGAGGGCATCTTCCTGACCCTCGGTGTACTGTAATTGCTCGTCGGTAAGGTGGTTATACTTGCGCTGAACTTTTATTTTTATACGCTGCCAATCTTTATTACTGATGGTAATCTCTGCCATAAAACAAAATTATTTCAACAAAAATATAAAAAATACAGAGTAGCATGCGTTTAATATTCGGCTTCAAGCTAAACTTTTACCTGTAGCCAACATCTAACCGATTTATTAACCACAATAATGGTATAGCGGGGCTTGCCAAAAACCAATAAAAAAGCAAGCTGTTATATCGAATTAAACAAATCAAACACCATGAAAAAGTTATTTTTAAGTATTGCAATTATCGCGGCGGCGGCAATAGGCGCAAAGGCGCAGGTTTCGCTGGGTATAAAAGGCGGCGTTAACTTCTCTAAAATTAACACCGATAACGTAAGCGAATCTACAAAAACCGGCTACCAGGCAGGATTGTTCGCCCGTTTTGGCTCTAACCTTTACCTGCAACCCGAGCTTTACCTGGGGAGTAGCGGTGGTAAGTTTACCTTCCCAACCAGTAATAACAACACAACTACCGAGGGTAAAGTAAAATTCACCACCTTAAATGTGCCATTGTTGATAGGTAAAGGATTTGGCGGGGATAATTTAAACTTCCGTATTATGGCCGGCCCGGTTTACAGTTACGTGCTGGATCAGAACGACAGTTTCTCCAGCGCGGTAAACGGTGCCTATAACGATTTTGGCGATTACAAAAAAAGCACGTTAGGCTTTCAGGCTGGTGCAGGGATTGATATCGGGCATATTACAGCCGATTTGCGTTACGAAGGCGGGCTCACCAAAATAAACGACAACTTTGGCCAGCGCCAAAATTTGTGGGCTTTAAGCGTCGGTTTTAAGTTGTTTTAAATGAACCAGCAGTTATTTCTTTACACAGATCCCGGTGAGCAGCCGGGATTTTTTTATTTTAGATTGGCGAAAATCCAGCAGTGTCTCCGCAAGTGTTTGATTATTAGTGTTTTAATGCTTTAAATTAGGCTGAGGATAAAAAATCTTTTAAAAAAGTAAAGCCCCTGATGGGCAGGGGCTTTTACTAACCAATTATAAACCTAAATTATGAGAAGAGCTGTAGGAGAAGGGGTCGAACCTTCACAGAGTGGTTATTCTTATTGCTAAGAGTTTCCCATATTCTCCGCCACCGCGACAAGGAGGTGTGTCTGCCAAAAATTTCACCATCCTACAGGATATAAACTAAACCTTGCGTTTAGCTTGCTGTTGGGGAAGGGTTCGAACCTTCACAGAGTGGTTAGCCCGCTTCGGGTTTCCCAT
>NZ_CAMLOV010000072.1 GCF_946481715.1 uncultured Mucilaginibacter sp. | reverse complement strand
CGTTCACATCCGAAATTTCCTGCACATGCCAGCCGTATGAACGGAAGCGGGCGCTAACGTCCTCGTTAAAGGCGATATCGGTGCTGCCTTCTATCGAGATATGGTTATCGTCGTATAAATAGATAAGGTTGCCCAGCTGCAAATGCCCCGCTAACGAAGCCGCCTCAGAAGTTACGCCTTCCATCATATCGCCATCGCTCACGATAGCGTAAACGTTGTAGTTGAAAAGGTCGAAACCCGGTTTGTTATAACGTGCTGCCAGGTGTTTTTGGGCAATGGCAAAGCCTACGCCGTTTGCAAAACCCTGCCCTAAAGGGCCGGTAGTAACGTCAACGCCCGGCGCCAATCCGTACTCGGGGTGGCCTGCGGTTTTACTGTTCATCTGGCGGAAAGCTTTGATGTCGTCTAAACTTAGGTCGTAGCCGGTTAAGTACAGGAAGTTATATTGCAGGATACAGGCATGCCCGGCAGATAGGATAAACCTGTCGCGGTTTGCAAAATCAGGGTTTTTGGGGTTGTAGTTTAAAAATTTCGTCCACAGTACATGCCCCATGGGCGCTAATGCCATTGCCGTGCCCGGGTGGCCTGAGTTTGCTTTTTGTACGGCATCCGCAGAAAGTACCCTTACGGTATCTATCGCTAATGTCTCGAGTGCTTGATTTGGTTTTTCCATTATTGTATTAAAAGGTAATTACTTTAGAAAAGGATCGATCAGTTTTATTGACCCATCGGCTTCATGTTCAAGGGAGGTTACTTTCACATTTCTTAGATGTGTTTTGCCAGAAATTTCTGTATCGTGATAAAAGATATACCATTTCCCCTTAACTTCTATAATCGAGTGGTGCGTGGTCCATCCTTGTACCGGTTTCATAAATACGCCTTTGTATTGAAAAGGGCCAACCGGACTATCACCTATGGCATAGCAAAGCAAATGTGTATCTCCTGTAGAGTAGGTAAAATAATACTTGCCATTATATTTATGCATCCATGATCCTTCAAAAAACCTCCGGTTGTGGTCTTTACCCAGTAAAGGCTTGCCAAGGCTATCCAGTATTACAACATCCTTTGCAGCGCCGTCAAACTCTGTCATATTGCCCTTTAATTTGGCTACTTTACAGCTAATAGCTGGCTTGTCGTCCTGCTGCAAGTCAGTTTTAGAGCCGTTGCTTTCGTATTTACCAGTGTTCCAACGTTGCAGCTGTCCACCCCAAATACCGCCAAAATACATATATGAGCTCCCATCCGTATCGGTAAATACAGCCGGGTCGATGCTAAAGCTACCGGCTATAGGTTCTGGTTGTGCTTTAAAGGGGCCTTGAGGGCGTTTTGATGTTGCTACCCCGATTTTAAACACGTCGTTTTTATCCTTTACCGGGAAATACAGGTAGTAGGTGCCGTTTTTATACGCTGCATCAGGCGCCCAAAGCTGCCTGCCCGCCCACGGAATATCTTTTATATCCAAGCCAACGCCTTCGTCGGTTACTTTACCACCAATGCTATCCATTGATAAAATGTGATAATCTTTCATGGCAAAATGGTCCCCATTATCGTTTTCAGGCACGCCTGCATCAATATCATGAGAAGGATATATGTAAATTTTATTTTCAAACACATGCGCCGACGGATCCGCAGTATAAATTTCGCTGATCAGCGGCTTGGTAAGAAACTTCACCTTCGCACTATCAACACCCGTGCTATCAACACTTGCGGTGCTTGTTTTTTGTGATGAAGAGTTGCATGCCAATAACGAGCCTGCAACAAATGATGCCATTAGAAATGGCTTGGCTTTAATTAATGAATAATACATGGGTTTATAATTTATAGCTTGGTTAATAATAATTTCATTGGTTTCCGCCTATACCGGGCGCCTGTAAATACTTCCTGTTTCGGTAATAGCTTAGCGGTTTTTCGGGTTTCTCGTATCCAGCAGGTATAGGTTTATGAGAAAAAGTTTGGAAATACAGCACACACGCATTCCGCCAGGTGGTAGCTTCATCGTACTGAATTGCCATTAACTGTTTAACCGATTCAAAACGTTCCTTATCAACGTAAGGCGCTAATTTGCTCCAGGTAGCTTGCATATGTTTAACAGAGTCAGCACCGGTATAGTAACGATGGACCAGTTCCTCCCATAATGTATTTCCCGAACGCATTTTATAATCCCATTTTAAATGATGAAACCATAACAAATACTCATCCGGGCATGTGGCTAACTTTTCAAACCTGTCCCTAACAGGGGGCTGATACTGCGCAACAGCATTGCTGCCGGTACTGCTGCGGTCAAAACCTATCCCTGCGGAATCAGCCTTGTGATAATAGGTTGCATTCCAGTCGGGGCGGCCTGCATTATCAACCCAGGGGCCGGGACCATAGTGCGTATTCACGCCCATAATATGATGCAGGCCAAGTGGTGTCATATAGTTAACCGTATTTTCCCTCGATTGCAGCATAATGCTTTTCATCGGCGCAACAAAAGCAGGTTGGTTAGAAAAGGTCATTTTTAACCAGTCGGCTGCAATACTTGCCGAGCTTTGCTCCGGGTTCCAGGCAAGCCTGCCAAACGCATACCAGTTAGCCTGCGCAAAAGGATGCCCGCACCAGTTAATATCCGAGCCAATGTTTGCCACGCCAGCCATCCCGGTGATTAGTTTTGCATTAAACTGGCCTTGTATTATTTTTCTAACTGTGGATCCTTTTCCCATCGAATAGGTGTCCGATTCGAGGCATTCCTTAAATAAAGGGGCTTCGTAAACCAAGTTAGTAGAAAATCCGAGGTACTCCTGGGTTAACTGAAATTCCAGCATAAGCGGCGTATTGGGCATAGCCCCAAACAGCGGGTGAAACGGCTCCCTTGGCTGAAAGTCGATTGCCCCGTTCTTCACCTGGATGATCACATTTTTCTTGAACTGCCCGTCAAGCGGTTTAAATTCGTTATAGGCTTGCTTCGCTCTGTCATCCGGCACACGGTTATCATAAACAAATGCTCGCCACATCACAATGCCATTGTGAGGCAATAAGGCATCTGCCAGCATATTGGCGCCATCGGCATGATTGCGTCCGTAAGCTTGCGGTCCCGGCTGCCCTTCGGAATTGGCCTTCACCAGGAAACCACCAAAATCGGGGATGAGGCGGTAAATCTCGTCCGCTTTGTCTTTCCACCATTGTCTTACCTGTTCGTCAAGCGGATCGGCAGTTTTAAGCCCCCCTATTTCTATCGGGCTGCTAAATTTGACAGACAAGTACACTTTTATACCATATGGCCGAAAGGCATTGGCAAGCGCCTTAACTTTTTCCAAATAATCAGGGGTCAGCATCAGCGCATTGGCATTTACGTTATTTAGAACCGAACCGTTGATACCGACCGAAGCACTGGCACGGGCATAATCGATATAACGTTGATCGATATGTCCGGGCAACTTGTGCCAGTTCCAAATAGACGAACCGGCGTACCCTCGTTCGATAGTGCGGTTGAGGTTATCCCAATGATCTAATACCCGGTACGTGATGCGGGGGTACTCCAAAATATTTAAGGCCACAATTGATTCTTGTGTTTGCAAAAGCTTCAAGAAGGCGAAAACCCCGTGCAATACGCCAACGTCCGTTTGAGCCGTAATAACAATGCACTTTTTTTTACCGATATCTATCGACTTAATTAGGTAACCTTCTTCACCGGTCTTTTGAATCTCTCCTTCCAAAAAAGCATTTTCAGGGAGCTTTAAAGATGAAATAGTACCTACAAACAGCGTGGATTCACCGATCTCTTCTGTCAGTTGAGGCTTAGCGGCAAGCATACTTTCTAATCCAGCAAGCAACTCTTGCCTCGCAGCCACCAGCGTTTCGGAACCAGCAGCAAACTTAATATAGCGCACTTGATTGGCATATCGTAACGCCAATGCCCTATCAGCAATTTTCCGATAGCCAAGCCAAAGGTTGTATCCATTATCTGCACAGGCATTGCGCCCAATTGCCAGTATCGTAATTAATAATATCCAACGCCTCAACACTAATTTTCCTCTCATAACACTTATTACTAAATGATTTAATTGCTTTAATTAATATCTGTACTTACACACATTGCAAGCCCATCTAACAAAACAGTGCGCGTTTAAGGCCCATTTCTAAGCCTCTCAATTCCGCTAACCCTTTCAATCTTCCTATTATCGAATAGCCGGGATAGGTGTTGTAATGATAATCGTCCAAAATTTTATGACCATGATCGGGACGCATTGGTATGACAGCATCACCCATTCCCGCATCCACGCGCTTCATCTGCTCAGACACCACGGCTTTCATTACTTCAAACATATCTGTACTCCCGCCTAAGTGGTCGGCCTCATAAAAACTACCATCATCCTCGCGCTTTACGTTACGCAAATGCAGGAAATGTATGTGTCTTCCCAAACGCTCAATAATGCCCGGGACATCATTATCCTGCCGGGCACCAAGCGACCCTGTACACAGTGTTATTCCATTGAAAAGTGAAGGATAAAAATTGATAACATCTTTTAAATCCTGCTCAGTGGATACCACTCTTGGCAAACCCAGTATCGGGAACGGTGGGTCGTCTGGATGTATGCACATTTTGATGCCACACTTTTCTGCGTGAGGTATGATAGCTTTCAGGAAGTATGCTAAGTTCTGCTTTAGCTGCGCCCCGTCTATCTCGCTATATTTCTTTAAATGCTCTTGAAATTCAGCAATTGTAAACACTTCATCTGTTCCGGGCAGCCCTGCCAATACGGTGTTTGTCAGCTCTGTTATTTCGTCATTATTTAGACTATCCAGGTATCGTTTGGCTGCCTGTTGCTGTACAGTGCTGAATTCTTCATAAGCCCCTGCCCTTTCTAAAATATAGAGGTCAAATGAAGCTAAAGCAGTCTTATTAAATCTTAACGCCGACGCGTTATTGGGCAGCCGATAGTCCAAATGAGTCCGGGTCCAATCAAGAACGGGCATAAAATTGTAACATACTGTGCTGATTCCGGCCTCCCCAAGATTAGCGAGCGTGGAAATGTACCTGTCGATATATTTATCGCGATCCGCCCCACCCGTTTTAATTGACTCGTGTATATTGACGCTTTCTACAACTGCCCAATTAAAGCCCGCCGCATTAATAACCGCTTTATATGCATTGATCTCGGGTACACCCCAAACCTCCCCACACTGAATATGATGCATTGCAGACACAATGCCGGTAGCGCCGGTTTGCCTTATGGCGTTTAAACTCACCGGGTCGGTTGGGCCAAACCAACGGAATGTTTGTTGTAAATCGGGTATTACAATTGCCATTTTAAAATATTTAGTTCATTAAATGATTTTGTGAATTGTTGTTAGCTTAAACAATTCATTATTACATATCGGGAAACGAAAGTAGCTTAAATATTGTTAAATGCAATCGATTGCATAATAAATTATTTTTGTCATTTTTAACTGCATTCACCTTCAGTTCTTAGCGTTGTTGAAATTTATAGGTTTAAGCCTCGGAACCATAAAATGCATAATAAGCCAGGCTAATATATAGGCACCGCCGCACACGCAAAACATAATATAATAGGCAGTTTCTATTTGATTAATAGCCCGAAAGTGAATGAACAATTTTTTTTGCACTAATAGCGACAATAAAACACTGCCTACCGACCCAAACATCCCGCCAATTCCGGTTACAGAACCTATTGCACTCTTAGGAAACATATCTGACACAGTTGTAAAGATGTTGGCGCTCCATGCCTGGTGTGCAGATGCAGCTAAACCAATAATCAACACACCCAGCCACATGTTTAAGCTACCTAAAACTTGTGCAAAAACGATTGGAAGAACTGCTATGGCATAAAAAAGCATTGCTGTTTTACGTGCTTTAAATGCCGGCCATTTCTTTTCCATCAACAGTTTGGGGATATACCCTCCCAAAACGCTGCCAAATGCTGATAGCGTGTACACCAATGCAACCGGCAAGGCCATTGCTGTACCGGTTACTTGATACTCGCTCTGCAAAAAATCGGGCAACCAAAAAAGGTAAAACCACCAAATTGGGTCTGTCAAAAATTTCCCGATAGAAAAAGCCCACGTTTGCCTAAAACCAAGCAATTTAATCCAGCTCATTCGCGATGGTAACAGCTGAGGATCGCTTTCTTCGTTACCTGAATTTATATAATTAAGCTCGGCAGTAGTCAACCGCTTTTGCCTGGACGGTATCTCGTAAAAAATCAACCATAGTATGATCCAAATAAATCCTATTGCCCCTGTTATGATAAAAGCCCAACGCCAACCCCATAAAACAGCTATAAAAGGTACCGTTAAAGGGGCAATTATAGCACCAACGTTTGCCCCCGAATTAAATATCCCGGTAGCCATTGCCCGTTCCTTTTGAGGAAACCACTCTGCAACGGTTTTTATTGCCGCGGGGAAGTTACCCGACTCGCTTAAACCAAGTGCTGCACGAACTACACCGAAACCGAACGTACTGCTAACAAAACCATGGCATATTGCTGCGATGCTCCAAAAAAAAGTCGACAATAAATAGCCTTTTTTTGTCCCTAAATAATCTATTATACGCCCAATACCGAGCAGCCCCAGTGAATAAGCGACTTTAAAAGCGATTTCGATATTGGCATAATCCCCGTCGTCCCACTTGAATTCTACAGTCAGTTCCGATTTGAGTAAGCTAATAACAGACCGGTCGAGGTAGTTAACAGTGGTTGCGAAAAAAATCAATGCACAAACAGTCCATCGATAATTTTGAATTTTAGGCTCAATCAATTCTCAGGTTTTAATTATTTTACAATATTTTCTTTTACAACTTATTCCTTATTTGCTTACCGGTATGCTGACGTTGTAACCAATTATCAAACAGTCGTTAAAGCTTTAAACACCGCTATTTACAGCAAAACCACCATCTATATTTATAACCGTTCCGGTAACAAATTTGGAGGCATCGCTCAATAACCACACAAGTGCGCCAACCAGTTCATCGGGTATGCCAAAACGTTTAAATGGCGTTTGCGCTACTACGAGTTTGCCCCGGGTGGTATAACTTCCGTCAGGTTCGGTGAGCAAAGCACGGTTTTGTTCTGTAAGAAAGAAACCGGGGGCTATTGCATTCATCCGTATTTTGTCGCCATAGCGGTTGGCGGTTTCCACTGCAAACCATTTGGTGTATGCATCTACAGCAGTTTTTGCAAGCGTGTAACCCAAAACCTTGGTAATAACCCTTTGAGATGCCATGCTGGATATATTTACAATACTTCCAGTTGCGTTTTTTGCTATCTCTTTGCCAAAATATTGTGTTGGAAGCAACGTGCCCCATAAATTCAGTTCCATAACCTGGCGTAGCCCATCCATATTCAGGTCAAAAACATCTGCCTCAGGTTGAACAATTCCACCTGGCATGTTACCGCCGGCGGCGTTTACAAGCCCGTCAATTTTTCCAAATTCTGCGATTATTTTGTCCCTTGCTGCCAAAATCTCATCGCGCTTTAACACATCTGCTGATACAGCCAGTGCTTTGCCACCTGCATTATTTATTTTTTTGGCACGCAGTTCAGCCACTTTCAAATTCCTGCCTAATATTACTACCGTACCACCGGCATTGGCTATCCCAGTTGCAAAGGCATCGCCTAAAATACCGGTACCACCGGTTACTACAATTACTTTACCCTGAAGAGAAAACTGTTGCATACTCGAATTAATATATAGGCTACCGCTCCCAAGCCCATTTTAAATTATTTGGAGCGAATATGGCTACAATTTGCTTTGATGATGAACTTATAAACTGTGTTAATGCCATTTATTGATTCTTAATCAGACGCCCCATAAATTTGTCAGCCCAGTTAATAAAATACTTAATATTAGGTGCATCCGTATGCCCTCCGTCGTGCTGCCGCCAGGCAAGTTCCCCATCTAAGATACCCACATTAACTGCAGGCATTTTCTCGGTTTTATAATCGTTTGAAAAGCCAAGATCTTTAGCGCCCAATAATTTAAAAACCGAACCTGCCGCAATAGCTGCCATATAGCTGCCCTGATGGTCCAGCCATTTAGCGTCTCCCTGCGAGGGGACTCCGTAGCTAATAAAAGTGAGCCGGGGCGCACATAAAGCAATCAGTTCATGGGAATCTACCGGCAGTTCATTGGCGGTTTTGCTTCCAAAGGTTGCATCGCTGGCACCATATTTCATGAGATTACCAGCCATCCAATAATGTTCGCCACCTGTAAGGCTTTCTAAAGCCTCGCCAAAGTTGCGGCGGCTCGGCTTAGTGCCGCCCTCACCCGATGAACCAATAAGCCCCATGGCGAACCTTTCGTCGAACGCCATAGCTACCAGTGCTGCCTTTCCGTACCTGGATACGCCCTCTATGCCAACGTGCTTTATATCTACCATCGGTTCAGATGCAAGGTAGTCCAAGGCCCTCGATGCGCCCCATGCCCAGGCGCGCAAGGCGCCCCAATCGTCGGGTTTGCGTGGCTGCCCTTTGTTTACGAGCCCTATTATGCCCCTTGTGAGGCCTGCTCCGTTGTCAGCCTGTATACTTGCAGGGTCAATAAGCACATATCCCCAGCCATCGGCAATTAACTGCTGGGCGGCAGGCAAATCGCCGGGTGGCCTTGGTGCAAATGGGTTAAAGCCATAGCTCTGAGCCGCTATCATATTATACGCCGGATATTTATCAAAAACAGGTTTAAGTTCGGGATGTGCATTTAACAGCATCTCCTTTACCGCCTGATTTATTTGCTCTAATTCCTCCTTTGCAGGCTGTGCCGGAGCAGGAAGCGAATTTGGTGCAAACATCATCAGCACAGGCACAGGCCCCTTCGCATTAGCCGGTAATACCAAGGTCATAGCGATATTTACATTGATAAGCGGGTATTCTGAATTATCAGCATGGCCAACCAATTGTTTCGCGATAACCGGAGTGAAGCCCATAAATTCGCGGTCTGTTACTTTTATCTCCCAGGTTATTTTCGGGGCATTTTTAGGTACACGCCCATATATTTCGCGTTCAAAGTCTTCAACTATTTCCGGGCGGCGTTGTTTCCACCATTGCGCAGCAGTAATTACTTTCTTGCCGTTCTTTAAAGTTAAAGCATCGGGGTAATCCGGGTACGGATTGGCAAGGGCTTCATCATAATTTGCATGGTTTGGCGCTTTCTCATCGCCGCTTGGCCCCGGCCGCAGAGACCTTATTCCCAATTGCTTCATCATATTATCGCTATTCTGCTCTGAAGTGAAATTGACAACCGACGGGTAGCCAACTACGGCCGGAGTGGTTATATTTTGAGCAGAAATGCGTAATGAGAAAAAAAACAGAAGGTAAACAACTCTCTTCATAGGTTATATAGGTTATCCATCATCCAGCGGATTGGTTTTAGAATTTACGGTCCTGTTCCATAGCGGATTGTTTAAAATCGCGCTTACTCGGGCTGTTAGCGTGCCATGCCGAATACTAACAAACCTAAAAAGCAATTTAAACTAGGCAGCAACGGTTTATAATATTAAAATGCAGGCGTACATTAAAGCCACCATCCAAAACTATAGATATAGAAATTGCTGCAATAACACATTTGTTCATAATGACACACCAAATGTATTATTGCGGCAGTAATTGGGCTATAATCGCCCACCAGCGTTTGGTCGCTGTAGCCTTTTAATTATTCGTTCAACTATATTTATTCCTCTGAAACTTTGTCTGTAATATGGAAGTAATCAAAATCAGCTGATCCGCCAGCCTCTTTTGTAGCATAGTTAAATAATGCGAACCTGTAGCCCATAAAGTGAGGTAAAGTGTATGCCATTTTCAATTGTGTACCGATGGGGGTCCATACCTTCCCATCAAGGCTGTAAAAGAAATTCGCAGTATCTTTTTTATCTGTGAAAACACATTCGGCCTTAAAGAAAACCTTATTTTGGTTTAGAGGGAGGCTCGCCGCTTCTACAGGCTTGCCGGTAGTAGCATTTACCATTACAATGGTTTTGCTTTTGCCATTTAACTTAACTCCTGTAAGGCCGTAGTTTTTTTGTAATAAGCCTAACCCCGCAAAATCACCATCCTTCATATGAGATATGTCGAGTGATATAGAACCTGTACATACGGGGCCGATTGTCCGTTGTGTCAAAGAATTCCGGGCCATTAAAAAATTAGTATCGATCCTGCCAGTGGTAAGCCTTAAATAACCTTTGCGAGCCGTAACAGACCATAGGCTATTATCAGGATTGTGGTTCCATTGCCAAACAAGTGATAACGCGGGCTGCCCTCTTTTACGCGTAAACTCGTCAGGAGAAACCAAGCTGGGGATAAGGCCTTTAGATACTGGCAAATCAAGCGTATCCGGCACTTTGCCGTTATTGCCTAAAACCGGCCATCCATTTTCCCATTTTACAGGTACTAAATAAGGCACACGCCCTACCGCGCCAAAATCGCGGAACAGGTATGCATACCATGTGCCATCCGGCTTGTCGATCAATCCGCCTTGCGCAACGCCCTTATCCTGAAGGGCAACACGCCCCTCATATGGGCCTATAATTTTATCTGCCCGGTGTATTACTACTGTGCGCATGCCTCCTCGTGGCCAGGTGATATTAAACAAATAGTATTTTCCGTTTACCTTAAACAACTGTGAACCCTCTGCACCCAGCCCGCCATTATCACCGGAAGGCAGGCTGGCGTTTTCAATCAAGGTTTGATCGATTCCGCCGGGTTTTATGCCGGTAACCTCTGCGTTCAGCTCAACTATCCTTAACTTTCCTGCTCCGGTCACCATGTATACTTTCCCGTCGTCGTCAAAAAACAAGGAATGGTCATGCAGGTCGGGTTTAAACGATACGGATTTCCAAGGGCCTTTTTCAATATCATTTGTAGTATATATGTGGGTTTTACCTGTAGTTTGGGCAAAAGTAGTAACATAAAAAACTCCTTTATGGTAACGAAGACTGCTGGCCCAGGAACCGCGGCCATAAGTATTTTTTCCATTGGTTAAAGTAATCGCATCTACATTGGCTAAGGTATCATATGCGTAGCCAATCAATTTCCAGTTTACCATGTCTTTCGATTTCATTATAGGCACACCGGGGCTCATGTGCATAGTAGTGCTGCTCATATAATAGGTATCGCCTACACGAATCATGCTCAAATCCGGAACATCGGCGTATATAATCGGGTTAACAGCTTTCTTTTGCGCCTTAGCCAAATGCGGCACAAAAAGGAGGGTAACTGCGATACTCAGCAGTGTAAAAAAATGTCTCATATTGTTAAAGTTTATTGGTTCGTTTAGTGCGTTTAACAGGGGCAACACCCTCTGTGGTCTGTTCTACTTTTCTTATAGTTCCGTCTGTATTATAAGTCATGTAATCCACGCAAACGGCTCGCCTGTAGTCGCCGCCGCCGGGCAAACTGCCGTTATGGTAAAAAAAGTACGTTTTGCCATGGTAATCTATAATACCCGGGTGTGTAGTTGTGCTGTTTGGCACCTTATCTTCTATCAACCCGCCATAACTCCATGGGCCATTGATATTCTTAGCCGTGCTATACTCTATAGTCTCAGGGAAATTGGCAGCATAAACCAAGTAATACAAGCCATTACGTTTATAAATCCACGGTGCTTCTGTATAATTTATTGGGGTAAAACTTTTTATGGGGCCATCCAATTCGGTCATATCAGCTTTCAGCTTAGCGTATTTACAGCTGCCGTTTCCCCAAAAAAGGTAAGCCTGTTCGTCGTCATCAATAAATACTGAGGGATCCAGGTCGTCCCATGCATGCGGTTTGTCTACCGTCATTTCATTAATCACCAGGGCCTTTCCCAAGGCATCTTTAAACGGCCCCGTAGGGCTGGATGAAACTGCTACGCCAATTGCTATGCCGCCTTTGCTTTCCTGGTTTTGCTTATGGGTTATTGATACATAAAAATAAAATTTACCATTTCGATAGGTACATTGAGCTGCACATGCATCGCCGGAAGCCCAGGCAAAATCCTTAGTAGAAACACAAGCTCCGCGATTGGTCCAATTAACCATATCTGTTGACGACCAAACGAGCCAATCGGGCATTTTGTATCCTTTTACACCAACGGCAGCAGTGTCGTGCCCGGTGTATAAAAACACGGTGTCCTTGTAAACCAATGGTGCCGGATCTGCCGTGAACACGTGCTTAATAATTGGATTTTGGGCAAGGCAATTGCTTATTGATAATAGGCACCCGCACAATAACACCGTAATTTTATTATCACTTCTCATAACTGTAAATACCTCTTGCTGCAATTACGATTATTTAATCGTGTTAATTTGAAGCACACTTACCGAATACGGGTCGAACGTTCTTGTAAACTTTTTACTCAGCCCTTTTACAGAAGACGTGATCGGAATTATTTTTTCCGGATCATCAATCGTATTGGTATCTTCCGGTTTATCGCCTTTTATCACAACGAGGGTACCTTCGGAAGATAACCTGGCTGCACCGTTCAATTCGATATCTACCGGCTGCAGCTTACCTGTAGCATTTACTACTTTCAAAAATATTTTACCTGTTTTTGTATCTTTTGTAGCTACGTAAAACATCGCCGGTATTGGCTGCGGCATCTTTTTATCCGCGCTATCTCTTTTAGTTGCGGGCCTGGTTTGGGTTGGGATATTAGCACCGGCTAACGGTATAACTTTATTACCTATATAACTACTAAATAGTTTTTGCACGTAGTAAGATGGCGACCCAAAACTTGTTAAGGCATTATAACCGATTAGGTCCGAATCCCATTGCCATGCTTTTGGCACGGTGGACGTAGCCTTATTAACATTCACAAAAAGTGGCGCGTAGCACGACAGGATAACGAGATCTGAATTACGCTCCATACCCGTCATCCAGGCTGCATCGCCAAGTGCTGCATTCAGGTTAGTAGTTGGCGCACCTTCTCGTGTTGCCCATTCGCCAACAAATACTTTAAATCCTTTTCGGTCATAATTATCATAGTGGGCGGCATCCTCTTCCATTTCCCAGGCGTTGCGGTAGTAGTGCTCATCAACAATCTCGGGTTTACGGATAGTTAATTTGCCGCGCACCCCAAGGAAATCTCTGCCACCGATTGTTGCAATACATTTTAAAGCTGGATATTTAGCTTTAATAGCATCATTAAACTGCGCGAAACGCCCATCGTAACTTCCCGATGCGTCGAAACCATCCTCATTACCAATTTCTACATACCGCAATTTAAATGGCGCTGGATGGCCGTCAGCGGCGCGTTTTGCGCCCCAGTACGTATGGGCATCACCGGTTATATATTCAATCTCGTTTAAGGCGTCTTCGATATAAGGCTTCAATAAGGGGCCTGCATCTACGTGGTCACCATCGAGCGAATAGCCAGCAAACACAGCCAGCAGAGGTTCCATTTTTATATCTTCGCACCATTCCAAAAACTCAAGCAATCCCATACCGTCGGTTGCACGGTAGCCCCATGAGCCTTTATGACCGGGCCGGCTTTCAAGCGGCCCTAAAGTTGTTTTCCAGGGAAAAGCATCGGTTAACTTTGGCCCTTCGAGGAAATTACCGCCCGGAAACCTTAAAAAAGCCGGTTTCATATCAGCCATCAATTTCATGATATCAATGCGGTTACCGTTGGCCCTGTTGTTATAAGTGGGCGGGAATAAGGACACCAGGTTTAAATAATAAATCCCTTTACGATTGGTTGAAATAACAAAGCGGGCATCCGCTGTTGGCTTTAGATCAGATGCAGTAGTTAACTTCAGTTCATATTTTTTCCAAAAATTGCTTTTAACGAGGGTAATAATTCCCGTGGCGTAAACGCTTTTCCCATCATTGCTTTCTATGCTTACGGTTATCGGGCCGGCTGTGTTGTTTTCTATAACAGGGGAATTTGGGGTTGAGGTAGAGCCATCCGGACGGCGGCGCGGTGGTGTGCTGCCTAAACCTTTAATATAAAAAGAAGCTTTGTAGGTTGTATTAGGTTTTACCGGGATACCCCAATAACCTTCGTTGGCAACTCCTGCTCTCTCACCGTCGGTTTCTACCACCAATTTTAAACAAGTTGTAAGTGAGCTATTGATTGCGTGCCCGCGTTGATCCATCGGGACATTGTCGGGCTCGCCCGCAACCAAATGCATAGATGCCTTGGTGTCGCCTTCCTGCAGAAGGCTCCATGCTTCGGGCGTTTTAGCATTATCTTTAAATACCCGGTTTCTGATCAATTCTCCATATAGGCCACCATCATAAGAATGATTGATCTCTTCGGTCATCAGCCCATACAACTGCCGGCTAACAGTTACTCCAGGCTTCGTTAAATCGAGCGTTAGTTTAGGGTTTTGTGCAAGTAAATTGGTTGTAATAAATAAGAAAACGCACAAGCTTATAGTGCTACATGGCTTCATCATAATTGGTTTTTTGGGTTATTAATTGTGTTTTGTACACTTAAACAGATTAACAAATGTAACAGGATTTTATAAATTAACAATTGGTTATTGAAAATAATTGTATTTATTACTTCCTATCCGGCAACGCATCACATCACTTTCGATATGTTACATTTAAAAATGAAACTGAAGCCCCAGTTATTCTTCGTATACTACAATTACAATCGATATCACACCTAAAAAAATCAGTGTTGTTTTCCAACCTTTTCTAATTGAAACCGGCTATAAAAACAGATCATTTTGGCTTAACAAACAGACATAATTAGGGAGATGCCAGGTGAAATACAATAAAAGGTAAAGGGGAGAAAAAAAACTGAATAATTAATTGTGATTTTTACAATTAATTGCTTAAAATTGGTTGTCTTGATTGCTCCCACGCTCTCTGGACTAAACCGACCAATAGAAACCAATTTTTTAAGTTTAAATTATCAAACAATGAAACTGAAATGTTTAGCTTTTGTATTAGCTACCACAGTAGCAGGTGGTTTTTGCTATGCCCAAACCAACCAACCCACAGTCTTGGAAGACTTTAAACCCTCTACAGTTAACCAACCCGGGAAAGAGTACCCTCAGGTGAATTCGCAGGGTTATGCACGATTTCGGATACAAGCCCCGCAGTCAGACAGTATCAGGGTTAGCCTGGGGCTTGGTGGCAAGGGCGGCACAAAGCTTGCCAAAGGTGCGGATGGATTTTTTACCGGCACAACAGAAGGGCCAATGGACGAAGGTTTTCATTACTACCACCTCACCATTGATGGAGGCGTATTTAACGATCCCGGAGCATTAAATTTTTATGGTTCTACCCGGTGGGAAAGTGGTATTGAAATACCCGCCCACGACCAGGACTTTTACGCGCTGAAAGATGTCCCGCATGGTAATGTACAGCAAGTTCTTTTCCCCTCAAAAAGCACAGGCACCTCGCGCAGGGCGTTCGTGTACACGCCACCCGATTACGGTAAAGATAAATCTAAACGCTATCCGGTATTGTACTTGCAACATGGCTGGGGAGAAGATGAAACCGCATGGAGCAATCAGGGACATGCTAATTTAATCATGGACAATCTCATTGCTGACGACAAGACGAAACCTTTTATTATTGTAATGACCTACGGCATGACGAATGAGATTAAATTCGGCGGCATGAGGAACTTCAAGATCGAGCCGTTTCAAACTGTTCTAACCGATGAACTGATCCCGTTTGTAGATGCAAATTTCCGTACAGTTGCCGATAAAGCCCACCGTGCCATGGCCGGCTTATCAATGGGCGGGATGGAAACACATACCATCACACTTAATAAACCCGAAATTTTTGATTACTACGCCTTACTTAGCGGTGGCGTGTATTCACCTGCAGAAATAGCCGGCAAAGCAAAACCAAAACTTATTTTTATCAGCTGCGGAAGTAAAGAAAACCCAACCGGTGTAAAAAAAGCCGCAGCGACTCTAACAGATGCTGGCTATAATGCTGTTTCGTATGTGTCCGAAAATACCGCCCACGAGTTTTTGACATGGCGCCGAAGTCTGCACGAACTTGCGCCTATGTTGTTTAACAAATAGCCCCACCGCATTATAAAATTAGCATTGTAATTAACGGCGATCAGATCACAAAATTAAAAACGTGAAAAAAGTTCCATCTTACAAAATAGCCATGATGCTGATAGTTACCGCCTTTAGCGGTAGCTACAGCTTGGCGCAATCGAACAAGGTTTCGGTTGCTGAAGATTTTAAACCGGCATCAACCAACCAGCCGGGCAAGCAATACCCGCAGGTAAACAGCGAAGCCCGGGTAAGGGCAAGCATTTCTGCACCGCAGGCAACAAAAGTGCAATTAGATTTAGGAGGTAAAAAGTACGGCCTAACAAAGGATGAAAAAGGCGTTTGGACGGGCGAATCGCTCCCTCAGGATGAAGGTTTTCATTACTATCAGCTTAACGTCGATGGGGCATCTGTTCCCGATCCGGGTAGCCTTTACTTTTATGGCGCCGGCCGTTGGGGCAGCGGAATTGAGATTCCCGCTAATGACCAGGGTTTTTATGCGCTAAAGGATGTGCCGCACGGTTTGGTGAGCGAGAACATTTATTTCTCGAAGTTGACTAATTTGTGGAGGCGCTGCTTTGTTTATACACCGACGGGATATAACGAAAACACTAAAACCCGTTACCCGGTATTGTACCTTCAGCACGGCAGCTTTGAAGATGAAACAGGTTGGGCCACCCAAGGCAAAGCAAACCTGATACTTGATAACCTAATTGCAGATAAAAAGGCTGTACCCATGATTGTTGTTATGGATAATGGCTACGCAAACAAACCATCAAATGGTGCGCCGGATAATATCGCCCGCCCCGTATCCATTTTTGAAGAAGTGGTTATTAACGAAATTATACCGATGATTGATGCCAAGTTCCGCACTATCGCCAATCGCGAGCATCGGGCGATAGCCGGCCTTTCTATGGGGGCAAATCAAACCATGCGAATCATCATGAACAATCTGGATAAATTCTCGGCTATAGGCGGTTTTAGTGGCACACCAAATTACCCGAGCGCAGATGTTATTGATCCAAACACTTTCCTCGACGGAAAATTTAAAGACGGCGCCAGAGTAAACAAACAGCTAAAGGTGCTATTCCTGAGTTGGGGCACAAAAGAACCCAATCCATTCCCGGGTTCAATAGGTGCATTCCGCACAATGTTGGATAAACAAGGTATTAAATTTACTTCTTACGAATCGCCGGGAACTGCTCACGAATGGCAAACATGGCGCCGTAGCCTCCATGGTTTTGCATCACTGCTTTTTAAAAATTAAGCAGCGGTAAAACGGGCAATCTGGATCTCAAAGTTTTAAATTAAGCCAATTTCAACTATTATTTTTATGAAATACCGTTTCACATGGTTAGCCTGTGTTGTTTCAATTTTGATAACACTTGATGCATCTTCACAGGAACTGACGATATCCAGCCCTGATAAACATTTAAAAGTAATCGTTAACGTAAACGACGGTAAGCTTGTGTACGGGGTTGCTTACAAAGGAAAGAGCATGTTAGAAAACTCGCCTTTAGGCCTTGTCACTAATGAGGGCGACTTCACTACCGGCATGAAATACCTGAGCAAAGCGGATGACATTGTGGAAAACAACTATTCCGAACCTAAAATAAAGAAATCGAATATCCATTATAACGCCAACAGGCTAACCTGTACGTTTGCAAATGCCTCCCAAAAGAGTTTGACAATTGTATTCCAGGTAAGTAATAACAACATCGCTTTTCGTTACGAGTTGCCTTCATGGGGTAGCAAACTATCGTGCGTAGTTGAAAAAGAAGCTACAGGGTTTAAATTCCCTTCGTTTACCACAACATTTCTTTCGGAAATGATGAGCCCCATGACAGGTTTTGCCCGCTCAGCGCCAAGTTATGAATCGCCTTACGAAGCGGATGCGCCAATGAGTAAGCCTACCCACAACAATGAGGGTTACATTTTTCCGGGACTTTTCCATGTTGGCAGCAATGGCTGGGTACTGGTTTCCGAAACAGGGGTGAGCAGTTTGTACTGCGCATCGCATTTAAGCAACTATTCGGCAGAAGGCGTGTATACCGTAGAGTACCCTAATCCAAAACAAAACAATGGTTTTGGGAGTACCGGTGCTGCGCTCTCCTTACCCGGAGTTACACCATGGCGAACAATTACCGTGGGTGACAACCTTAGCCCTATAGTAGAAACAACCATTCCCTTTGATTTGGTAGCGCCCCTTTACGAACCCTCAAGGGATTATAAATATGGCAAATCCGTTTGGAGTTGGATTGTATGGCAAGACAACAGCATGAATTACGAAGACCAGGTAAAATATATAGACCTGGCTTCATCGCTTAAATTCAACTACATTTTAATAGATGCCTTATGGGACACCAATATTGGCAAAGTAAAAATGGTGGAACTAATCAAATACGCAAATTCTAAAGGCGTAGATGTGCTTTTATGGTATAACTCTAATGGTACTGCAAACGATGCCCCGCAAGGTCCCCGAAACAAGATGAATTCGTCCATTGAGCGAAAAAAGGAGATGAAATGGCTTCGGGAAATTGGCGTAAAGGGACTTAAAGTAGACTTTTTTGGTGGGGATAAACAGGAAACCGTACGCTTATACGAAGATATTTTATCTGATGCTAACGATTATGGGTTGATGATTGATTTCCACGGCGCCACCCTACCACGGGGTTGGGAAAGAATGTACCCGAACTTTATAGGAAGCGAGGCGGTGCTTGCCTCAGAGATGTTGATCTTCTCTCAAAATGTTAGAGACAACGAGGCATACAATGCCACTTTGCATCCTTTTATTCGTAATGCGGTTGGATCCATGGAGTTTGGGGGAGTTTTTTTTAATAAATACCTGGTAAAAAGTAACACAGGGCGCAATAAACGCTTAACAACCGACGGCTTCCAATTAGCTACGGCGGTTTTGTTTCAAAACCCCGTGCAAATGTTTGCCCTTACCCCAAACAACCTTACCGATGCACCTGCATTTGAGTTAGAGTTTATAAAACAAGTGCCCACCACCTGGGACGAGACGGTTTATATTGACGGTTACCCGGGTAAGTATACCGTAATAGCACGGCGGCACCAGGATAAATGGTATGTAGCAGGTGTAAATGCAGGAAAAACCGCTATTAAAATTAAACTCGCACTTCCTATGCTTTCAGGGAAAACCGTAAGTTTTTATAATGACGACATCAACCAAATTACTTCTTTGAAAAAAACAGAAGTGAAAAAAGGTGGTGCTATCGATGTAGCAATACAGCCCAATGGTGGTTTTATTTTGAATAACTAATTAAAACTGCGATTAGCTTTTTGGCTGACGTCAAATATTTTCAAATACTATTTAAAATGAAAAATAGGTTTATATCATTTCAGCGCAATATAGTCGGCGGCGGTTTTTTAACGTGGATTATTTTATTGGGCAATCAAAATCTTCATGCTCAAACAGTGTCGAAAAGCGAAAGGCCATACTATTTAAATTTGGCTATTGGCAAAAAAAGCAGCCTGAAAAAGCAATCGCAAGTATTTAAGTACACAAATCCTATTACAAGCGATACCTCCATAAGTATGCGCGATCATTGTATTTTAAAAGTAGGTAGCAAGTGGTACTGCACGGGGACATCCCTCCCCGTTTGGACCGGGCACACCCCGGGGGTTAGGTTGCTTATTTCTGACGACTTAATCCATTGGAAGCAAAAGTCGTTGCTTATTGATGCCAGTAAATTACCCGCGGATTGCCCATATAACGGGCGTTTTTGGGCACCCGAGATCCACTTTATAAAAAATAAATATTGGCTAACTGTAAACAGCGGGAAAGTAACAGCGGACGACCCTAAAGGGATGAAATCGCACAGTGTTTGGCTTTTTAAGGCTGATCATATTGAGGGGCCATACGCGCTGGTCAATGGACCATTAACCCCTCAATATAATAATGATGCGACCCTGTTTGAAGACGAGGACGGGCAAACATACTTATATTGCAGTGGTAACGGTTTGTTCCAGGCTAAAATAGATTTGGAGAAAGGAAAACTTATTGGCGAAATCCAAAAATTCCGCTCTGCAAAAGACCCTGAAAACCCCAAATGGATGTGGGGAGGGATTGAAGGCCCCTTTGTACTAAAAAGGGACGGAATATATTATATGTTTTTCTCTACCTGGACACGCGGTTACGAAGTTGGCCTTTTGCGCTCTAAAACACCACTTGGCCCCTGGGAATTAGCCTCGCCAGAACCTATATTTGGTACAAGGAAGGCGAATTACCGGGGGGCTACGGCAGAGGTTGCCTTACCATTTGATGATTCGTATGACCCCTATGCCGAAACAGGCCATAATGCAATTTTTGAAGGCCCGGACGGGAAACTATGGAGCTCGTGCCATTATACTTTTTACAACGGCCGACCATTTACACCGGCAGATGAGAATTATTCGCCTAAGCCGCAGTTAGGGATTGAGCCGGTATTTTTCCGCAACGGAATTTTTACTATTGGAGGTCCAACCTGGACAGAACAGGTGGTAAAATATTAATATCAGTAAACAAAACTGCCTAAAATGTTTAACGCTGCGGGCACAACCAAAACAAAAATCGACCGGCGATACAATGCTTATCTTCGGTCGATTTTTAAGCATATCGCGTTAACCGACATTTTATCACATCGGACTAAACTTAAATGCATTTCCGGGGTGTTCTAATCAGTTTTCGATATCGATTAACAAGCAATCATTATTCTCTGCAACGGTACTCGCCGCAGTGATATCCGGCACAACTATCCCCGAGTTTAATATAAATATTTCTAGGCATATAAAACGCCCCGGTACCAACAGGCACCGGGGCGTTAAAAGCATATAATTAGGGGAATTACTAAGATTATTTATCCCAAAACACGGGGGTATCAAGGTCATCTGAGCCACCTATACTTGCCACAGCTGCCCTGTAATTATCAGCATTGATGGCCGACTCTGCTTGAGGGTAAGTGTACCTGCGTACAAAGGCTCCTTTTATTTGCTTACCGGGATAAGTGTTAGGCGCCAACGCGGGGAAGCCGCTTCTCCTAAAATTGGCCCATGATTCTGCACCGTTCCCGAATGAGGTTACCCAATACTGCGTATTGATGAGCCGCAATGCGTTCGCATCAGAATATGCATTCAGCGGATTATTTAGGAATGCATCTTCGGTACTGCCTGGTATCACCGCAGCAGCATCGTAAGCAACAAATTGATCCATGGCAGCTTTAACACCGTTGTTATAAAAAGTGCTTGTAGTGCCAGAAATGTAACCTTTGAATGTTGCCTCGGCCAATAACAACTGAGTTTGTGCATATGTTACAAAAAACAGCGGTGCGGTTATTTTACCAAATACGCTATAGTTTACCTGTGAATATTTGAAACCGGAACCACTTGCGCCCCGAAAACCGGGTGCAGATGGCAATGTACCTGCGTCGTACCCAATAGGCAGCCCGAATTGGTTGGCAGACGCCGTATCAGGGGAAAGCGATAAAGCTTTTCCAGGGTCGGCGTATATCGCCGAGATATACTTTAACCTTGGGTCGCCTGTTGATTTTAGCTGCGTAACAAATGGTTCAGCCAGGTAATAGGTATTGGTTAATTGCTGAATTTGCTGTGTAACGGGATTAGGATAAGTATTGTTATACTTAAGATAACAGTTATCAGCATTAGATTGCATTACGCCACCGGCAAATGCTGCCTGGGTAATTGTCTTTGCTTTAGCAGCATCGGTTTTGGAGTAGCGCATCCCGATACGCAGCAATAAAGAATAACCAAGGCGTTTCCACTGCGGAATGTTTCCGCCATAAAAAACGTCCCCTTTTACAACGTCCTTAGCAGGGTCTAATGCTGCGGTTGCCGTTGTAATTTCGTTCACAAGGTCAGCATAGATATCCTGTTGCTTATCGTACTTAGGCAAAAAAACAGTACTGAGGTAAGCTTGCCCGGCCTGGCTGTATGGCACATCGCCATAAGTATCAACCAGCATCATATAATTGTATGCGCGCCATATCCTCGCTACGTTGTTTAAATTCGATTTGGAGGCATCACCTTTTGTAACAGACAAAACCTGCTCAAGTAGTTTTACGCTGTTTGGATAAGTATTATTCCAACGTATTACCGTATAAGTTTGGTTTAAAACATTAAAGTTGAATGCAGAGGTAACTCCGCCAAAAGGCTCAATAAACTGCTGTACAACTGTTGCGTCTGTTTCCATCAACGACGAGTGGGTTAAAACCTCCGCGTTAGAAAACAAAAACATCGGGTCAAGGCTGGTTGTATTGTTTGGGTTAACATTTAACTCTTTAAACCCTTTATCGCAACTTACTACTGAACATAGGCAGGCCGCGGATAATATGATCTTTATATAATTTTTCATGATTGAATTCTTTTAAAATTTGACGTTAAGATTGAATCCATAAGTCCTTGTTGTCGGCACCGAACCTTGCTCGTAGCCGGTTAGAATATCTCCGCTTGATGATATCGCTTCCGGATCGAGATTGGCTATATACTTTTTGATAATAAGCACGTTGTGGCATACTGCAGAAACTACAAGCCCCTTTATAAATTTGGTTTTCACCATCTTAGAAAAATCATAACTTAACGAAACGTTTCTCAATTTAATAAAATCAGATTTATAAATAAAAGGGTCCAGAATATTTTGCCCACGGTAATTGGCATAAAAGTCCTCAGCGTTAACGGCTGTAGTGTTAGGCGTGCCATCAGCGTTCACCGCATCAAACTTAACCCCTCCTTCCCGGCCAACCAACGATTCTTTTGTTAAACCTTCCCTCAGGAAGTTCAGGTTCGAACTGGATAATATTTTCCCTCCGGCTTTATAATCTATGTGGGCCATTAGTGTAAACTTCTTATAAGTAAATGTATTTACCCAACCACCCGTATATTTAGGCAGTGCACTCCCGAAGAGTTTTTGAGAGGTGCTTGCAATTGGCTTACCACCAGATACGATGATCTTGCCGTTAGCATCTCTGCGGTAAGTTGAGCCCTGTATTTGGTTTAACGGAAGGCCAACCTGGTCAACAATAGAACCAAAAAACTCTCCAGTACCCAATGTCAATTGATTTTGGCCGTTTGCCAGCGCTAATACTTTAGAGGTATTTATGGCGGTATTGAACGCTGAGCGCCAGGTAAAGTCCTGTTTTTTAACAGGTACTACTTCAAGCAGGAACTCCATACCGCGGTTTTGTAATTTGCCAAGGTTTACTATGGTCCCGGTGTAGCCAGATGAATTAGAAATTGCAACACTTAGGATCTGGTTTGTTGTCTGTTTATCATAAGCGGCCACATCCAAATTCACTCGGCTGTTGAACATACGCAATTCCAGGCCAATTTCTTTCTCTTTTACGCTATACGGCTTAATATCCTGATTTGGAGTGGTAGTATTATTGATACTCCCAAGCGGTACGCCGTTAAATGCGTTTTGGGAAAGTGCATATGTAAGCGAATTGCTGTAAGGGCCAATGCCATTGGCACTACCCACATTAGCATAAGTAGCTCTTATCTTTCCAAATGTAAGCCATGATGGAAGGCTCTTAAACATTTCTGAAAACACAAAACTGCCACTTACCGAAGGATAAAAGTAATGATTATGTTCCGGGCTTAACACCGAAAACCAGTCATTACGCCCAGTTACGTTTACAAACAAATAAGATTTATAACCAAACTCAGCAGTTCCGTAAAGTGAGTTTACCGTTGATTTTGAAACTCCAAAAGCCGATGTGTTAGTTGCACCATTACCAAGGGTATAAAAATCCCTTACATAAAAGTTTGTTGCCGTAACATTGTACCCTTGAGATGACGAAGGGAAGGTATTTCCGCCTACTGTGGCATCAAAAGAAAAGTCGCCCCATTTGTGACCGCCGCCTAATAAGAAGTCGGCATTTAGTGCACGGTAACTATTATCATTTGAGTTATAACTACCATTATATAGGCCGGCTGGTGCTGCTGCATTTGCTAAAGTACCGGTTGGCGTATTTTGTTCGTAAAACGAAGTGCTGTATTCCATATTCACGCGACCCTGCAGGTAAAGCCAATCAAAAAACTGATAGCGCAGGCTTGCAGTACCCAAAAGGTGGTCTCTGGTTTGCCTGGTAAATTGCTTGTTCATGATCCAATACGGGTTGGTAAGGGTAGTAAAACGGGATGTGGGTGTTTCGTTGCCGTTGGCATCAACCGCAGCGGCTTTTAATACATCCAAACTCACCGAATTAGAATAGCGATAAATATAGTTTGTAACGGATGTCCCCTGAATTCCAATTACCGGCGGGTTCTTGTTATTCTCGTGATCGTAATTCATATATATCTGCGCAGAGAGTTTTGAAGTAAAATTATGATTCAAACCAAGGTTGAAGATTTTCTTATGATAGTCGTTATTAGGCACTATGCCTTGCGCATCCTGGTTAGAATAGGAGAATCTGAAACTACCTTTGTCATTACCGCCCGAGAATGCAATGGTATTAGTCCATGCATTAGCAAGCCGAAAGAATTTGCTTATCCGGTTTTTTTCCGGCGCATATGGCCGTTGTACGCCATCAAACTGATAGGTAGGTGCATTATCAAATTTTTCTCCAAAACTCCATGCGCCAGAGCTTTGCGCCTGTCCTTGTGTCATAGGACGGACGTTATTTTCGCCCTGCCCGTACTCGTACTGAAAGTCGGTGAAATCAAGCGCCTGGTTCTGTGTGAAGTTGGAGGTAAACTCAACACCGATACCTGTGTTTTTATTGCCACTTTTCGTAGTAATAATTATCGCGCCGTTGCTTGCCCGCGAGCCGTACAATGCTGCTGCGGTAGCTCCTTTAAGAACCGTCATCGACTCAATATCATCCGGGTTTATTTGCTGCATATTATCGCCAAGATCTACCGATTGGGTGTACCCATTGGTACTTGACGGGCTTTGCGACAAAGGAAGGCCGTTTAATACAATTAAAGGCGCATTATCGCCCTGGAAAGCCGACTGCCCACGAAGCCTTATTTTAGTGCTACCACCGGGACCGCTTGCAGGTGGAGAGATGTCAAGGCCAGCAACCTTTCCCTCAAGAGAATTAACAAAGTTTGTAGACCGGTTGGTTGTAATTTCGCCTACGCGTACATTTTCTGCGGCGTACCCTAATTTTTTCGATTCGCGCTTGATGCCTAATGCAGTTACTACTATCTCGCTGATAGCGTTTGCCTTTGGCTCGAGCGTAACATTAACCGTGGTGCGGCCGTTAAGAGGCTCGGTTTTGATATTGTAGCCTACATAGCTGAATACCACCACAGCATTATCGCCAGACACCTGTAATTTGTAAATACCGTTAACATCGGTCATCACGCCGTTGCTGGTGCCTTTTTCGCTCACACTAACGCCAACAAGCGGTGCACCTTGTTCATCAAATACTTT
>NZ_CAMLOV010000071.1 GCF_946481715.1 uncultured Mucilaginibacter sp. | reverse complement strand
CAGCGGATCATTCACCCTCATCAGCGAAGCCGTGAGCATGAACTTTTGGCCACGCATCACCATAAAATACCCATCGAACATACGCGGACAGATCTATATCCCGAGCATTAACTGGATCTTATGTGTTGGCTGTATCCTGGTATCATTGTACTTTAAAACTTCCAGCGCCATGACGGCCGCTTATGGCTTCAGTATCACCATAGCCATGCTGAGCACTACCGTTTTAATGTACTATTTTATGCGCTATGTAAAGCACTGGCCGGTGTGGTTGGTTACTATAATCCTATGCATGTTCCTTTCGGTAGAATTCTCGTTCTTCGTGGCCAACGCCGTTAAAATCGTGAAGCGGTTGTTCTTTGTTGGTTTTGAAGTGGGGCTGATATTTACCATGTACATCTGGTTTAGGGCGCGGAAGATAAACAACAGGTTCCTTAGCTTTGTGGACCTGGCCGACCAACTGCCGGTACTTACGGCTTTGAGTGAGGATAACACCATCTCCAAATTCTCTACGCACCTTATCTACCTCACAAAGGCAAATAACAGCAAGCAGATAGAACAGAAAATCATTTATTCCATACTCAGCCGTAAGCCAAAAAGAGCAGATGTTTACTGGTTTTTGCATATCGAACGCACCGATGAGCCTTTTACTATGGAATACAGCGTGGAAGAATTGAAAGAAGATAAGGTGATAAGGGTGGAGTTCCGCCTCGGCTTTAGGATACAGCCCCGTATAAATGTGCTGTTCCGCAAGGTGGTGCAGGAGATGGTGGCCAACAAACAGCTGGATATCACCAGCCGTTACCCATCTTTAAAACAATACCACATGGCAGCCGACTTCCAGTTTGTACTGATGGAGAAATTCTTATCCTACGAAAATGAGTTCAGCGCCAAAGAAGGATTTATTTTGAATAGCTATTTTGCCATAAAACGCTTGGCACAGTCAGATGCTAAAGCTTTCGGGCTGGATACCAGCGAAACCAGGGTAGAAAAGATACCATTGGTGGTAAGCCCTGTGTCCTATTTCAGCTTAAAAAAAATTGCACCCTCCGGCAACGCATAAAGTTTTTCCCTTATGATAAGCAACCCTTCCAAAACGGAAGGGTTTTTTGTTACATCCCATTTTTATTTTTAATGGTTGTTTATTTAAGATATTAATAATCAAATAGTTATAAGTATATGTGAAAACGTGGTATTGGTATTGGCATAGGTGATGAAAATAATAACACGATGATAACCATAATCCTTTTCCTCTGCTTGCTTTTGTTAAGCTGGGTAGTTTTTAAATCAATCGACTGGTTCGAAAAAATCTAACACATCATGATCGCATTATTCATCATCTCCATTGCAGTTTTCCTATACATGGTATATGTGCTGCTTAAACCCGAAAACTTTTAACCTACACACAATGAACACAGAACTATTAGGAATCATGGCCTCCTTTGTGCTAATGCTGGTCATAGGCATCCCGCTGGGCAAGTACCTGGCAAAAATGTTTGCCGGCGAAAAGGTATGGACCGATTTTATGAAACCCATCGAAAACGGTATCTACAAACTATCAGGCATTAACCCTAACGAGCCAATGGACTGGAAACAGTTTTTAAAAGCCATGATGTGTATTAACATGCTTTGGTTGGTATACGGCTTTTTTGTTTTGATGTACCAGGATAAGCTCCCGCTTAACCCCGATGGCAATCCCGGTATGACTGCCGACCTCGCCTTTAACACCATCATCAGCTTTGTGGTGAACTGTAATTTACAGCATTACAGCGGCGAAAGCGGCGCGAGTTACCTCATACAGCACTTTATATTTATGTTTCTGCACTTTACCAGTGCGGCCACAGGTATTGCCTGTGCAGTGGCATTCTTTAAAACCTTCCGCGATAAGACTACAACTAACTTGGGCAACTTTTGGCAATACTTTGTAAAAGCAATCACCCGTTTGTTGTTGCCATTATCTATTGTAATTGCATTGATACTCACCTTTAACGGTACGCCAAGCAGTTATGCCGGTAAAGACCAATTCATCTCCTTACAGGGCGATACCGTAAACGTATCGCGCGGGCCGGCTGCACAAATGATAGCCATTAAACACCTCGGTACCAACGGTGGCGGCTGGTTTGGTGCCAACTCTGCACACCCGCTGGAAAACCCAAACTATTTAACCAACATCACCGAGATAGTTTCGCAGATGATCATCCCTATAGCGATGGTACTTTGCTTCGGTTATTTCATCGGCCGTAAAAAATTGGGCTGGGTGATTTTCGGGGTAATGATGATAGGGGCCTTAATGCTTATGATCCCCAGTATCAGCAGCGAAACGGGAGGCAACCCTGCTATTGCCAAGATGGGCATCTCGCAGCCAACCGGCGCGATGGAAGGCAAGGAAGTGCGCTTCGGGCCAACAGCCACCGCTTATTGGAGTACCTTAACTACCATCGTATCCACCGGCTCTGTTAACGGCATGCACGATAGCACCATGGCCCTTACCGGTTTATGGCAACTGCTGGGCATGATGATAAACGGTTTCTTTGGCGGCTGCGGGGTGGGTGTGCTCAACTACTTTATCTACCTCATCATCGCGGTGTTTATCTCCGGCTTAATGGTGGGCCGAACCCCCGAATTTTTGGGCCATAAAGTGGAAGCGCGCGAAGTGAAGATCGCCGCTTTGATTACCTTGCTTAGTCCGTTTTTAATTATGGCAGGCACCGCAATAGCCGCCTTTGTTTTTACCAACCACGGCAATGCCGATTGGGCGGTTAAACCATCGGCCTGGTTAAATAACCCAAGCTACCACGGCTTCAGCGAAATGCTTTACGAGATGACCTCAGCCAACGCTAACAACGGCTCCGGCTTTGAAGGGCTGGGGGATAACAACATTTTCTGGAACGTAAGCACTGGTGTGTTGATGATCCTGGGCAGGTTCCTGCCAATAATTGGCCCGGTAGCCATTGCTGGCTTGCTGGCAAAAAAGAAATTCATCCCCGAATCGGCAGGTACCCTGAAGGTCGATACCGTAACATTTGGGCTGATGACTTTCGCTGTAATATTGGTACTTAACGCATTATCATACTTCCCTGCACTGGCATTAGGGCCTATCGCAGAGTTTTTTTCAATGCCTAAATAATCTGAATCATGACAACCAAATCAAATAAATTGTTCGAACCGGCCCTTGTGCAAACTGCACTGAAAGAGTCGTTTATAAAGCTGAACCCAAAGGCAATGCTGCGCAACCCGGTAATGTTTACCGTGGAGGTGGGCACTGTGATAATGGCGTACATGTGCGTTTACAGCTTTCTGCATGCCGGCCAGGGTTCGTTTGCCTATAACCTTATTATTTTCATCGTATTGCTGCTTACCCTGTTGTTTGCAAATTTTGCCGAGGCTATTGCCGAAGCACGTGGTAAAGCACAGGCCGATAGCCTCCGTAAAACCCGTGAGGAAACACCCGCTAAAGTTTTGTTGAAAGACGGCAGCATAGTAAGCAGATCGTCCAATGAACTGCGCAAAGGCGACATGTTCGTTTGCGAAACCGGCGATACCATCCCAACCGATGGAGAGATCATAGAAGGTTTGGCTACCATAGATGAATCGGCAATCACGGGCGAATCTGCCCCGGTTATCCGCGAAGCAGGTGGCGATAAATCATCCGTAACAGGTGGTACCAAGGTGTTATCAGATAACATTAAAGTAATTGTAACTACCGAGCCGGGCGAAAGCTTTTTGGATAAGATGATCGCTTTAGTAGAAGGGGCATCGCGCCAGAAAACGCCGAACGAGATAGCCTTAACTATCTTGTTGGCCAGCTTTACGCTGATATTTATCATCGTATGCGTTACGCTGAAACCTTTTGCCGACTACGCAAATACGCCTATTACTATTGCTGCGCTGATCTCTCTTTTCGTTTGTTTAATACCCACAACTATCGGTGGCCTTTTATCGGCCATCGGTATTGCGGGGATGGATAGGGCGCTGCGTGCCAATGTGATCACCAAATCGGGCAAGGCGGTAGAAACTGCCGGCGATATCGATGTATTGCTGCTGGATAAAACCGGTACCATTACCATTGGTAACCGTAAAGCCACCCACTTTTGGCCTGCTATCGATGTTTTGCCGGATGACCTGGTAAAAGCTGCGGTTTTATCGTCATTAGCCGATGAAACCCCCGAAGGCAAATCCATTGTGGAACTGGCCGTGCAGAGTAAAATGAATATTGCCACCAGCGCCCCCGCAGGTGCCGAGTTTATCAAGTTTACTGCCGAAACCCGTTCGAGCGGTATAGATACTAAAGACGGGCTGCGCATCCGCAAGGGCGCGTTTGATTCCATCCGTAACTTAACCCTAAAGGCCGGTAATAAAGTGCCTGCCGATGTGGAAGAACGCGTAAAAGCTATTGCATCAAACGGTGGCACGCCGCTGGTGGTATCGCAAAACGAAGTAGTTTTGGGTACAATAGAACTGCAGGATATCATCAAACCCGGTATAGCCGAACGTTTTGAACGCCTGCGCAAAATGGGTATCAAAACAGTAATGGTAACCGGCGATAACCCGCTTACCGCCAAGTTTATTGCTGAGAAAGCCGGTGTAGATGATTTTATTGCCGAAGCCAAGCCCGAGGATAAAATGAATTACATTAAGGCTGAGCAGGCAAGCGGCCGCCTGGTAGCCATGATGGGCGATGGTACAAACGATGCCCCTGCATTGGCTCAGGCCGACGTAGGAGTAGCCATGAACAGCGGTACACAGGCAGCCAAAGAAGCAGGCAACATGGTGGATTTGGATAATGACCCCACCAAACTAATCGAAATTGTGGAGATAGGTAAACAGTTGCTCATCACCCGCGGTACGCTTACCACGTTCTCTATCGCCAACGATGTGGCCAAGTACTTCGCTATTGTACCGGCCTTGTTTATAGCATCAATACCGGCATTACAGGCTATCAATATCATGCGCTTGCATAGCCCGGAGAGTGCGATACTATCCGCTGTGATCTTCAACGCAATTATCATCCCTATGCTGATACCCTTGGCGTTGAAAGGGGTGGAATATAAACCTATTGGCGCCAGTGCCTTGCTGCGTCGTAACCTGCTGATATATGGTTTGGGAGGTGTTATTGCCCCCTTTATCGGCATCAAATTAATCGACTTACTTATTTCCCTATTCTTCTAATTAATAATTAATAAGACAATGAAAAATTTAATGACCTCCATACGCTTAACGCTGGTAATCATTGTGTTGGTATGCATAATATACCCTGTGTTTATCTCTTTTGCAGGTAAACTGTCCAAAGGGCACGGCGATGGCGAAACCATTGTTGTGGACGGCAAAGTAGTTGGCTATGCCAACGAAGGCCAAAGCTTTACCCAACAAAAATACTTCTGGGGCAGGCCATCAGCCGTTGGTTACAACGCAGCAGGGTCTGCAGGTAGCAACAAAGGCCCGAGCAACCCCGATTATTTAAAGGATGTAGCCAGCCGTATAGATACGCTGCTTAAATACCACCCGTACTTAAAACGCAGCGATATCCCGGCGGAAATGGTAACTGCATCGGGCAGTGGTTTAGACCCGGATATTTCACCTTTGGCTGCTTCAATCCAGGTAAAACGAGTTGCTGATGTGCGAGGGCTTACAATACAACAAGTAACAGATTTAGTTGCCGCCCATACCGAAGCACCGCTTTTAGGCTTGTTTGGCCCGGCGAAAGTGAATGTTTTGAAATTGAACGTAGCGATTGATGCGCTGAAGAAATAACGCGCCCCTAATTCCCCTATATACATTCAGCGGGGCTATAAACGCCCCGCTGTTTAAACTACTATCTAACATGAACAAAGTACTATTATCAACTGCATTTTTACTATCAGCAGCATTTGCTAAAGCCCAGGACACTACCAAAACAGCGGAAGCCCCTTTAACCATATCGGGCTTGGTAGATACTTATTTTAAATATGATTTTTCCCGCTTTCGCAATGCGGCGGGGAGTTCCAATATCCCCACCAGTTTCGCTACAGATCAAAATTCCGTATCCATCGGCATGATAGACCTTGCCCTGAAGAAAAAAGTAAGCAAGGCATCCTTCGTAGGCGAAATTTCTTTCGGCCCGCGCGGGGAGGGGCAATCCATCCCAAATGCAGGCACCAACGGGCAATCGTTCCATATCCAGAATTTGTATATCGGGTATGATGTTACCGATAAGCTAAACCTAACGGCCGGTTATATAGCCACCTTTGTGGGGTATGAGGTAATATCGCCTGTAGGCAATTTCAATTACTCTACATCGTACCTGTTCACCAATGGGCCGTTCCAAAATGCAGGCTTTAAGGCAACCTACGCTTTCAGCAGCAAAGTAAGCCTGATGGCCGGTATTTTTAACGATACCTGGAACAACTATCAGTCTAACAGGGATGTATCAACCTTTGGCGCACAATTGTTTGTAAGCCCGGTAAACGGTTGGACGGCTTACCTCAACTTGCTGAGTGGCAAAACATCGGGTACTATATTCGATTTAACAACTGCTTATCAAATCACCACTGCCTTTAAACTCGGGTTGAATGGCGCGACTTTCTCGGCACCTGATGCCATTGGCGGCGGGTTTGAAGGCGTAGCTTTATACCCGCAATTAGCCGTATCTAAAGATGTAACTTTGGGTGTGCGCGGCGAGTACTTTAAAACAAAAAACGGCGGCTTTGCACCGGCAGGCCCTGCGGCAGGCCAATCTATTAAAGCGTTTACTTTAACGGCTAATGTTAAGGCTGGTCCGTTGACTTTGATACCAGAAATAAGGTTGGATAAAGGCAAGCAGATGCAGTTTGTTGACAGCAATGGCGGGCCAACCAAATCAGCATCGCAGTTTTTAATTGCGGCGGTGTACGCATTTTAAATAGTTAGGTATTTAACCAAAAAGGATACAAAGAGAGAACCACAAAGAACACGAGGGAGCAGCAAAAAATCTTCGTGTTCTTTGTGTTAACAAACACGCAAATCTTAGTGCCCTTTGTGGTAAAATAATAAACGATATGTCTCAAGACCAGGAACATAAAGACAACTCCGTAAAAAACTTCATCGAACTGGTGAAGAAAAGCAGGCGCGGCAAGCTGAAGATATACATCGGCATGAGTGCCGGCGTGGGCAAAACTTACCGTATGCTGCAGGAGGCGCATGCCCTGCTCAAAAATGGCATCGACATCCAAATAGGTTATATAGAAACCCACAACCGGGCCGAGACGCATGCCCTGCTGGCCGGCATTCCATTCATTAGCAGGCGTAAAACATTTTACAAAGGCAAGGAGCTGGAAGAAATGGACTTGCAGGGCATCCTTAACCGCCACCCCGAAGTGGTGATAGTTGATGAGCTTGCCCATAGCAATATGGAGGGCAGCAAAAACATTAAACGCTGGCAGGATGTGCGGGATATTTTAGAGGCGGGTATCAGCGTGATAACGGCGGTGAACGTGCAGCACCTGGAGAGCCTGAACGAGGAGATTGAATCTATAACCGGCATAGCCATTACCGAGCGGGTGCCCGATAAGGTGCTGGAACTGGCCGACGAAATTGTCAACATCGACCTTACCGCCGATGAGTTGATAGCCCGTTTAAAAGAGGGCAAGATATATGATAAGGCCAAGGTGGAAACTGCGCTACAGAACTTTTTCCGTAACGAGAAGATATTGCAGCTGCGCGAGATTGCCTTAAAGGAAGTTGCCCACCACCTGGAGCGGAAAATAAATGTGGAGGTGCCAAAACAGATAAAGCTGCGGCCCGAAAAGTTTTTGGCCTGTATATCCTCTAATGCCGATACGGCTAAAATTGTTATCCGCAAAACTGCCCGGCTGGCCTCGTATTACCGCTCGCCCTGGATAGTGTTGTACGTGCAGAGCAGCAGCGAAAGCCTCGACAGGATCAAACTGGATAAACAACGGCACTTGATAAACAACTTTAAACTGGCAACCGAACTCGGCGCCGAATTGATAAAAATAAAAAGCGACAACGTTACCAAAACCATTATGCAGGTGGCCGAAGAGAAGGAAGTTACCACCATTTGCATTGGTAAGCCTCATTTAAATTTATGGCAGGTGATATTAAGAACGGCTATATTTAACGAATTACTCAATAAAATTGCAGCAACAGAAACAGACTTGGTCATATTATCATGAAAGTAAAAACTAAACTCCGGTTAGGCTTCGGCTTTTTATTTATAGTGGTGCTGCTTTTTGGCGCTACCGCATTGTTTTACCTGCGGGATATATCCGAAAGTTCGAAGGGTATCCTGAAGGACAACTATAAGTCGCTTAGTTTCGTACGGGAAATGCGGAACACCCTCGACGAGAATCCTCTGCCCCTCAACACTGCGGGCGAAGCGAAATTTACGGCCGCTCTAAAAAGCCAGGAGCATAATTTAACCGAACCCGGCGAAAAGGTACCAACGCAAAATGTCCGCACTTCCTTTGTGGCTTTACAAAAAAAGCCAACAGAAGTTGTGGGGCAACAAGTAGCCGAAAAAGAATTGAGGCATTACCTTAGCGAAATTGAGCGCATAAACATGCAGGCCATTGAGCGCAAGGACGATAACGCCCGCAGTAAGGTAGACGATGCCACCTTTATTTTGGGGCTTGCGGGCAGCTTTACTTTTATGGTGCTTTTTAGCTTCAGCGTAAACTTCCCCGGCTTTATTGCTAACCCTTTGCGGGCGCTGGTTGATGGTATCCGCGAGATAGGGCAGAAGAACTATGATAAACGCCTTTATTTTGAGGAAAACGATGAATTTGCCGATGTGGCCAACGCATTCAATTCCATGGCAGCGAAACTAAATGATTGGGAGAATAGCAACCTTGCCACCGTAATATCAGAGAAGCGCCGCATCGAAACCATTATAGAGCAGATGCAGGATGCCATCATCGGCGTAAACGAGAAGCAGGAAGTGCTTTTTATGAATGATGCCGCCCGTAAAACGCTCAACATACACGATGATAATGTAATAGGCAAAAATACCAATACCATTATAAAGGGCAACGATTTGTTCCGGTCTATTGTGGGTGAGGACTCGTCTGTTAAACAGTTGAAGATTGTTTTGGATGGCCGCGAATCATATTTTCAACTGCAAAGCAGCAGCATCTCGGTGCCAAGGGTTAACGAACCATCGGATGTATTGCAGATTGCCAACCGCCCGGCCGGGAAGGTTTATATCCTCAAAAACATTACCGAATTTAAGGAACGCGACGAAGCCAAAACCAATTTTATAGCTACAATATCGCACGAATTGAAAACGCCCATTGCATCCATAAAAATGAGCCTTAAATTGCTTAATGATGAGCGGGTCGGCACAATGAACACCGAACAGCACCAACTAATTGACCATATTAAGGACGACAGCGAACGCCTGCTGAAGATCACCAGCGAACTGCTGGAGCTATCTCAGGTGGAAACAGGGAATATCCAGCTCAACTTTGTACCGGTTGGCCCTATGAAGATAGTGGATTATGCTATTACCTCCATCAAATTCCAGGCGGAGCAGAAAAAGGTGCAGCTGGAAATAGTGCATGATAATAAACTGCCCGAAGTGCACGTGGATATTGAAAAAACCGCCTGGGTGCTGGTAAACTTCCTCTCCAATGCCTTGCGCTACAGTGCCGAAAAATCGAAGATAATAATAGGGGTGGCAACCAAAAATAATAAGGTAGAGTTCTCGGTAAAAGATTTTGGCAAGGGCATAGATGAGGCCTACCAAAAGCGCCTGTTCGACCGCTACTTCCAGGTACCTACGGATGGCCAGAATAAATCAGGCTCGGGGTTAGGGCTTGCCATCTCCAAAGATTTCATTAACGCACAAGGCGGCACCATTGGCGTAGAAAGCGAAATAGGCGAGGGCAGCCGGTTTTATTTTAGCTTGCCTGTGTAGGTGAGTTAGTTCATGGTTGATAGTTCATAGACGATGAAGAACATATGAACTATCAACTATGCGCTATGAACTGCTTGCGAAACGCAAGGCTTAGTGAAGGTAGCAACCTTCCAGAGGGGGCATTAGCAGCTAATGCGCAGGGTGATCCTTCAGCCAGCCGTCGTTGAGCGCTTTATTGGTAAAATTCCAGGTTAGTCCATCATCTTGCAACAGCCTTCGGCGTACATATACTATCTCACCTCCTTTTTTGAAGGGAATTCCATGCTCAGTTAAAACCTATGGCAGCTTTTGATAAAAATCATTGTTTACAGGTAGCGTTATAAATCCATAGCGGTCATCGAATTTCAAGGGAGTAAACGGAAGATAAAATATTTCATAATAACAAATGCCTGCGCCAACGATGGCTATCATAGAAATTAAAAAAAGGATTTTCTTTCTCATGAAGTGAAACTCATTTGCTAATGCTTTTGCAGGCCATCTTGAAATAATTCGGCAATGACGCAGGTTTTTACTGTGAACATGCTAATAGCCTACTGCTTCCCCCTTATCCAGCCTAAGCACCCTATCCACACTATCGGGTATCTCGTGCTGGTAATGGGTAACATATATTAGCGTTACCTTGCTAATTGCACAAATAGTATCTATAACCGTTTTAAAGTGGAGCTGCTGGTGGCTATCCAGCCCCTGGCAGGGTTCGTCGAATATCAGGAGCGCCGGGTTTTTGATAAGTGCGCGTGCCAATAAGCATAACCGTTGCGCGCTGGCTGGGATGTTTTTTAGTAGCACGCGCGCGTATTTATCAATCTCCAAAGCCTTCATCCAGCTTAAGGCCAGCGCGGCTTTAGCCGAATTACTTTGCCTGAACAACCCAAGTGTATCGTAAAAACCCGATTCGATCACCTGCAGGCAGGAGTTATCGGTAGGGAAATACTGGTAAAGTTCGGGCGATACAAAACCTATTTTGCTTTTTATATCCCAAATGCTTTCGCCCGTGCCACGCTTTTTATCAAACAGAGTAATATCATTGGCGTAGGCCTGCGGGTTATCACCGTTCATCAGGCTGAGCAAGGTGCTTTTGCCTGCACCGTTGGGGCCCAGCAGTGCCCAGCGCTCGCCGGGGTTTATGGCCCAGTTAATGCGGTTCAGGATGGTTTTATTGCCATAGCGTATCACCACATTATTCATGGCCACAATTTTGGCGTAGTTGTGCGGCTGCACGTTGCTTTGAATTAGGGCTTCTAAGGCAGCGGAATCCAAATTGGGCTTATCAAGCTGCTGGGCAATATTGGCTGTAAATTCCTCTTTGCTTAAAGTTTTGCTGATAACGCCGCTATTCAAAACCGCTACTTGTTGTACCACGTCTGGTATCTCATGTGCTGAAGTTGCCATAATAAGCGTAATGCCCGATGCGCTTACCTCGCCCAATAGCATATTAAAATATTGGCGCGTGGCTACGTCAAGGCCGGTAAGCGGGTTATCCAGCAGCAGCAGGGCAGGGTTTTTAAGCAAAGCAGCCGCTATCATTAGGCGTTTGGTTTCGCCGTTGGATAGTTTTATCACTTGTTTATCGCGCAGGTGCAACAGGTTTAAACCTGTCATCACCTTTTCCTGCGTCCAGTAAATGGGGCGGTGGGTATTGGTTTTTATGGCGGCGAGGTATTGTTCCACCGTAAGCGCGTCTTCCGAATCGGAGGAGTTGTAGCGCTGCTGGTAGTATAAATTGCCGGTGTTGGCCAGGTTTTTAAAATGGTGCCGCGTTCCCGCAAAGGCTATATAGGGGTGGAAGTCGATAGCCCTGTTGCCATTTTCATCGGTAAAATTGTAGGCAACACTGCCACCGCTGATGCTAACGTTGCCGGCAATGGTTTGCAGTAAAACGCTCTTGCCAGAGCCGCTTTTACCTGTGATTGCCCAATGCCCGCCCTCCTTTACTTCAAAATTTAACTGATCAAATATAACGGTGCTATTAAACTTAACGGTTGCGTTACTTAGACAGACGAGTGGATGCATAAAATGTTATAGGCACCAAATTTACACTTGTTTTAATCAGGTTATCAATAGTTTAACGTTAATTTAAAATTATATGTATGTTTAACATTTAATTACAAGGCTTTTTATTTGCTTAAAAATTATCTTCCTTAAAAATTTCATTTTTTTTTCATAAAAGCTTTTTTTTTATCAAAGCAATATTTAAATTAGTAATTCCTATCTACAAAAAACATCGTATTTGAGTCGGGGTACCCGATTAACCTAAAATTTTTTAACGGTGCTTTGCGCCTTTTAATTTTCTTGTGATGAATTTACTATTGATTGTGGAAACGGTGGTAACATTGTTTGCGATGAGTTTTTTTATTGTATTGATTGCTGTACGTTTTTTGCCTACAGAAACAGCAAGTATAGAAGAAAACTAAACTTTTTACCTGTTTTTTGAATCAGGTGCGGTTATTGTATTGGTTTTTTATCATAAATCTATCGATATCGTACCATGAAAAAATTAAACTTATTTTTATTCGCAGCCTTGCTTTTTACACTTAGCAGCTGCTCTGTAATCAGCGGCATATTTAAAGCGGGCGCCGCAGTTGGCATTATAGCCGTTATTGTTATAATCGGCATCATCCTCTGGATAGTATCTGCTTTCAGAGGGAAGCAATAAATAAAATAAAACTTATTCTAATTAACCAAAAGGTATTGTTTATTAATTGAAACAATACCTTTTTTGTGCTGTTTTCTTACAAAGGAGGATAGACCAATGGAAAATGCAAAAGCAATAAGCGAAACTTTGAATGACTTGGTGTTAATTAATAACGACCGTATTGCCGGTTTTGAACGTGCACTACACGAATTGAATGATGGCGATGCCGGGCTAAGGGCTACCTTTACAAACCTGATCGGCGAAAGCCACCGGTTTAAAATGGAAATTGCTACAGAAGTAGTTGCCCTTAGTACGGATATTGAAACCGGCACATCAACCAGCGGTAAGTTGCACCGCACCTGGCTCGACCTTAAGGCAGCCTTTAGCGGGCACAGCACTCACAGTATTTTAGAGGAATGCGAGTTTGGCGAAGATGCCATAAAAAAAGCATATAAAACCGCTCTTGAGGAGAGGCATTTCCCGGCTTATATCCGCGAAATACTGAGTAAACAACAAGTTGCGCTAAACGCAGCGCACGACACTATAAAGGCCCTGCGCGATGGCGTGCTGCATTAGTTGATGGTTTATAGCAGATGGTTCATAGATCATGGTTTTGGTTAGTTGTGTATTGGAGGTACACTAATCCCCAGCCTATGAACTATCGGCTATGAACTACCGCTATTGATAGATCATCGTCATAGTTCATTGTATTGGAAATATAACCATCCCCTGCCTATCAACCATCGGCTATGAACCATGAACTATTGGCTAATTTGCATTCCATCTACACGCCAGCTCGTAGTGTCGGCCCAATCGCCGCCGGTGTAGGCCAGGTTTAATTTCCAGTTTAATTTTAGGGTTTTGCCACTGCTGTCCTGGCTGTTTACTGTTGATGTAATTTGGTAGGTGCTTGCAGCAGTGTCAATCACCGACTTGTATTTATTGGAAGGGAAAGATGCCGCGGCGGGGTGTTTTAATGTATTTTTTACAATTGCTTTAGATACCGTAAAAGCTTCCATGGCATTTGGCTTGCGGTTTACATGCACCCGCTTATTTTGAAAAATCCTTAACAACACAACGAAAAAAACAATTGCAAATAGCACCGAAAAAATGCTGGCTACCCGTATACGCGGATGATGCTTCCAGTGTGCAGTACTTTTCTCTTCCGGGGTAAGTTTATTCCATTCGGCATATTTCATAAAGCAGGCTTTCAGCAATAAACAAATGTGGGTGCAAATGTTTTTGCAGAATTTTGCCCAACAAAAAGGCCCTCCGGAGTAAACCAGAGGGCCTTTTTACTAAAAAATAATTACATTTTTTTAGTAGTGTCTTTAGCAGCTGTGTCCATTTTAGCTGAATCCATTTTAGCAGCTGTGTCCATTTTAGCTGAATCCATTTTAGCTGAATCCATTGCAGCTGAATCTGTAGCAGCAGCATCAGTTTTACCTTTACAAGCAGCAGCAGAAACCGCGATAGCTAAGGCTAAAAAGCCAATTTTGAATGCATTTTTCATTTTTGTGTGTTTTTAAGTGATTTAATAGTTTTCACACCTTAATACCCGAAACAAAAAAAGGTAACCCATGTATTTAAAAAAAAATACACAGATTACCTTTTTCGTTGAAAAACTAATAAATCTTAAAACCTAAAAGGTTTAAGATTATTTTTTTGTAGTGTCTTTTTTAGTTGTGTCAACTACAGTAGTATCTTTTACAGTAGAATCAACTTTTACAGTAGAATCAACTTTTACAGTAGAATCAACTACAGTTGTATCGCCACCTTCGGTAGCAGATTTACCTTTACAAGCTACAGCAGAAACAGAGATAGCTAAAGCTAAAACCGCAAGTTTGAATGAATTTTTCATGTTTGTGTGTTTGGGAGTTATATAATATATTATTTATTCTATTGTTACAGGTTGTTAATTCCTGATATTACAAAAGGTAACCCAAAAGTTTAAAATAAATTTTTAGTGGTTACTTTACCTTTATACCCCAAAAATAAAAAGGTAACCCATCGTTTTTCAAATAAATAATAAAACCTATAGATTTTATAGGTAATTGACTGAATACCAGTGCGTAATTTGTAGGAGCGGCCTAAAATGCCATGGGCAGGAAGCGATAAAAAAAGCTACTAAGTTAAATTTTAAATTAACTAAAACAGCAAAGAGCAAAGGCGTCCCCTTACTCTTAACCTGTGATAAGGTTGCAGGTTATTTTTTTACAGAATCTTTTTGTACCGAGTCGGTCTTAATGGTAACCGAGTCCTTTTTAAGGCTGTCGGCTTTTACCGAGTCTGTTTTCACAGTTTCTTCGGTTTTAACTTTTGGCGGGTCGCAGGCGATGATGGTGGCAGATGCTGCAAGGGCCACCAGGGCAAGTTTGATTTGATTTTTCATGTTTGTTTTGTTTAGCCTTAATATACCGAACATGAAAAAGGTAACCCATGAGAATTTTGCGAGGAAAAAGGGCTTAGGCATTTTAATATTGAATGCCGAATGATGAATATCCAATTTCTGAAAGTTCGAAATTCGGCATTCGATATTTTATTTTTACGGCTTTTTTGTAGTATCCGTACCGCCCGAGCCGGATTTATCCAGCCCGGTATCTGCCGATATGGCCGAGCCGTTTGAGCCGGGAGCGGGCGTAATTGGTGTTTTGGCAGAATCGGCTACAACAGAAGTATCTGCTTTAAGCGAATCGGGGTGCTGGCTGCCGCCCGCGCCGCCGCATGCCGCTGCCGATAGGACCAGGGCTAAAGCTAAAATGCGGTATTTGATGTGATTTTTCATGGTTGATAGTTTGATGTTTGTAAGTGTTTAAATACAAGTTTGATACAAAAACGAATTCAATTATTATGCCATGGGGCGCCCAAGCTCTCAAATATTAACCCGATATTGCAGGTTGATTTGGCGGTTTTGGCCGCTGATTATCGTACAGGAGCGGATGATTTTCCCGCTAGGAAAAAATAGTTGATAATATTGGGTTACAATTTAGTATAAAGCGTATTAAGTAGTGAATAATCATTTAAATGTGGAGATACCGGCGGATAGTGAAGTAATACTGGGTATACTTAATAATTCCGACGTTGTACTTAAAAAGTTATACCTGGCATATTTTCCGATGATATTGCAGCTGGTTATCAATAATAATGGTAACGAGGACGATGCAAAGGATGTTTACCAGGAAGCGATTATAGTTCTTTATAATAAGGTAAAACGGGGCGATTTTGAACTAAGCAGCAAGCTCAAAACCTATCTTTACTCCATTTGCAGGCGGCTTTGGCTTAAACGCTTAAAGCAAATGAACCGCTACGGAGGTGATATAAAGGATTTTGAAGATTACCTGCCGGTAGAAGATGAGGTAGAAAAGCACCAGGAACGCGACCTGCAGCTCAATAAAATGGGCGAGGCGCTAAAACTGCTTGGCGAACCCTGTAAAACCATTATGGAGGATTTTTACATGCACAATAAATCGATGCAGGATATCTGCGAGCGGTTTGGATATACAAACGCGGACAACGCGAAAACGCAGAAATACAAATGCCTGCAAAGGCTAAAAAAATTGTTTTTTCAGCAACAATAAGAAAGAGGGGCAAGCAATGAAAAATGAACAACTGTTAGAAATGATCGAACGTTACCTTGACGGGGAAATGACCCTGGAGGAACGTGCGGAATTTGATGCATTACGTACTAAGGATGCAGCGGTTGAAGCAAAACTGGAAGAGCATAAAAACTTTACCGGGTTATTGAGGCAGTATAACGACAGGCATAACATGGAGCTAAGGCTAAACGCCATCCATGATGAGATAGATGTACACACCCTGGCGCACGATCTAATGTCGCACCCGTCCATAGTTGTGCGTTTATGGCGCCAGCACCATTCTAAAATATCGGTAGCAGCGTCTATTGCAATATTTGCTACGTTGCTTACTTTGTTTTTTACAGGGTATTTAACAAATAAAGACCCGCGTGTTGAGCAGTTGAAAAGAGAGGTTGATAAAGTAAAGGGAGCACAAAATGCACTCAGGGGCCAATTAGATGGCGTTGGCGACCCGAAGGTTAAACCCCAGAAACCCGGCCCCACTATTATTGCAAAATACCGTGGTACTGGCTTTGCCCTTTCAACTGACGGGTATATTTTAACAAACTTCCACGTAGTTGATGGTGCAGATTCAGTTTATGTGCAAAATGCCGATGGCGAATCATTCCATACTAAATTGGTATCAACCGATCCGGCACATGATATGGCTGTGTTGCAAATAAACGACCCGTCTTTTAAAAACCTCGGCACTATCCCTTACGGTTTCAAAAAAGGTAAGAGTGATTTAGGCGAGGATGTGTACACTTTGGGCTACCCTACAGATGCGGCAGTATTTGGCCCGGGCGCTTTAACCTCAGATGCAGGTTTTAAAGGCGATACTGCAGAGTATATGATATCGGTGCCGGTAAACCCGGGTAACAGCGGCGGTCCGCTATTCGATTCGAAAGGAAATGTTATCGGTATCATTAGCGGAAGGCAAACCCAAACCCAAGGCGTTGCATTTGCCAAGAAATCGGCATTTATCCTGAAAACCATACAAGATATCCCTGCTGATTCTTTAAAGAACAAAACCTTAACCCTAAGCTCAAAAAATACCTTAGCCGGCTTAAGCCGCACACAGCAGCTTAAAAAGCTAAAGAATTACGTATTTATAGTGAAGGTTTATAACCAATAGTACTCCAAAAAGATTCTATTATATATAAAGGAGAAGTAAGAAATTGCTTCTCCTTTTTTGTTTCTGCAACGCCAATCACCAAATCGTCATTGCATGAAGCAATCTCCACATCGGACAAACCCTATACAAAGCGGTTATGCATAGCTTAGAGATTATTAATATTTTAATTTTTTCTTTAAGGTATTAATGAGCTCCCTTCGGTCGGTTGTCTTCCTGCCTCGCAACGAAGTGTGGGGCTATCTATCCACTTCCCCAAGCACAAAATCCAGCGAGCCAATGGTAGCAATCAGATCGGCTATCATTACGCCTTTACCCAATTCTTCCAATACCGATAGATTGCAGAAACTTGGCCCGCGCGATTTTACACGGAAGGGGATCTCTTTACGGTCATTGTCGTGGATGAAATAAAAGCCCAGTTCGCCTTTAGTGCCCTCTGCGCGCATGTAATAGTCCTGCGGTTTTGGGGTGAGTTTGCGGGGCAATTTTGCACGCGGGTCAAAATCCGGTGTGCGCTTTAGTTCTTTTTGCAGGCGGTTAAGGCACTGCTCAATTATTTTGAGGGATTCATCAACTTCATCTACACGCACTTTGTACCTATCCCAGCAATCGCCGGTGGTGCCCATTTTACCGGTGCCGATGGGTACTTCAAAATCAAGTTCGGGGTAGGCGGAATAATTATCTATACGCCTCAAGTCGTATTTTAAACCCGAGCCGCGCAGTACCGGGCCACTACAGCCATAGTTAATAGCAACATCTAAAGGCAATACGCCTACATTGGCTGTGCGGCTAATGAAGATCTGGTTATCGGTAAGCAAGCGGTTAAGCTCCACCATTTTGGGTTTAAAGTAATCCAAAAACTCGCGGCAGCGTTCCTCAAAACCAACAGGTAAATCGTAAAACAAACCGCCCACCCATATATAATTATACAGCATGCGCGAGCCTGATGCCCATTCCAGCATCCCCATGATATGCTCACGGTCGCGGAAACACCAAAGGAAGGGGGTAAAGGCGCCGATATCAATACCATAGGTGCCAATAGCTATCAGGTGTGATGCAATGCGGTTAAGCTCGCAAACAAGCACGCGGATGTACTCGATCCGTTTTGGGATGTCTTTATCAATGCCCAGCATGCGTTCCACACCCATTACCCAGGCATGGCTGTTGTTCATCGATGCAAGGTAATCCATCCTATCCGTAAAAGGGATGGTCTGCTGGTAAGTAAGCGATTCGGCGTGTTTTTCGAAACAGCGGTGCAGGTAACCAATATGCGGGATAACCTCCTTAACAATCTCCCCGTCGGTGATCAGCTCCAGCCGCAAAACTCCATGCGTAGACGGATGCTGTGGCCCCATATTGAGAACCATGTCCTCGACGGCGGCATCGGCTATCTTTTTATGATAGCGCTCTAAAGCAATGTTATATTTTGATGTTTGTGTTTCCACGATTTATTTACAATCTCTTTGCCACCCCGTCATTGCGAGGAACGAAGCAATCTCCCCGTAAGCAGAGCGGCTTTGCAAGTCTGCTTGTCCAACTTAGAGATTGCTTCGTTCCTCGCAATGACGTGTCGGTTAATACTATGTCCTAATCAATTTTTATTCCTTTATAGTATTCCGCATTCTGATAATCCTTCCTTAGCGGAAACCCTTCCCAGTCATCCGGCATTAAAAGCCTTCGCAGATCCGGGTGGCCTTCAAAGTAAATGCCCAGCATATCATAGGCTTCTCGTTCGTGCCAGTCGGCAGCGCGGTAAACGGAGGTTATGCTGGGGAAGGACGGAAGCTCTTCCAAATCGCGGTTGTTTGTTTTGCTTACCTTTAATACCAGTTGCAAATTATAAGGTATGGATGATAAATGGTAAACCACGCCAAAGCGGGCGGCCTCTACGCCGTAATCTACACCGCTAAGGCAGCTCAGGAAATCAAAGTATGTACGCGAGTTGTTGCGAAGCTCCAGGCAAACATCGTCTATCCTGTCGGCATCGATAAGCAGCGCAGGTTGCATCCCGGTGCGTTCTTCACCGGTTACGATGCCATCGCCAAACTTATCCGTAAGCAATAATTTGATCTCGTCGAAACTCATGGTGCCAGGCGAACTATCTTCCAGGTTTTGTTATCGGTTTTTTTGTAAACTATCCTATCATGCAGGCGGCTTCTGCGGCCCTGCCAAAATTCTATCAGGCGCGGGCGAAGCACATATCCACCCCAAAAAGATGGTTTAGGTACATCTTTATCGGCGTATTCGGCCTCCAGTTCGGCCATTTTTTGTTCCAGTATTTCGCGGCCACTAATTTCCTGGCTCTGCGGAGAAACTACCGCGCCAAGCTGGCTTGCCTTTGGGCGCGAATGGAAATATTTGTCAGAATAATCGCGGTCGAGTTTTTCTATTGTGCCCTCTACACGTATCTGGCGTTCCATATCGCCCCAAAAAAATGTCAGTGCGCCCAATGGGTTTTTGCTGATCTCTTTACCCTTGCGGCTGAGGTAGTTGGTGTAGAATTTAAAGCCATCATCGCTAAAGCCTTTTAATAATACAATACGTGCCGAAGGGCGGCCATCGGTAGTGGCGGTAGCCAATGTCATGGCATTGGGTTCGTGCACTTTATAATTGATGGCCTCGTTAAACCACTTATCAAACTGGCGCATCGGGTTGGCATCTACGTCGGTTTCGTTTAACGAAGCGGCCGCGTAATCCTGCCTTAAGTTTTCTATATCTTGTTGATCCATTATCGCAAACTTACAAATTAATTATACCGTACATATTGTGTAAGTGTTCATTTTAAATGATATTGAACATAATTTTACAATTAACGTTATAACATAATAAATTTTTACACGCATGCTTAGTCAAATCCCGGCAGCCGCAGGCCGCTTACTCATATCAGAACCCTTTATGCCCGACCCAAACTTTAAACGGTCGGTTATTATACTTACAGAATACTCGGCCGCAGGCGCTATGGGCTTCATCCTTAATCACCAAACCGATTACCTGCTGGGTGATATATTGCCTGATGTTTCGTACTCGGAGATACCGGTTTATATGGGAGGGCCGGTGGCGGCGAACACTTTACATTATATACACCGGGTTCCCGAAAAAATTGAAGGCGGCATTGAGATTGCCGGAGGCGTTTTTTGGGGTGGCGACTTTGATAAAATACGAGAACTGATAACTAATTACCAGCTTACCGAAGACGAGATAAAGTTTTTTACCGGCTACAGCGGATGGACGCCTGACCAACTGGATAACGAACTGCGTGAAGACGCCTGGATAGTTAGCGATAAATTTGAGGCGGATGCCGTTTTCGCCAATAACGAGCACAATCTTTGGAAGGAAACCGTCATCAGCCTTGGGCAACGGTATGCACATATCGCCAACTTTCCGGAGAACCCGACGTTAAATTAATTGGTTCACTGGTTCAATAGTTCATTGGTGCACGGCTTGATAATGCACCCTCTTTTGTTTTATGGCGAAAGCGCCTCGTTAGCATATTACCTTTAACAGACGGTGCGATTACAGTTAAATTAAACCACTGCGTTCCCGCCCACACGCATCGGTGAAATCAAAATATCAATCGGTGTAATCCCAAAAAAATCTTAAATTCACCACCTCGTAATAAACCGGTTAATTTGCTACTATGTTAAAAAAGGTTCCCTCGTTGCTTTTTGCGCTGTTGATTTCTGCCACTACTATTGTAAAAGCCCAGGATGCTGATCCGAATATGGGTATTATTCCCGCCCCGGTTACTGTTAAAAAATCTGTTGGCGAGTTTATCCTTAGCCAGGAAACCAAAATACAGGCCGATACGCCCAATAATAAGGCGGTGCTGTTTTTCTCGTCGTTCCTGTCTAACAATATGGCTTACAACAAGCAGGTTGGCTTGCGCAATACAAATGCAGGTTCTAATGTAATTTACTTAACCTCAACCGGCGCCGAAGGCTTGCCTGCAGAAGGTTACCGCCTCACCATAACACCGCAACAAATTACCATTGCCGCTAAAGGGGCAGGGCTGTTTTACGGCATACAAACCCTAATGCAGCTGATGCCCTTAGAACGCGCTGCAACTGTAAAACTGCCTTGCGCTACTATAGAAGATTATCCCCGTTTTGGCTACCGCGGCTTAATGCTGGATGTTTGCCGCCACTTTTTTTCGGTAGAGATGGTGAAAAGGTATATCGACCTGATGGCCGGCTATAAACTAAATACCTTTCATTGGCACTTAACGGATGATCAGGGCTGGCGTATAGAAATAAAAAAATACCCGCGCCTTACCCAGGTGGCCAGCGTGCGCGCCCAAACCGTAATAGGCAACTACCGCGACCGTACCCCACAACAGTTTGACAATACCCCCGTAAGAGGTTTTTATACGCAAGATGAGATACGCGATGTGATAAAATATGCTGCCGATAGGTACATTACCATTGTGCCGGAAATTGAAATGCCGGGCCACGCGCAGGCTGCTTTAGCAGCTTTCCCTGAACTGAGTTGCGATCCAACGATAAATTATAAGGTAGCCGAAACCTGGGGCGTATTTAATAACATCTATTGCCCATCGGAGAAAACCTTCCATTTTTTGGAGGATGTGCTTACGGAGGTTATCGACCTGTTTCCAAGCAAATATATACACATTGGGGGGGATGAAGCACCGAAAACGGTTTGGAAGAACTCCAAATTTTGCCAGGACCTTATCAAAAAATTAAAGCTGAAGGATGAACACGGGCTGCAAAGCTACTTTATACAGCGGATGGAAAAATTTGTGAACAGCAGAGGCCGCAGCATTATTGGCTGGGACGAGATTTTGGAGGGAGGTCTTGCGCCAAACGCTACGGTAATGAGCTGGAGGGGCGAAGAAGGCGGGATTGCCTCTGCGCAGCAAAACCATGATGTGATTATGACGCCGGGCAGCCAAGGGCTTTACATTGATCATGGGCAGGGACGGCTTAACCAGGAGCCATTAAGTATTGGCGGCAACGAGCCTTTATCGAAAATTTACAGTTACAACCCAACGCCGGCGGTATTAACGCCCGAACAACAGGCGCATATAAAAGGCGTACAGGCCAACCTTTGGACCGAGTACATCACTACCGATAAAAAGGTAGAGTTTATGCTGCTGCCACGGATGCTGGCGTTAGCCGAAATTGCGTGGGCGCCGGTTGCCAACAAAAATTACAAGGATTTTGCCGAAACCCGCCTGCCTGGCCATTTGGCATGGCTGGATAAGGCGGGTTACGAATACCACGTGCCAAATGCCATTGGCAGTGCCGATACCACCATTATTGGTACACAACTCACCGTTAACCTAAAGCCGCCGGTGCAGGGCGCTACTATCTACTATACCATTGATGGATACACCCCGCGCGAAACCGAAATGGCCTACACCAAACCCATGACCTACGAGGTGCCTATCGACCAGTACCGCGAGCTTCAAACCATAGTGGTTACGCCATCCGGCAAGCGTAGCAATATCACCAAAACGGTGGTTTACAATAAAGCACCGCTGCCAGCCGTTGACTTTACCGGTACCAACATGGGGCTTAAATACCAGGTATCGCAAGGCACATACGTCAACACAACGCAAATAAACCCTGCCGCAGTGATTGATACGGGCATCGCTAAAAGCTTCCAAACCGCAAATTCGGCCTTTAAAAAAGCATTTGGCAAGTACGGCGTAGTTTATAATGGATATTTTAAAGCCGATGTGGATGGCACGTACGGCTTTGCTACCCAATCGTACAATGGTTCGGTGCTGTATATCGATGACCAGCCTGTGGTTGATAATGACGGCCGTAAAGGCAATAACGAAACAACGGGTTACGTACCGCTACTAAAGGGGTATCATAAAATTACCATTAAGTATGTGGATGCATACACCACAAATAGCATGCTGCGGGTTTATATGATCATCCCGGGTAAGCCAAAAGGAGAGGTAGCGCCAGAGATGCTTTACAATTAAGCCGATATAAAGATGAATGCACGATATTGTTTATTAATAACGGCAGGTTGCGTACTGATAGCAGCATGCGGCAGCGACCCGAAAAAAGCTGTTGTAGCGAAATTAGCACCCGAAAAGCCGGCTGTGATGGATCCGTTCCGTTTTCATAAGGCGATAGAGGTATCGCCGGGGCAAACCTACGATGTGCTAAGCTGGGGCAGGGGGGCAAAAGAGGTTGGCGCTTTTATGGTGCTGCACTCCGATTCGGCAGCGGCTAAATACACTACCACCACCGGCGACCTTGACGGCGCCATAACGGATGTATATAACTCTGATATGGATACTGACGGTAACCCGGAGATATTGATACAAGCTAAGGGGAGAGACACCGTAAACTACGCCAAAGTGTACGCCTTTGAGTTTAATAATAACAACGCCAACAAGCTCGATTTCCCAAGGCTTACCAGTTCGCAGCGTAAAGGCTACCGTGGCAACGATAACTTTTATATTAAAGATGGGCTACTGATGCGCGAGTTCCCGATATACGATAGCAACGATAGCCTTGCAAAGCCCACCGGCGCCAAAAGACAGCTGCAATATGGATTAAGCCGGAATAGCTTTACGGTAACGCAGTTAAGCAAAGATTCTGTTGCAGTAAAGAATAATAGACCTGCCGTCCAAACGGTAAAGCAAGCCGAGCCTGAAAAGAAAACGGTAGCTAAGAAATCCAGCAAAAAGAAAAAAGCAGAGGCTAAGAAGAGACGGAGAAGAAGGAGAGGGTAGGGTTGTAGTAATTGAAGGCTGCCCGCGATTGCCACCCCGTCATTGCTGTAAGGTACGAAGCAATCTCTAAGCGTGAAGAGCCGATCGCTTTGTATGTCTGCTTATCGGGGCTTACTTCGTACCCTTAATGGTGCACGAAAGCAACCGTTTCTAACCAAGCGCTTACGCAATAAATCCCGGAAAGTTCAAAGCGAAATGGATCTCTTTTAATTCCATTATTTTCTTTGCAAACAGGCTAACTATTGTACAAGATTCTTGTTTTGCGGCTTTTGTTTTTTTGAATACAACTTTCATGTTTAGCATTATGCCAAAGCCGTGCCAAAAATAACGGATACAATATTTACAGGCAATTATATTTCCTTCTAAGTAATAAAATGCGGAATATCAAAGCGATAAAAAAAGCCCGCGTATCAAACACGGGCTTTTCGTTTTATTAATTTCTGTTTTTAACTACAAGCCATCAAACACAAAAGTTTCCTTTACTATTGCTTTTCGCGGCAGCAATTCTGGTTTAATGCTTGCCTGGTACACAAACGAAGCGACAATAATGGCCGCCTGTTTAAGGTCGGCAATTTGCAGGTGATCGTAGCTATCCATATTGCTGTGGTGGGTGCGGGTTTCGTAATCAATAGGGTCTTGTATAAACTGGAAACCAGGGATGCCTGCCCAATCAAAAGCCAGGTGGTCGGTAGAGCCGGTATTTTTTGTCGACACGGTTGTTGCGCCCAAGTCTTTAAACGGGGCCATCCAATTTTCAAATATTGGTTTTACAGCCGTGTTGTTTTGCGTATAAATGCCGCGTATTTTCCCGGTACCATTATCCAGGTTAAAGTAGGCAGATACTTTCGCCTGCTCCGGCCGTAAGGTTCCGTCCACACCCATAAAATGATTTTTAACATATCCGTAAGAGCCATATAAGCCCTGTTCCTCGCCACCCCATAAAGCAATGCGGATAGTGCGTTTTGGTTTCAGCCCCAACGAATCCAGCAAGCGAACTGCTTCCATCATTACAATACAGCCGGCGGCGTTGTCAGTTGCGCCGGTAGCTGCCGTCCACGAATCGAGGTGTCCGCCCAGCATTACCAATTGCGATTTTAACTTTGGGTCGCTGCCGGGTATTTCGGCAACCACGTTGTAACCTTTGGTATCTGCAGTAGAAAATGCGGCTTTGATATTCAGGGCAATTTCAACAGGCTGCCCGCCTTCTATCAGCCGCCTTATTTTTTGCCCATCCTCTACCGAAATGCTTGCTTTTGGCAGGTTTTCGGGGTCGGTTGTTTTAAAGCCGCTATTGGCCTGCACAAATACAGTACCATTGATGTTGCCCCTGCCCGTGCTGATAACACCCAATGCGCCTGAACTTTTCAGCAAGGCATCCACACGGGCAAGCAGTTTAAAATAAGTGCCTGCAAACT
>NZ_CAMLOV010000070.1 GCF_946481715.1 uncultured Mucilaginibacter sp. | reverse complement strand
AATTATCTTTTCCATTGTGTTTACTTTTATGTAAACTCATTTTAGGACAAGACACAATTACAAAGGTGTTCCATGGTGTTTCACCCAAAAGTGGAACACCTGAAACAGTTGGCTTCGGGATCTACATCAAAACCTTGGTAAAGCCCTCCGGCAACACCAATAACGGTACTTTGCTTTTAACGGCAAGTTTTTGGGTGTGCCCAATATCAAAAATGCCGTGGTTGCGGTGTATCATTACCAGCATATCTATCTGCCCGTGTTCGGTAAGCCAGTTTAAGCCGGCGTTCACGCCGTCGTTTTGCAGGCTGCGGTAGTAAATGTTGGGGTAATCTACCTTACAGGTTACCTCGCTTAAAAAAACGTCAACCTGTTTTTGGCTATCGGCAGGTACGTCCATTACATGGCTAACAAGGATTTGGGCATTAAAATACCTTGCAAAATTGGCAACTGAATGCAGGGCTTCAATATCCGTAGCGCTTAAGTCGGTTGCGAAGCCTATTTTTTTTATCGGCTTATACAGGTGGTGTTTAGGGATAAGCAGTAACGGGAAATCGGCCTTATTGATCAAATCCCGGGTGTTGCTTCCCAGCACAAATTTAGAAAACACATTGGCACCCGACATCCCCATCACCACCATGTTTATTCTATCATCGTCTACCAGGTTCCGTACGTAGTCGGTAACATCACCCACCCCGGTAGAATAGCGTACAGTAGGCTGGAAACCGCCATCGCTGTTGCTTTCTAAAACCTCGGCCAGGTAAATCAATTCGGCTTCGGCGGCGTCCTTCAGGCTTGTTTTGTCTTCCAGCCGCCAGGCAACTTGCGCAGCTATCACCGATTCGGCAGGCACCTTAATGGCGTTGCATAGCTTTATATTGGCATTAACTTGTTTTGCTACATTGAATGCATATTTTGCTGCATTGTTTGCCGCAGGCGAAAAATCTGTTGGCACAAGTATAGTTTTCATTTTTCGGGATTATTATATCAACGAAGATGCATCAACCCGGCTGTTAAAATAATGACAGCCGTCACTCTCTGCATCTATTTGGGGGACGTAGCTGCGTTTGGGATTTAATTTTGGCCTATTTTAAGCGTTTTATCGCCCTGGCTGTACATCAGCATCCCGAGGTTGTTGTCCAGCCCGTAAATATCGTTGTAAACCACAAGTGCTCCATCAACCATTTCGCAGGTGAGGTAGGTTACGGCAATTGGCAGTGCTTTTTTCAGGGTGAAGTTTTTCCTGATACCCTTATCAATAGCTTTTTCCAATACAGGCAAGGCGGCTTGTGCATTATCGTTAGCCAGCAATAGTTTGGCAAGCTTTACTATATGCTGCACCCGGATACAGCCATGGCTATATGCCCGGTTGTTGTTGAAAAATAACCCCTGTTCAGGTGTATCGTGCAGGTATATGTTGTAAATATTATCGAAACTAATCACCATTTGTCCAATGCCGTCATCACATCCTTCGGTTTGTGTTGCATAGTACCGCTGCGGTGCCTTTAATATCAATTTTAAATATGCTTTACCGGGCGATATTAGCATCCCGCCATTGTTATAAATGGTGTAACGGTTGGTAGCTAAATAACTGGCATCGTTAATGGCTTTGGGCAGTATTTCTTTCACAAATGTTTTTTGCGGAACGCGCAACTCGGGCGATGTGGTAAAGCACTTAATGGCACTGTTTAAGGTTGGCGAGGGAGTTTCGCGTGTCCCTACTACCACCCTAAAGGTATCCATAACTCCCCTGTGGTAAAAGCTTAGTTTATAGGAGGGTACGTTAACGTGTATAAAATTATCGGTATCCAGCGCCGCCCACCTCAGCCTTTCCATATTAAGGGCAATTTTGCGCACTTCAGCCTCCGGGAATTCATAGCAATCGCCTAATTGTACACCGGCAATAACATGCATGCGGCTTTGCAAATTTTGATAAAGTTTGTTTTTAGGCTGTGCACTCACCATGGCCGTCATAAAATCCTTGCTCTGCATGGCGGTGTTAATAATATCAATTGCATTAAAAGGTAGCCCGCCCTTGTCGATTTTTGTAGCGGGGAAGTCAGGGTTATACTTGCCAAAATGCAGGTTGTTTGTAAACGATACCATGGCATCGGTCAGCATGATCTCGAAACGTGCCTGTTGAACAATAGGCACTTGTTTGGTTCGCTCTAAGATATCATGAAGTTTGGTGTACAATAATTCGGTGGGGTGGTAGTCGGCATGGTTTAAGCCAAACTGCAAAACGCAATCAATCATTAACATTGCAGCCCAGGTTTTATCAGCGTCGGCTTCATTAACTATCCAGTTTTGGGCATATTGCCGTTGCTTATAAAACCTGCTAACGGTTGCCGGGAAATTTAATTGGAGTTTAGCTTCGCCCAGTTGCCTGGCCACTTCTTTGCGGAGCGCGCTATCGGCTGGGTTTGCATAGTTTTGGCTTATGCTTGCGCCCGCTTTAATAAAAGCAAGCAGTAAAATTAATACAAACAGGCATGTTAACAGCAAAGTGCTCGCTGTATAAATATGGTGGTTGCCATCGACCAGTTTTATTTGCTTTTTCATAACTTAACTTTTATAATGCAAAGTTGCATATGACGCATGTTAAAAAAAGTGACGGGCGTCAATCCCCGAGCTGATGCTTAGCAGAAAACAGCAAAGGCATCTATAAAAAATGGCACCCAATGCTGTTTGTTAAGAGTGTATAGAAAGGGTATAGTTTTATTCCGTCATGTGCCTGGTCTCGGCTATAACATGGCCTATACTAATAAACAAGTCCTTTTTAATTGCCGTAAATTCGCGCGTGAGGTTGGCAACCAGATACTCAATCTCAATTTGTTTACTTTGTAGGCTAAGCACATTGTCGGGTATAAAATCTTCTGCCATTAGCTCTAACTGTTTCAACTGTTCGTTTAGCATCTGGCTAACGGCGCGTTCGTCCTCCTTTAGCCTGCTTATATTGTTCAGCAAATGCCGTAACCTTTCCATGCCAGAGATCTCTGCGATGGGGATGAAATAATCTTTAACTAGTTTTTCAAAAAAAGCAGTTTCAATTTTAAAGAAATCGAGGGTAGATGCCCAGTGCTCTGCTATTACGTAGTACTGCAGCGAACGTGCGGATAAGGCGTTTAAAGTTTCCATATAGTTTGGGTTTATTTGTGTTCGAATAACCAGCGGAATGGTTTGTACCGGCGTTTTGGCTTTAAGCCAAAGTGTTTTATGCTTTTTTCTTTTATTAATTCAACCGCCTCGTTTATATCATCGGTTACCATAAAGTATTTTTCATCGGTCGCGCCTATTGTTCCGTCGCGTTTCATTACGGCAATATGTTCCATCAGCTCTTCATGGTATTCCTTCCCGAAGATCACGATAGGGAAATCTTTTATTTTTCGGGTTTGTATCAGCGTGAGTGCCTCAAAATATTCGTCGAGCGTACCGTACCCGCCGGGCATTACTACAAACGCAAACGAATATTTTACCAGCAAAACCTTACGCAAAAAAAAGTGGTTCATATATACCCACTTATCCAGGTATGGGTTGGGTTGCTGTTCAACTGGTAACTGTATATTGCAACCAACCGAGTAACCGCCAACATCCTTAGCGCCCCGGTTTGCGGCCTCCATTAATCCTGGTCCGCCACCTGTTATTATGGTAAACCCAAGTTTGGCAAATGCCGCGGCTGCGTCGCGGGTGAGTTGGTAGTAGGGATGCCCGTCCGGGAAGCGCGCAGAGCCAAAGAAGGTGATACAGGGACCGATAAAATGCAGCGCACGCAGCCCCCTTACCAGGTCGATCATGGTTTGTATGGTAAACTTTAATTCTTTTAGCCTGGAGTGAGGCCCGTCCAGAAATTGTATCTCGCTGCTGCTATTCATCACTACTTTATAAACTGCTGTAAAAATGAGCTACGTTAACCGGTAAACAGATGACCGGCATCACATATTTATGTAGTTTATATCAACCCGTAGATTGGTTTAGCAGGAATAGATAAAGAAAAGTGATATGCGTCACATTTTTGGCTGAATGATATTACATTTTGCACGTTCCGCGGCCATTATATTTGTTCATTCCTGCTTTAAAGAGCTAACTTAGTTTTATGGAAAACGCAGCGTTACTGAAAGCCATCATTCAAAATGCTATAGATGGCATTATCACAATAGACGAACGCGGGTTGATAGAAACCATTAATCCCGCGGCGTGCATGCTGTTTAGCTATAGCCCCGAAGAAGTTGTCGGCAAAAATGTTTCCTTTTTAATGCCCCCGCCCGACAGAAACCAGCATGACGAATATATAAGGCGTTACCAACATACCGGTGTGCCACATATTATTGGCATTGGCCGCGAAGTTACCGGGCTGCGTAAGGATGGCTCTATCTTCCCCTTTAGACTAGGTGTAAGCGAAGTTCCTTACTCAGGACGAAAAATATACGCGGGCTTCATACATGACCTCAGCAAACAAAAAGAGGCAGAAGAACAGCTTAGAGAATATGCCGCCCATTTGGAGGACCTGATAGAAGAACGCACTCAATCTCTGCGGGATACGGTATTGGCCTTGCAGGACGCAAAAGAAGAGGTAAGCCTTTCGCTCGAAAAAGAAAAGGAACTGGGGCAGTTGAAAAGCCGTTTTGTATCCATGGCCTCGCATGAGTTCCGCACCCCCTTAAGCGCCATTCAGCTTTCGGCATCACTTATAGATAAATATTCGCAGCAATTCCAGAGCGAAAATATTACAAAGCATGTTGGTAAAATTAAGAATGCTGTAGGCAACCTCACCACTATTTTAAACGACTTCCTGTCGTTGGAGAAGCTGGAGGCCGGCAAGGTAGAACCTACATTTACAACTTTCGATCTGGTAAAGCTATCGGAAGAGATAACAGAAGAAATGCAAATGGTAGCCAAGCAGAACCAGCATATTATTTACCAGCACACCGGCAAAGAGAGCATGGTTTACCTCGATCAAAACCTTTTAAAAAACTGCATTTTCAACCTTATAGCAAACGCTATAAAATACTCGGGCGAGAATTCATTTATTGAATACAATACCGAAATAAGCGCGGCCGGGTGCACGGTAATTATAAAAGACAATGGCATTGGCATACCCGAAAAAGACCAGAGGCATTTATTCGAGCCATTTTTTAGGGCCCATAATATCGGCAACATCCCCGGTACCGGTTTGGGCTTAAATATAGTAGCGCGTTACACACATTTAATGAAGGGACGTGTTGAGTTTAAAAGCACTGTAAACCAGGGCACATCATTCACTATATCATTCAACAAAAAAGCATGAACAAACAGGTTTTAATCATTGAAGACAATGACGATATCAGGGAAAATATTGTTGAGATATTAGAACTGGCAGATTTTAAGGTACTACAGGCGGCAAATGGCAAAATTGGGGTGGATTTGGCCACAAAAAACAAGCCCGATATAATACTTTGCGATATTATGATGCCAGACCTTGATGGTTATGGCGTACTTTATATGCTCGGTAAAAACCCGGAAACCGCAGCTATCCCCTTCATATTTTTAACTGCCAAGGCCGAACGTGTAGATTTGCGAAAAGGTATGGAAATGGGTGCCGACGACTACCTTACCAAACCTTTTGATGATATAGAATTACTTACTGCTATAGAAACCCGCTTAAAAAAGAAGGGGATACAAGAGGACTTTTACAGCAAATCTTTAGATAAAATTACCGGGCTTTTAGCAAAAAACAACGGGCTTGCCGAGCTTAAGCGGGTTATAGCCGAGCGTAAAAGCAGGCAGTTTAAAAAGAACCAGGTGATATACTATGATGGTGATAAAGGCAACGGTTTGTATATAGTTTTAAGCGGGAAAATTAAAACAATGAAGCTGGCAGAAGACGGCCGCGAATTGATGACCGGCATATACGGTACCGACGAATACCTTGGCATAAATGCTATGCTATCGGGCGAACCCTATGCCGATACGGCAACCGCGTTGGAAGATTCTCAACTTTGCCTTATCCCCAAAGACCAGCTGGACGAATTGATAAACCATTATCCGGATGTGGCACGGCAGTTCATCAGCATATTGGCTAATGACGTGCGTGATAAGGAGGAGCAGTTGCTGCAACTTGCTTATAATTCGGTGCGCAAACGAATGGCAGGCTCACTGCTGCGGTTACACAAACAAAATGAGGCGAGCGAAAGCTTCAAAATAAGCCGCGAAGATTTAGCCGCTATGGCGGGTATGGCTACCGAAACGGTAAGCCGTACGCTGACAGACTTTAAAGACGAAGGACTGATAGAAAAAAAGGGCAGCCTCATTACGGTACTTGACGAGAAACGCCTCGTTAAAATGAAAAACTGACAAGCATCACGTTTTGAGTTGATTAGGCGCAACTATAATTAGGCCGTCCTGCAATAAATTTGACAAATAAAATATTGCGGATGAAAGTTGTAGCCTATAGTATAAAGCCGTTTGAAAAAGAGTTCCTGTCTAAAGCCAACCAGAAGAAGCATGAGATAACCCTCATATCAAACCCGCTAAGTGTTGAAACAGCAATTTTTGCAGAAGGTAAAGATGCGGTAATAGTATTTACCAACGACGATGTTTCCGCCGAAGTAGTTGAGCGGTTGGCCGGGCTTGGCATCAAATACATTTCAACCCGATCTGCCGGTACAGACCATATAGACCGTGTGGCAGCAGGTTTGCACGGCCTTAAAATTGCCAACGTGCCGCAATACTCTCCCGAGGCCATTGCCGAGCATGCCGTTGCGCTCGCCTTTGCGCTAAACCGTAAACTTATCAAGGCCGATCAACACAGCCATCAATTTAATTTTACCAACGATGGCTTAATGGGGTTTAATTTTTACGGCAAAACTGTTGGGTTAATTGGGCTTGGCAATACAGGCTCGGCGGTGGCTGCAATTTTTAAAGGGCTGGGTTGTAAAGTGATTGGCTATGACCTTAACTTCCCGGATGGCAACAAAGATGTAGAACAGGCGCCATTGCCGTACTTGTACGCCAATTCAGATATCATCTCGCTTCACCTGCCCCTAAACCCCGGCACCAAGCACCTTATTAATAAAAACGCTTTGCAGCAAATGAAGGATGGTGTAATGCTTATAAACACCTCGCGCGGGGCGCTTATAAATACTACCGATGTGGTCAACGCACTACGAAGCGGTAAAATTGGCTATTTGGGGCTGGATGTTTATGAATTTGAGAAAGGGCTTTTCTTTGAAGACCATGAGCACGATGCAATAAAGGATAAATTACTTGAAGAATTAATGCAGTTTGATAATGTATTAATTACCCCGCATCAGGCATACCTAACCCGCGAAGCCTTACAGGGCATTGCAGACCAAACCATAAAAAACCTGGACCTGTGGCAACAGAACAAATGCGTTGGCAAAGCTTGCGCTTGCGCTAAAAGTTGCCAGGTTCCTGTTGCTTCAAATATTACCTAATTACACCATGATTGATAAAAGCCTTACCGCTAAGTATAATGTGGCCGCGCCACGCTATACCAGCTACCCCACCATGCCCTATTGGGACCAGAGCACCTTCAGTACGCTTAAATGGGAGCAATCGGTGAAAACTTCGTTTTACGAAACAAACGGCAAAGATGGCATAAGCCTGTACGTGCATTTGCCCTTTTGCGAAAGCCTTTGCACCTATTGCGGTTGTAATACACGCATTACAAAAAACCACAATGTAGAGGAACCCTATATCAACGCTGTTTTAAGCGAATGGAAAATGTACCGGAGTATAACCGGAGATATACCTACTATACGCGAACTGCATTTGGGCGGTGGTACGCCAACTTTTTTTAGCCCGGCCAACCTCCAGAAGCTAATATCCGGGTTGCTTGATTGGGTGAATATTCACCCGCAGGCCGAGTTTAGTTTCGAGGCCCATCCCGGTAATACTACCGGGGAGCATTTGCAAACATTGTTCGACCTGGGTTTTAGGCGCCTTAGCCTCGGTATACAGGATTTTGACCCGGCGGTACAGCTTATTATAAACCGGCATCAAACACTGGAGCAGGTGAGGAATGTAACCTACGCTGCACGCACAATAGGCTATACATCCGTTAATTACGACCTTATTTATGGGTTGCCATTACAAACTATGGACAGTTTGGTAAGAACAATGCACCTGGTAAGCGAACTGGTGCCCGATAGGATAGCATTTTACAGTTATGCCCACGTGCCCTGGATAAAACCCGGGCAGCGCAAATTTACCGAAGATGATTTGCCGGATGCGCCCACCAAAGCAAAGCTTTACGAAATTGGCCGCAGCCTGTTAAGAAATTATGGCTATGCCGAAATAGGTATGGACCATTTTGCTTTGCCTGCCGATAATTTAGTTACAGCCGGGCGGGATGGCACCCTACACCGTAACTTTATGGGCTACACCCATCAGCATACCCAATTGATGGTGGGCTTGGGGGTATCGGCTATAAGTGATAGCTGGTATGGATTTGCCCAGAATAAAAAGAAACTGGAAGATTATATTAATGATATTGAACTGGGTGAACTGCCGGTATTTAAAGGCCATATTTTAACCCATGAGGATCTGGTGATCCGCAAACATATCCTCAATATTATGTGTACCGGCCAAACCACCTGGAACCATCGCACCGAACCATGCGAAGCGTTATTGACAGGTATACAAAGACTGGAGCCATTGGAAGACGATGGGCTAATTGATGTAAACTCCTGGGGCTTAAAAGTTACCGAAAGAGGCAAAAGGTTTCTCCGGAATATTTGCATGGCACTGGATGCCAGGTTATACTGCGATAAGCCATCTACGCAAATATTTAGTATGGCTATTTAAAAGATAGGTATAACTACAAAGGCTGCCTGATGTTCGGGCAGCCTTTTGTTGTAATTTATTTTGCTTAAGCGTTTGCTATTTGTAACACCACTCTTCCGTTAATTTCGCCTTTTCGCATATCATCAAATACTTTATTAATATCCTCCAGTTTTGCGGTATGGATAGTTGCTTTTACCTTGCCTTCAACGGCAAAAGCGATGGCTTCCTGCATATCTTTACGTGTGCCAACTATCGAGCCGCGTATGGTGTAGCGGTTAAGTACGGTTTCAAATATCTTGAGGCCGAAACTGCCCTTAGGTAAGCCACAAAGTGCTATGGTGCCTTTACGCCTTAGCATGGCAACGCCTTGTTCAAATGCAATAGGCGATACCGCAGTTACCAGTACGCCATGCATGCCGCCTGTTTGGGTTTTTATAGCAGCCGGATCCCCGGCCTTAGCGTTAAAAATAATATCGGCGCCAAGCTGTTTGGCTAATGCCAGCTTATCATCGGCAATATCAATTGCCGCCACATGCATGCCCATTGCTTTGGCATATTGCACAGCAAGGTGGCCAAGCCCGCCAACGCCGGATATGGCTACCCATTCGCCGGGTTTTACTTCAGTTTCCTTAAGCCCTTTGTATACGGTTACGCCGGCACAAATTATAGGCGCCATTTCGGCAAAGTCTATCCCTTTCGGAAAATGCGCTACATACCTGGCATCAGCAACCACATATTCTGCAAAGCCGCCGTTTACACTGTAACCGCCGTTCTTTTGTTCTTCACATAGGGTTTCCCAGCCGGTTATACAAAACTCGCAGCACCCGCAGGCACTTGCCAACCAGGGCGCGCCAACAATATCGCCTATCGCTACATTTTTTACGCCTGCACCTAAAGCTACCACATACCCCACGGCCTCGTGCCCGGGTATCAGCGGAAGCTGCGGTTTCACCGGCCAGTCGCCGTTAGCGGCGTGGAGGTCGGTATGGCAAACGCCGCAGGTAATCACTTTCACCAATACCTGGTTATCGCCGGGTACCGGAACCTGCACCTCTTTAATAACAAGCGGCTGTCCAAATTCTTGAACAACCGCTGCTTTCATCATTTTTGGGATCATAGTTTAAATTATAAATGCTATTATCATTAACAGATGCATAACTACGCTCAGGGCCAAAAACCCAAGCATTACGCGAATGCCGGCGCCACCCATGCCTGCTATGATATTAGAAAAGAAAAGCCCCAATGTTATGGCTAAAACAGCAAGCGGTGCATTAAAATAAAAAAGCAGAACAGCCGGAATAGGCAGAAATAAAACGCCCTGGGCTATGAGTGATACCATAAACCATAGGGTGCGGTTAGGCGCTTGCCTATCCGCCCAGGCAGTGAGATTTGCCAATACACTATGGTTAATATTGTTTGTAAGCGTTACGTTGTTCCAATTAGCGGTGTTGTTTGTTAAAGTTGCCATGGTGTTAAATTTTATATGACAAAGGTGGGGTATTGAACACAGCCGTTGAATGACGGGAGATAGCTTAGAAAGTGACGCTGGTCACATTATAAAATTAACGGCAGATGGTAGTTCCTACCTGTTTTAACAGCGGGCTGAAATACGGAATGTTTAAACCGGACCCCCTCAGGATAAACCAAAAGCCCAGGCAAACCATTAGGTAAGGCATGGCCATATTGATACGGCGGCGAATGACCGGACTTAAAAAACCAAAGCTGAGCGTTGCAATAAACATCAGCGGGAAAGTACCCATGCCAAACCAAAACATAAATTGTGCGGCACCTAACGGCGAAGTGGTATTTAATGCCCCAAAAAGCGCCACATAAACAAAGCCACAGGGTAAAAATCCATTCAACATTCCCATTATCAGGTGGCCGGCTTTGTTTTTTACTGCGAGGTTCATTAGCCGGTAAAATAACGGGAAAGCAGCGGGTTTACCGGGGCCGGCATTAAACTTAATAAGCCTGGTAACACCTAAGGCAACAATGAATATACCGCTGACAATGCTTACTGTTTGCTGTAAACCGGCTAACCAAAACAGCTTACCCAGGTAGCCCAGCAATAACCCCATGCACGAATAGGTGATTACCCGCCCTAAATTATACAGGGCTTTGTCAGCAACTAAACTCCACCAGTATTGCCTTGATGATGGGATACTAAATGCAAGCGGACCGCACATGCCTACGCAATGCACGCTGCCAAACAAGCCTATTAAAAAAGCTACCTGGTTATTTCCCATTGATAAATAGTTGCTGCCGGTATAAATAATTTTTGGCTCCGCTTCTCCACTCTATGGTAATAGCCCACTTGCCCGCAGGCAACTTGCTTGCAGGTATTGTTGTATTGGCACCCGTGCCTGTATTGATATTAAAAGCTACATCTTTACTTTTGCCTAAAGGGTTGGCAAATTTTATTACACCTATGGCGGGTTGTTTAAATTCGATGGAGATGGCACCGGCAACCTGAGTTATCAATGGCTGTGCTTTATCCAACACTGCTTGCCGCTCGCGGGCATAATCATGGTCAAAGTTTAAGCCTTTTTCATAATACTGATGGTCATAATCGTCATCCGGCAGGTTGAACATATAAACGCTCATGCTGATGATAAAAGCCATAAATAAACTCATTCCCAATACTATTCCTTTCCCCCAATTCATATTCTTAATTGTTTATCGTCGGCCCTAAAAAAGATGTGTCTTCGGTCTCCAGCACTTTGCCGCCGCTTATCAGTTGTAATGCTATAGTTGTTTTTGGCGTGTAAATAACCTTTGCAGGCACCATTACAAAAAACACCACTTTTACCGAAGTACCCCTTTCAATAGCACCGGGCGCTTGTATGTATTTTATTTTTATACCCGGGTCTGTAGCTTTTATTAAGATCACTTTCTTCTCGTTTGATTTATTGATGATCTCGGCATTGTAAATATTGCTGATGTAACCACCCGGCTGTTCCTGGTATATCAACCCGCCGCTTCGCATCACCGTCATATCCACATCGTTACGGCTAAATATAAAGTAGCTCAATATCGAGAGGAGCAGGAACATGATAGCACTATAACCGGCCATCCTTAAAGTGAAGGTTGGCTTTTGGTTTTTAGCGATCATGTTTTCCGAATAAAAGCCGATGAGGTTTAACGGCTTGTTTATCTTATCCATCACATGGTTACAGGCATCTATACAGGCGGTACAATTGATGCATTCTAACTGCGTACCGTTCCTGATATCGATACCGGTGGGGCATACTGCAACACAAAGATCGCAGTCTACGCAATCGCCTTTATCCGCTTGCTCCTCATTTTTTCTTAATATACCGCGTGGCTCCCCTCTTACATCATTATAAGCCACTACAACAGTATCCTTATCAATCAGTACCCCCTGTAGCCGGCCATAGGGGCAAATTACAGTGCAAACCAATTCCCGTACCTGGCTGTAAACCAGGTAAAAAGCAGCGGTGAATATCCAGATGCTGATAAAGCCAACCACATGCGCCGATACAGGTTCGGTTATGATTTTAATGAGGTTGTCGCTGCCGGTAATATAGGCAAGAAAGGTATTGGCGATAAGGAAGGAGATCAGGATGAAGATAATGTGCTTGGAGACCTTCTTTATAATCTTCTCTTGAGTCCACTCGCCGGCATCAAGTTTTCGGCGCTTGTTGGCATCACCCTCTATCCATATCTCCACCTTACGGAAAACCATTTCCATAAAAATAGTTTGCGGGCATATCCACCCGCAAAACACCCGCCCGAAGGCGATGGTGAAAAGTATCACAAAAACCACAAATACCAGTGTTGCTATCACAAACAGGAAAATGTCTTCGGGCCAAAATACCTGCCCCAATATCACAAATTTCCGTTCGATAACATTCAGCAGCAGAAATGGCTGGCCGCCGATTCTTAAAAACGGCCCCCCAAAAAAGAACAGGAGGTAAACATAGCTAACAGCAGACCGCCATTGGTACAATTTACCCTTTCGTAAAGCAGGGTACAGCCACCGCCTCTTCCCTTCATCAATCAACGCTGCAGTTGCTTCCATCACAATTAATTTGACACTATTTTTTCGATGGTTTCTTTTTCGCCCTGCGGCTCTTTAGCACCGGCCGGGTGTGTTCCCTTCAACGATAGGATATAGTTCGATACATCAGCTATTTGCTTCGGCGACAGTTGTTTTTCCCAGGTTGGCATGCCTTTGGCCGTCACCCCATACTTTACCGTTTTAAATATATCGCTTATTTTATTGCCATGCAGCCAGTACTCATCGGTTAGGTTGGGGCCAACAACGCCCTGCGCACTCTCGCCATGGCAAGGCACGCAGCTTTGTTTATACACAGCCTTACCTTCTGCAAGTACAGCCGCATCGCTAACTAATTTTACCGTGCTTTCATCAACCCGGTTGGCAGTTTTGCTCAGGTATATCTTTTTGGCTGCATCGGCCTGGGCTACTTCGGTATTGTACTCGGCATCTTGCAATTGCCCTATATTAAATACGTGGTATACAAGCAAGTAAGCAACTCCAAAAATGATGGTAGAGTAAAAAAGCACCATAAACCATCCAGGAGTGGGGTTGTTCAACTCCTGTATCCCATCGTATTCGTGTGGAATGATCAAATCCTTTTCTTCCGACATCGGCCTCAACGATAATAGCTTATGCCATACCTCCGTTTTGGGTTTGCCTGGTGTTTTTGCCGGCTTTAGTTCTGCTTCTATTTGCTTTGCGGTGTACCCCTGTGATTTTAATATTACTCTGGTAAGTACTTTAAATGCTCTTAATAAAACCAGCAAAGCAATTAAAAACACCAATAGCATGGTTACAATGGCTCCGTAGCCTATGTAATTTTGCATATCTGCAGACACCATGCTATCGTTTTGTGCAAAAAGCTGCTGTGCAAAAAGGGTAATTATGACAGTTAATAAAATGCGCTGTTTCATTGTACCAGAGTTTTAGATGGATCGATAGCGTCTTCGGCAAGTGGAAGGCTGCTCATGTGGTCTACATGGCTTTTGCCTAACTTCAACAGTATTACGGTAACTACTATAAAAAAAACGAGGAATATACCCAATGAACTAAGCAGGTAAACCTGGTGCCCGTTTATGTTCTCGGTGAATTGTTTAAACATGGTTTTACTTATTTAATGCGGTTTTATTTGCTTTAATATCCACGCCTAACCTTTGCAGGTAAGCAATAACGGCAATTATCTCTTTGTCATTTTTCACCTTTATCTTATCTTTTGCCAGGTTATCTACTATTTGTGTGGCCTGATTATTCAAATCGTAATTGGCTTTATTTTCGTACCCAACTGGGTAAGGTACACCCAGCGTGCGCATGGCGTGTATTTTTGCCCTGGTGGTGGTGGTATCAAGCTTTTGCGTTATCAACCAATCGTAATTTGGCATTATACTTCCCGGCGACATCAGCCTTGGGTCCATCATGTGGTTATAATGCCAGGCGTTGCCATATTTCTGCCCTTCGCGCGCCAAATCTGGCCCGGTACGTTTAGATCCCCAAAGGAATGGGTGGTCGTACACAAATTCGCCGGCTTTACTGTATTCGCCGTAGCGTTCGGTTTCTGACCGGAATGGCCTTACTGTTTGCGAGTGGCAGTTAGAGCAGCCTTCGCGGATGTAGATATCGCGGCCCTGCAGTTCTAGCGGGGTATAAGGTTTTACGCTGGCAATGGTAGGCACGTTAGAAGCAATAGTCATCGTTGGCATTAGCTCTATCACTGTACCAATGAGTATCACTATTAGAGCTGCTACCATTAGTTGAATAGGCCTGCGTTCCAGCTTGCGGTGCCAGCCGCTGTCGGCCGCCTCGTTCACGGCTTCCAAAGGCATCGATTCGGCCGCTTCGTTGGCAACCAGTTTGCCCTGCATCATGGTGCGGGCAAGGTTATATGCCATTACGACAACGCCTAACAAATAAAACGTGCCGCCGATAGAGCGCATTACGTGCATAGGTATAATACGCAGCGTGGTTTCTAAAAAGCTTGGGTATTTAAGCATCCCTTCGGGGGTAAACTCTTTAAGCATTAGGCCTTGGGTAAAACCTGCCCAATACATAGGTATCGCGTAAAATAGTATCCCCAGTGTGCCTATCCAAAAATGGAAAGAGGCCATTTTTTTTGAGTAAAGTTCTGTTTTATAAATACGTGGAATAAGCCAGTACAAAATAGCGAAGGTTAAGAAACCGTTCCAACCCAAAGCGCCTACGTGTACGTGCGCCACTATCCAATCGGTAAAGTGTGCCAGCCCGTTTATTTGTTTTAGCGATAGCATCGGGCCTTCAAATGTGGCCATACCATACGCTGTTAGCCCAACCACCATAAATTTCAGGATCACATCATCGCGCACCTTATCCCATGAGCCACGCAAGGTAAGCAGGCCGTTGATCATACCTCCCCAGCTTGGTGCTATCAGCATAATGGAGAATGCAACTCCTAACGATTGTGCCCAGCCTGGCAGTGTGCTATACAGTAAGTGGTGTGGTCCTGCCCATATATAAATAAATATCAGCGCCCAAAAATGCAGGATACTTAATTTGTAGGAGTAGATGGGGCGGTTTGCCATTTTTGGCAAAAAGTAATACATCATACCCAGGTAAGGTGTAGTAAGGAAAAACGCTACTGCATTGTGGCCGTACCACCATTGCACCAGGGCATCCTGCACACCGGCGTATACCATGTAGCTTTTAAACGGAGAAACCGGCAACTCAAAGGAGTTTACGATATGCAGTACCGCAATGGTTACAAATGTTGCGATGTAAAACCAAATGGCAACATATAAGTGCCGTTCGCGGCGTTTAAATATGGTGCCAAACATGTTTATGCCGAATACTACCCATATAATAGTAATGGCAATATCAATGGGCCACTCCAACTCGGCGTACTCATGTGATGTTGTAAGCCCGAGTGGTAAGGTTATTACTGCCGATACGATAATAAGCTGCCAACCCCAAAAGTGCAGGCTGCTTAAAAATGTGCTAAACATGCGGGCCTTTAGAAGGCGTTGTAATGAATAGTAAACGCCCATAAATATGGCATTGCCCACAAATGCGAAAATTACCGCATTGGTGTGTAACGGGCGTATACGACCAAAGGTGGTGTACTGGTTGCCCATGTTCATGCCGGGCTTAAATAACTGGATGGCGGCAATAAGGCCAACCGTCATTCCGATAATGCCCCATACAATGGTAGCAATACCAAAATTCCGCACGATCTTATTATCATAGTAAAATTTTTCGGGCTGCATATGGTGTTGTTTAATTATGGTGTAAAAGTATTTTAAGCCGGGTGAGCTAAGAATGATGGCGGTGTTGAGAAAAGGTGATCGCTATCACTTTTTCTCAGGCTGTTCCGGTTCGTCGTCAAATAAGATTCGTACGGATGGCGTGTAGAGGTCATCATTTTGCCCCGTTCGCTGTGCCCAAAAAAAAGCCAGTAAAAACACCAGGGCCAATAACACGCTGCAGCCTATCAAAAAGTAAATAATGCTCATGCTAAATTCCTCCTCTTTGCAGCAAAATGCGTTGCTACGGTAGTAAATGAAATAATGGTTGCCGTGCTTAAAGGCATTAATATGGCTGCCGTAAGCGGCGATAGGTTGCCGGTAACCGCATAGCTTAGGCCTATTAGGTTATAAGTAAGCGAGATGGCAAACGAGCAATGAATAATGGTAACCGTACTTTTAGAAAACTGGAGGAATGCCGGCAGCTTATTAAAAGAACGCCCATCCAATATCGCATCGCAACCCGGCGAAAAGTTGTTGATGTTATCCGTAACCGCTATACCCAGGTCGCTTTGTTTAAGGGCGCCGGCATCGTTAAGCCCGTCGCCCATCATCATCACCTTCCCCTTTAAATGCTGAAGCAACTGGATAAAGCCAAGTTTATTTTGGGGCGATTGGTTGAAGTTCATCCTTTCGGCACTTTTAAATACCGGCATAAGAGCTTCTTTCTCGTGGTCGCTATCGCCGGATATGAGGAACATCTGGTAACCTGCTAATTGCCGGGCGGTTTCTTGCAAACCATCGCGGTAGCTTTGTTTAAACGAGAAATAGCCTAAGTAATCCCCATTTATCATCAGGTGTACTTTGGTGGTGCCTTTATCTTCGTTGTACATCCCAAACATAAAGCGGCCACTGCCTACTTTAACCTCATCGTTGCCAACAAATGCAGTAATTCCCTTGCCGGGTGTCTCTTTATAGTTGCTAACCGGAAGTTTTTCTACGGCGCCTAGATACTGGCATACCATGCGCGATAATGGGTGGGTAGAGTTTATGCAAACGCTATATATCATCTGCATTTGCGGCGGGCTTAATGTGCCGGTTAGGCTGATATTATTGTTGCCGGCTGTGGTTATTGTGCCAGTTTTATCAAATACAATGGTATCTATTTTAGCCAGTTGCTCAACTACTGCTGTGTTTTTAAGGTAAAAAAGGTTCTTATCAAATATGCTGAGCGCGGCCGACATGGTGAAAGGCGTACTTAAAGCCAGCGCGCAAGGGCAGGCAACAATAAGCACAGCTGTAAACGCCGCCAGGCCACGGTTTAAATCTGTCGGCAGCCAAAATATAAGCGAACCGAAAGCGATGATGAGTAGCACCATGGTAAAATACTTGCTTACGCGTTCGTTAAAGGTTGCCATGCGGTTGTCCTGCTGGCGGGTAAACGCTTCGTTGTTCCAAAGCTGGGTGAGGTAGCTTTGCGATACCGGCTTCACCACTTCAAGTTCTATTGCCTCGCTTGTTTGCCTGCCACCTGCATAAATAATTTCTCCTAATGTTTTACTAATGGGTACCGATTCGCCGGTAACAAAGCTGAAATCGATCAGTGCATCGCCTTTTAATAAAATGGCATCGGCAGGTATGATCTCGTTATGGCGTAAAACAATGCGTTGCCCCACTTTTAAACCGGCAAGCGGTATTGGCGTTTCCACGTCATTTTCCACCACCTGCACCGCAACCGGGAAAAAGGAGCGGTAGTCGCGCTCGAAGGAAATATGATGGTATGTTTTGCGCTGAACAAATTTGCCTATTAACAAAAAGAATACAAGGCCACATAATGTATCGGCAAAGCCGGCACCCGCATTATTTGCAATTTCTACAACCGTGCGGATAAATAGGACAGCTATACCAAGCGCCAATGGGAAATCGATATTTAAAACTTTATTCTTAAGGTTTTGCCATGCCGAAATAAAGTATTCGCGCCCGCTATAAAATACCACCGGCAACGAAAAGAGGATGTTCATCCATCCAAAAAAATGTTTGAAGGTTTGCTCAAAAGATGATAGCCCGAGGTATTCGGGGAAGCTAAGCAGCATTACGTTGCCAAAACAAAAACCTGCTACCGCAATACGTTGCACCAGGTTATCTTTAATAGTGTTTTGTTTCTTTATAACATCCTGCAGGTTTATTGCCGGCTCGTAACCGATATCAAAAAGTAACTCTAACAGTTGCTTCAGGCTTAGCTTTTTATTATTATACTTAATGTTCAACTGCTTTTTCAGGAAATCGATGCGGCTGTAGGATATAGCAGGGTTAAATTTATTCAGTTTCTCTAACAGCCAAATGCACGAACTGCAATGGATATGCGGAATGTAAAGGGTAACTATGGTGAGCTCATCATCCTTGTAGTCGATCAACTCTTGTACTATGCTTGGTTCGTCCAGGTAATCAAACCGTTTGTCGGTACGGGCGCGGGTTAGGCCCGGGTGGTCGTTAAAATTATAGTAACTACAAAGATTATTAGCCGATAATATGGTGTAAACACTTTTGCAGCCCAGGCAGCAGAAGTGTTTTTCTTCTTCCACGTATTGTGTGCTTAAACATTCGTCACCGCAATGGTAACAAATGGTAGCTTCGGTAAAAGTGCTCTCCGTCATATCTTAATTTTAATTATTCAAAGCTGCCGGTTTTGGTACGCTTAAATAATGATGAAGGGCTATGCAAAAAGTGACGGTAGTCAATTTTCTTGCGCGGGTATAACGATACTTTTGGCCCATGAGCCATACATTTCATATACCCGTGTTAGGACTGGGTTTTTCTATAGATACTCCCCTTAAAGTAGCGCGCTACGGCATAGCGTCAGTAATGTCTGTTGTAGACGATGAACTGATAGAGCGAATGCGCGAGTACCATTCCACCGAAAATGAAAAGGCGTTTATGCCGATAAAGAAAACAGAAGATGATTACCGTGCTAAACGGGTAACCGCCTATTTAAACCTAGTAGATGAACTGGTACGGCAACAGTTTGCGGATATGCGCCGGAAAAGTTTCGGTACAGGCAGCGACCTTGACCGTTATTTTGAATTACTACCCGAAAGTTCGCAACTCAAACAAGGCTACGACCTGATGATGGATTATCCTGAGGGGGAGCAAAAAAGGATGTTTAAAGCCATTCTGCTCAAAAAAATGGAACAGGGAGCTATCGATGTTAATATAATGGCTAAGGTAGATAAGATGAATTTTAATGCCGATGGCAACTACACCGGCGATGAAAACACCGATGCGCTTGCTGCCTTGCGGGGCTTTGCCGCAAGTACTTTGCAGTCATCAGTTGTTTTATCTGCCGGCATGAACCCACGGTTATATAGTTACCTTGAAAACTTTGCCGACTTTTTCCCTGCCGGCGACGGTCAGCTGAAGAAAAAGATCATCCTGAAAGTAAGTGATTTTCGCTCTGCGTTTATACAGGCAAAATTTTTGGCAAAGAAAGGATTGTGGGTGTCCGAGTTCAGGATAGAATCGGGGTTAAACTGTGGTGGGCATGCTTTTGCAACGGAAGGATTCCTGCTTGGGCCTATATTGGAGGAGTTTAAAACACGCCGTGCAGAAATGCTGGATGAGTTATACAACTTATTCGATAGCGCATTGCTGATGAAAGGGGTAGTAACAAAAAAAGCCCCGGTACAGCGGATAACCGTGCAAGGTGGGATAGGTACTGCGGATGAGGGGGAATTTTTAACGCGTTATTATAACCTGGACGGAACAGGCTGGGGGAGCCCTTTCCTGCTGGTACCCGAAGCTACCAACGTAGATGATGAAACACTGACCAAACTGGCCGGCGCCCGCGAAAATGATTATTACCTGAGCAACGCATCGCCACTTGGCATACTGTTTAATAATTTTAAGCAAAGCTCTTCGGAGCAGCTGAGGTTAAGCCGTATAAAAAACAACCGCCCGGGGAGCCCATGTACCAAGAAATTCCTGTGCAGTAATACCGAGTTTACAGAGCAACCAATTTGCACAGCATCCAGGGAGTACCAAAACCTTAAAATAAAACAACTGAACGGGCAGCACCTCACTGACGATGCTCATCAGAGCGCACTAAATAGTATCACCGAAAAAATATGCCTTTGCGAAGGGTTATGTTCATCGGTGTACTTGAAGTATGATATAGCGAAACCTAAAGAAAATACTGCGGTGGCCATTTGCCCCGGCCCCAATCTGGCTTATTTTAAACGGACTTTTTCCTTAGATGAAATGGTTGGGCATATTTATGGCAAGCTGGATCTTTTAAAGCAGGTGGCGCGGCCTCATATGTTTTTAAAAGAGCTCGATCTTTACGTAAATTACCTGCAAAAAGATATACAACAAAACATTGCCGGGTTAACTGATAAAAAGAAGAACCAGTTATTAAAATTTAAGAACCAGCTCTTAAACGGCATTGCTTATTATAAAGCATTGTTTGGTGATGTGCTTGCCCTGCCTGCTTCAGCAAAAGAGCAACTACAGGCATTTGAAGAGGTGCTGTTAAAACTGCCATTGGGAAATTTACAGGGCGCTTTGTGACGGCCGTCATTTTTTTTGGGCGCTTGATGTTTTAAATTGGCGTAATCAATTTACCTAAATATGAAAGCCATACAATTTAACTTCAACCACCCGGTGAGGGGTAATGCTACACTTACTCCGGTGAACTCCGTTGCTGATTGCGGCATCAGGGTAAGGGTGGAAAGCACGAAAGATAATTTAGTAGAAATACCGCTTGCCGATTGCAGCGAAGGCAAGTGGAAACTGACGTTGGACTGGGAATACGACGGCAAAATATTTTCGCACCAGGAGGATTTTGAGGTGAGGGCAAGCAAGAATAGCTAATAAGCTCATCGTTTTGCGAGTCAATAAATTCGCCTTCTTTGCCGGCAACCGAATGGCGTAATACGTCCACTTCGGTATCGGTCTTAAACTGTCGCTTTCCTTAATGATTTGCTTCTTTCGGAATTTTCGCCTTCAACCAGCCATGGCTAATAGCAGCATGGAGCTAAATCGACGGCAGCGGCTTATTATCTGGCATCACAAACCCGGCTTTGGCTTCTTCAGAATAAAGCAAATCATCCGAATAATACTCCGCCAAAAAACTTTTTGAAATGCCTATTCCCGCATTTGCGGCTACAAACTCCTGCCAGGTTTTATGGATTTTACCCTGCATCAATGCAACCATACTATTGGCAAAAACCATAGTGATAGTGTGATGGTATTTCATCCCACCGGCGTATTTGGCATCGATGCCCTTGATGCCGGCGCTGATGCGACCGAGCGCTGTGTCCTTTTCAAACTCATTTAAATATAGCCATGCCATACGGATATGTGCCTCATGGTTAAATAGCTCCGGGTCGATGGTAACAGTTTCTATTTGCCGAAGAAACTCCTGGTTGTTTAAATTGTGGTGGCTCATGGCTTGGTTGATTTTTGAGGGGTGCAAATATATATGGGCTGGTAGTTAGTTTGCAAAGTTTTTATAAAATAACTTAATGAGTAAATTTATGATGAGGCAGGGATAGCGCTTGTAACTTGCACCGGCTTATGATGTTTGTCGCGCCTGATCATAAAACACAGCTTAAACTGAAGCATGGAAGATTATAAGATCAATATTTACGCGACTTGATCTCCTCCACTTCGCGCTGTAAAAGGGCCACCTGTCCCTCAAGCACTTTCAACCGGATCTCGTTTACACGGGTTTGGGCATCCTGTGTTACTTTCAGGTCGCGGATCTCACCTTTTAATTGAAAGTAAGTAGTCATTACCGATACTACAATACTGGCCGTGCTGACGATAGTAACCACTATGTTTTTAATAGTGATGCCTTTAAGTTCGCGGTGTTCAAATGTTGTCATGGGTTAATGTTTAAAAATGGGGTGTAATTAAATCGACTCAATGGCGGGTTTATTTAGGGGCATCGCTCGGCGCTTCTTTCGATGGCCATTGCTTTACAGCAAATTGCGACACAACAGCCATAGTTGAGCCTATGGAGATTAGTATAGTAGAGAGTTTGCCGGGTATGCCGGCAATTTGGGTAAGCGAAGTGCCCAGCCCGGCTAAACTTAGGCCAAAAAGTTGGGCACGTTTAAAAAAGGCCGGCGTGTCGCTTAGGATGCGCTGAAGGATGGTGAGCGGTTTTTGCATGTGAAAATATGTTTATAGTTGTTAATAATGGATTTTTGAAGGTTTGGCGTTTATTAAACGATGACAACGATTTTGCTTAGCTTTGGCGATACTGCCAGGTGCCCCGTTAAAATTAAATGCTTCCTGTTTATTGATGCTTAAGCCAAACGACTCAAAACGTAATTATTTAATTGATCTTTTGCGGTTTTTGTCCGCCTCATGGGTGGCATTATTCCATTTCAATGCGGGGATACCTTATATTGATAATTGGTACCGGGCATTTTGTAAATTTGGTTATTTGGGGGTGCCGGTGTTTTTTGTCATTAGTGGTTATTGTATCTGCATTGCCGGGCAGCATGCCAAAACACCTTTTAGTTTTATAGTGAGGCGTTTTTTTAGGATATACCCGCCCTATTGGTTTAGCATTTTGTTGGTATGCCTCTCAGCTGTAGCGTTAAAAATTGTTACAGGTACCAATTCTGCAACGGCGCTGCCAAATTCCCCGGGCGATATAGCAGCCACCCTTTGTTTATACACCGAACCACTTTCTACCGTGCGTACCATCAACTGGGTTTACTGGACCCTGCCGTACGAAATATGCTTTTACCTGTTGGTTTTTGTTGCTTTAGCTATCGGCGGCCGGGCCAAATGGGGCTTCCTGTTACTATTAACAGCGGCAGCTATTTTTATCCCTCAAAAGCCTGCAGGGTTTCTGTTCTTTTTTAACGAACTTCCTGTTTTTATGCTGGGTTATGCACTTTATTCGGTTATACACCGGGGCGAGGATTTGTTTTTTGCGGTAGGCTTACTTTTATTATCAGCTATCGGCGCTTATGTTAAACACCCATCTTCTATTTATTATTTCACTTCGCTGCTGGTATGCGTACTCATTTTGCTGAATAGCCGTTTCCCGCTAAAAAATAATTTTTTTAGCCGCCTGGGCGATTATTCGTACTCCGTTTATTTAATACATGTACCCGTTGGGATTTATTTATTTGGTTTTATAAAAGCAAATTTAGCAGTGCAGCAGCGCCTGAGCTTAAATATTGTTGCCGATATTTCCATGCTCATTTTGGTGATCATATGTGCTAAAGCGATGTTTATAAAAGTTGAAAAACCCTCTATTGAGTTGGGCAGGAAGTTGTCGTACAGAACGGATTGGTTGGAAGGTCTCTGACTGTGACGCCGCTATCTGGAATTGGAAAAGCTCTGTAAGCGAGGTGCTCAGGCCGGTTAAATTTCAGCACTTTTTAAACGTTAGCAGCGTTACAGCACAAAATGGATATCAAAGGCCTTGAGTGCACAGGCTTTAACACCCGGTCATATCGAGCCTGTAACGATTGAAATGTAGAATCCATGCTAAGCTGGGGTAATCAGTCTGAAAGTTCCCCAACCGGCATAATACCCACCTCTAATATAAGTTACACCATTGTCAGTATTAACGAGTTGCTGAAAACCCCTGCCGCCTATAGCATTCGATTTATGTGTTGTTAACATTCCAGCTATTGGAAAATCTGCATGATTTACATACTCCATGGTTATACCAAAGGAGTAATTATTAAAATCATCTGCCGGAAAGTTGTTTCGATCACCCCTATCGTGAAAAGGATTGCCAAGACCACTCATATTGCCATTGAGTTTCTGTATAGCTTGTAATATGTTATCAGCATTTGTAATAGTCCCGGCACCTGACGAGTACCCTGTTAAAACCGTAGTTAATGGGCCTTCAGTAGGGATTTGCTTCCATGGACCAAAGCCGCCGGTGGACCACCCTACTCTCAGGTATAGCGTCGGTGATCCATTATAATTTGTTAAAATTTGAGTCACCATTCCTCCATTCCCAGATGTTTTATTGGTTATTAACATCCCGTTAATTGGAAAATCTGTATTTACCCATTCGCAGGTTAGGCCATCAGGATAGCTTGCTATCGAATCTGTGGTGCTTGTGCTGCTCCCGCCCCGGTCTGTTACGCCTGCTACAGGCGTTACCCAGTGCGTGTCATTATCGGTATTGGTGTTTTTAGCCAATACCTGCCCGGTTGTTCCACCAGTTGGTACACCTGCCCCCGGCGGCCCTTGTGTGCCGGTTGCACCCGTTGCACCTGTTGGCCCAGTAGCCCCGGTAGGCCCCGTTGCGCCTGTGGCTCCGGCTGGTCCGGCCGGCCCTGCGGGACCCGGATCTCCGTCATCGCCTTTTTCTCCCTGTTCGCCTACTAATGATACCCCGGCACCCCAAACGCCGGCAGTTTTTGGGCCAAATAGCATCAGCGTATTGGTATTGATATAAAAATCGCCGTTTGCGCCGGTACCGGTATTAGAAGGGTTGGATGTGCCACTCAGCACAGTTTTACCGTTTAGCCCCGTGTCGCCGGTATCACCTTTTTCGCCACGCGGTCCTTGCGGGCCGGTTTGCATAGAGAAGGCCTGCGACCATGCTCCCTCGCTTTTTAAATAAAAAACGCCGGTTAGGGTGTTGATATAGCTATCGGCATTTTTACCTGTACTTGTTGCAGGTAAACCGGCACCGTATAAAATGGTGCCGTCTGCGGCATTTGTTTGGGGCAGGGTAAATACAATGGCCCAGGTGCCCGATGTTTTTTGCGCAAATTGCCCTGTACCCGTGTTCAGGAACACATCTCCATTTTTGCCAGCCGTGTTTTGAGGCAGTTCGGCGCCAAAGGATATGATGGCGCCGGCCGATAAATTTGTGTTAAGGTATTGCAGTAGCGAACTGATGGAGAATTGATAATCTACACCATTGTTTACCAAAACAGAGATATCGGTTGCACTGATATCTGTTAATACAGGTAGTTCGCTTATTTTTTTATCCGTTGCCATAGTTTAAAAATTCATCGGTAAATGGTTGGTTGCTGTAGCTTTCTGCAGGGTAATTAAAGTCCGAACGGTCTACCGCGCGTATGCGTGGGCCCGGCTGCCTGCTACTTTTGTTTTTACGGTTATAATGCCATGCCGGGAACTGTTCCTGGTGATCCATTAGAAATCTTTCCGCTTCGTTGGCGTAAGCATTTGCGGTGCTGCGCTGTTGTTGTACCAGTTTCACTACCTCCTTTGCCGGTAATGCATCTGCATTTTCGTAACGTTTGGTAACCGGGCCTGTTGCGGTATAATGCACCGCATCGGCTTCTATAAAACGCGCAAACGTAAAATACGCCAAAACCGGCTGTAAGCCCTGGTGCAAAACAATGTAACCCTGCTCGTCCAGGTATTCGCTGCC